>JAFGCD010000138.1 GCA_016932835.1 Sedimentisphaerales bacterium
CCGCTGCAGATCGCCTCGATTGTTCTCTCGACGAAATTTTCGTTTACGGCTATCTCGAGCCTTACCTTCTTCAACAGGTTTACCTCGAACTTTATTCCTCTGTAGCTCTCTTCGTAGCCGTGCTGTTCGCCGCAGCCGAGGGCGTTTGTGACGGACATTTTGCGCACTTCAGCATCGAACAAAGCTCTCTTGACATCCTCCAACTTATGAGGCTGTATATATGCGATAATCAGTTTCATTCTTCAACTCCTAAAGTTTTCTTTCTGTCAGCTCGTGCAGAAGATTTGGAAACCGCCGTAGGCTTCCATTCCGTGTTCGCCGATGTCGAGCCCTCTGAGTTCTTCCTCTCGACTTACCCGCAGGCCAACTGTTCGATCGATAAGCTTAAATACGATTCCCATGCTTATTACAACAAACGCAATGGTGCAGGCGCTGCCGACAAGCTGTGCTCCGAGCTGTGTCGGGTTTCCGCCATAGATAAGGCCGTTGTTTTGCAGGCCCAAGGCGCTCTTGCCGAATATTCCAACGGCCAGGGTGCCCCAGACGCCGCAAATTCCGTGCACCGGAAATGCCCCAACGGGGTCGTCAATGTGCAGCGAATCAAGCAGTTCCACACCTCTGACTACGATATAGCCCGAGACAATTCCTATGACTATTGCGGCCCACGGTTCGACGTAGGCGCAAGGGGCGGTGATTCCGACCAGGCCCGCGAGGGCGCCGTTCATGGCCATCGAGAGGTCCGGCTTGCCGAATCTCTTCCACACCGTCACCATCGCGGCGATTCCGCCGAGGGCCGCAGCGAGATTTGTGTTTATCGCGACGCGGGCGATCGCCGAACCATCGGCCACGCCGAGGGTTGAGCCTGCATTGAATCCGAACCAGCCGAACCATAGTATGAAGACTCCCAGTGAGGCCAGGGGGATACTGTGGCCGGCGAGAACTCTTGGCTTGCCGTCCAGGGCATATTTACCTTCTCTGGGTTTTAATATTACCGTGCCGATCAAGGCGGCGAAGCCGCCGACGGTATGGACCACGGTTGAGCCGGCAAAATCGGCAAAACCGAGGTTGGAGGCGAGCCAGCCTCCGCCCCAGATCCAGTGGCCGACAATCGGGTATATCAGTGCGGAGATGACAAAGGAGTAAATAAGGTACGCCGAAAACTTCATTCTCTCAGCCATTCCGCCAGCCACTATAGTCGCTGCCGCGCCACAGAAGGCCGCCTGGAAGAGCCAGAAAGCGTGTAGCGGCAGGCCGTTTACCGTTGATTCCAGGCCGAACAGGCACCATCCTTTGGTTCCGAAGAACCCGTTGCCGCCGCCGAACATCAGGGCATAGCCTACGACGAAGAAACCAAGCGAAGCCATGCAGAAGTCGAGGAAGTTCTTCGTCAGTATGTTGCAGGTATTCTTTGCCCTTATGAATCCGGCCTCGACCATCCCGAATCCGGCCTGCATGAAAAATACCAGACAGGCTGCTATGAGCACCCAGACGGTATCGAGGCCATGTTTTATCGTAATGAGATCGACTGCCTTGCTCAGGCTCGTAGTCGATTCGGTTTCTCCCGCGAGCGCCGGGCTTGCTCCCACAGCGGCGAGGAGGAGGAATAAGATAATACGGTTTCTCGTTCTCATGCAAGACCACCTTTCAATGTCTTTTGGGACGACGTTCATTTCTGGTATCAATTGCAACCGGCGTGCCAGAAGATATTTTTAGTCATAACCTCTTTTTGTATAACAATTTAGGTTGATCACAGTTTTGGCAGCGGAGGCAACGCACGCAACAATTTTGTATGCCAGTTGCCGCTTATTACATATTTGTATTATCTGTAATAGCAAAGACTTGAGTGACCAGTCAGGATTGCGAGGGGGCATTTGACTCTTTAACGTGTGCCCGGACTGCCTGAAGACGTATTTGTCATATTTCGCTTGAAACTATACGATTATGTCGTACACTACGGAAAAATGCCAAATTATGTGGGGCAAGCTTGCTATGTCTAAAAAGAATTCTGATTTGCGCGGCGGCACGGAGGGATCGCGTCATGTTCAGGAACTCGAAACGCTGTACAAAATCAGTCACATCCTTGCCGCCAGCACAGCGCAGAAACAGGGCCTGGCGGAGGTGCTTGACACGCTTGACAACGATCTGGGTATGGACCGGGGCACTATCACCCTTTTGGGGCCGGACAGCGCGGAGATTAAGATCGATGTCGCTCACAACATCCCGCATGAGCAGAGCAGTAAAGTGCGTTACCGGATGGGCGAAGGCGTAACCGGCACAGTCATGCAGACGGGCAAGGCCATGATCGTGCCAAAGGTCTCGCAAGAGCCTTCGTTTCTCAACTACTTCGAGCGACGCGGTGCGGGAGAGAACGAGACGAGTTTTATATGCGCGCCGATTTCAATCGGCAAGAATGTTATCGGGACGATCTCGGTCGATCGCATCTACGACGGATCGATATCGCTGGACGAAGATATGCGGGTTTTGAGCATTGTCGCCAGCATGATCGCCAATGACGTCAAGGCTCGACGTGAAATCGCGATTCGACGGCAGGAACTTCAGGATGAAAACGTCCGACTTCGCAACGAACTGGAAGACAAGTTTCGGCCTGAGAATATAATCGGCAATTCGAGCAGTATGCGTGACGTTTATCGACACATTCACCAGGTGGCAGGCAGTGACACGACGGTCCTGATTCGAGGGGAATCGGGCACGGGCAAGGAACTCGTAGCGCATGCGATTCACTATTCGAGCCCTCGCAGCGAAGGGCCTTTTATCAAGGTCAACTGTGCGGCCTTGAATGAGAATCTGCTTGAGAGCGAGTTATTCGGGCATGAAAAAGGGGCATTTACCGGAGCGACTCAGACCCGGCGGGGGCGGCTCGAAGAAGCCAACGGCGGGACGCTCTTTCTCGACGAGATAGGGGATTTCTCTTCGGTTACGCAAGTTAAGCTGCTTCGGGTGCTTCAGGAGAGGCAGTTCGAGCGGGTAGGCAGCAACCAGCCCCTGAAAACTAATGCACGCATACTCACAGCGACGAATCGCGATTTGGAGAAGGCCGTGAGCGACGGGAGCTTTCGTCAGGACCTTTACTATCGAATCAATGTATTCCCGGTGATCTTGCCGCCGCTTCGCGACCGCAAAGACGACATCCTGCTTCTGGCGGACTTTTTTGTGGAACAGTACGGCAAGAAGATGGGCAAAGACGTTCGTCGAATCAGTACCCCGGCGATCAATATGATGGTTGCTTATCACTGGCCCGGCAATGTCAGGGAGCTGGAAAACTGCATTGAGAGAGCGATTCTGCTGAGTACGGACGGGGTGATACACGGTCATCATCTGCCGCCTACGCTGCAGACTTCGGACGCATCGGATACCGTCGGCACCGGTTCGCTCAAGGAGAGGGTTGACCTTTTCGAACGTGACATAATCGTCGATGCGCTGAAGCGCTGCGACGGCAGCCTTGCGGCGGCGGCGCGCGATCTGAACACAACGGCGCGAATTATGGGTTACAAGGTCAAAGAGTTGAAGATCGATTACAAGCGGTATCGCAGAGGCAAGACAGGATAGCAAAAAAGATAAAGCTTTGGCGCCGGTTTCTAAAATAGGTTGCGTTTGCTGTGCTCGTTCTGTAAGATTTGAGGGCAGAATGGATTATGGTCTCCGGGCCGCGTTTAGGGTCCGGTTCGGCTTGTCAAGGAGAACTGGATAGTGTCGGAACGCGACTCGCAAGGCAGGGTTATTCGCAGGGGGGCTTATCCGGAGTTGACCTGGACGGCCGTGGTGGTCGGCTATGTTTTAGGGATCGTAATTACCGTCAGTTGGGGGTATGCGTGCCTGATTCTGGGCTTTTCTCACGAATCTTCGGAATTGGCGGCTATTTTGGGTTTCGGGATTCTGCGGGGGTTGATGGGCCGGACGAGTATCGTCGAGAACAATATCAACCAGACGATTGCCAGCTCGGTCAACGGGGCTTCTGCGGGAATGATGTTTTCAATACCTGCGCTTTTCATCCTTGGCGAGACGAATTTCAATCCTGTCATCATGGTCTTTGCATGTATCGCAGGAGGGGTATTAGGGATAGCTTTCATCATCCCGCTTCGCAAGCAGATGATCGATTTCGAACGGCTGACTTACCCTGGCGGGGTTGCGGTGGCGGCGGTGCTGAAGTCACCCGGCGCTGGGATCCACAAGGCCCTGCTGCTGGTAGCCGGCGTTGGGATAAGTGCGATCGGGCATATAGTCGTGAAGCTGGCACACTTCGAGAGCTGGGCCGTCGGGCCGCACATCGGGCTGCCCGATTATCTCAACGGGATATGGTATGTTTCTCTGATGACTGTCGGCGTGGGGTTCCTTTGCGGACGAGGTGGGATATATTTTGTGGTGGGGGGCTTTGCGTGCTATTGGGTTCTGGCGCCTTTACTGGCAGCGATGGATAAGATTCCCGCTGCGGAGATGCTGGTTCAAAAGTATCCGGAAATGGCGGAATATTCGCGAGTTCCCGAATATCTTCGCCTTACGCTTTTCCGGCCGGTAGGGATAGGCATGCTTATCGGCGGGGCTCTGGCGGGCATAGTCCTTGCTCTGCCTCTTATTATCAGTGCAATTAAAAGCATGCAATCGGCGGCGAGGATGAAGACCACGCTTTCGAAAGACGAGATGCCGATTCGCCTGCTGTACATCGGAATCGCAGGGGCGACGATACTTCTTTTCGTCGTTGCTATTACGTCGGTTCAGGAAATGGGCGTGGTGCGGGGGGCGATGATGGCGCTTCTGGGGACGCTGTGGATATGGGTAGCCGGCGTGATACTCTCGGAATGTATCGGCAGGACGAACTGGTCGCCGATGAGCGGGATGACCTTAATTGCGGTGACGATTCTGATTGTCGTAGCCAGCGGTCTGGGCGACCGGGCCGCGATGATCGCTTCGGTGATGGTGGGGGCGGCTACATGCGTTGCGATGGCGCAGGCGACCGACCTGATGCTGGACTTAAAAACCGGCTATCTTGTCGGCGCGAGTCCGAAGCAGCAGCAGATCGGACAGTTCCTGGGGACGTGGCTCGGCCCGGTCGTGATTATGGTTCTGATTTATGTTCTTCACAAGGCTTATACTCTCGGCAGCAGCGACCTGCCGGCCCCGCAGGCGACGGCGCTTGCCGAGACGATGTCGGCTATTTTAGGCGGTGACGTTCCGGTGGACCGGTACGCCGCAGGGGCCGGGTTGGGAGCGATTTTAAGCGCCAGCGGGATCGGCGGACTCGGTATTCTCGTCGGGCTCGGGTTTTATCTGCCTTTCGATATTGTTCTGACATACAGCATCGGCACGGTTATCAGGCTCTTCGTCGATTGGAAGAAAGGGGTTCGATTCAGCGAAGAGGTCGGCCTCCCAATAGCCGCAGGCCTTATCGTCGGCGAGGCTCTTGTGGGAGTGGGATTTGCGCTCTACAAGGTTATTGCAGGTTTGGCGGGCTGATTGAATGAAAAATCTCGGACTACTAATGATAACGGTAGGTTTCCTCGGCGGGGCGCTGGCCAGTGTAATGGACAACGAGACCGTGAGGTGGGGGTATTTCGCCTGCGGGATGGGTTTGGGGGTTGCCGGCGTAGTGGTGACGAGGAAGGGACATCGCAAACAGAGCACGGCGGAAGGCAAACTGGCTGAGAATATCGAAGCCGTCGAAACATCGCTGGGCAATATTGTAGAGAACATAACCCGATTGGACGAGGAAAAAGAATCGATCAGCCCTTACGATTTTCGGCACAAGGTCGATGAGCTTTTTCTCGAAGAGATAGCTCGCTTTGTCGAGGCACGGGAGAGTATAGGCCACTTGTTCGGCTTGAACGCTTACGGCGAGGTAATGACCAGATTCGCAGCCGGGGAGCGATATTTGAATCGGGTCTGGTCGGCGTCCGCGGACGGTTATGTCGATGAAGTGAACGATTATGTCGGCAAAGCAAGGGAACAATTTACCGACAGCCTTGAAAGAATACGCCAATTGAAGGCGACGGCCCAATGAGCGGCGGACGGGCGCTTCGCCCGGTTTTGTGACGCTGATATTAACCAGTGGCCCCGAGAGACAATTCAAACATCAATAATTACAGGAGCAATCATGGAATCGATGCAAAGATACAGACCAATGACGGTAATCCTCGTATTGCTCAGCCTGACAGCGGTGACTTACGCCGCCGAATCGGGCGGGCTTGACGACGATGCTATCAAGAAGATTCGGCGGTCTTTCGAGATGGACACCCACACGCGGGCGATGTACAACTCTATTACAAACAACGACATGGCAAGCCTTGCGCTGAATCGTGATATTCTTCGGGAGCATAACGAGCTGTTCAGCCATAAGATCAAGACGAAAGGAATAACCAACCAGAAGAGCAGCGGGCGCTGCTGGCTTTTTGCGGGGCTCAATACTATTCGGCCTGTCGTTATCGAGAAATATAATCTCAAGGAGTTCGAGCTTTCGCAGAGCTTTTTGGCGTTCTGGGACAAGCTGGAAAAGGCGAACTGCTTTCTTGAGAATATCATCGAATTCCGCGACCGGGACCCGATGGACCGGGAAATGGAATTCATTCTTCGCAACCCGATTTCGGACGGTGGGTACTGGGAGAATGTCGTTAACCTCGTCGAGAAATACGGGGTCGTGCCGAGCAGGATAATGCCGGAGACGAACAGTTCGAGCAATACTCGACTGATGAACGCGCTTCTGGCCAGGAAATTGAGAGCCGATGCGGCCAAGCTTCGAGCAATGGGCAAGAAGTCGGTCAAGAAACTCAGGAGCGAGAAACAGAAGATGCTGGCCGATGTTTATAAGATGCTCGTAATGAACCTTGGCGAGCCTCCTGCGGAGTTCGAGTGGCGGTTCGAGGACGCTAATTCGGTCGTCAGCGATACCAACATTTATACGCCTGAAGACTTTTTCCGTCAGTGCGTAGGCATAGATATGAGAGAGTATGTGGATATCTTCAACGACCCCTCGAAAGAATACGGCAAGCACTACAGTATTGACCTGACGCGGAATATCCGGGACGGCGACGACAACCACTTCGTCAATGTCGAGATTGAGGTGCTCAAAGAGATCGCGTCGAAATCGGTGCTGGACGATGTGCCCGTGTGGTTCGCCTGCGACGTGGGCAAGGACCAGAGCCGGGACCACGGGATTATGGCGATGGAGATGTTCGACTACGATTCGATCTACGGGATCGATATGAGCATGAGCAAGGCCGAGAGGTCGCTGCTTCGCGAGAGCGTTCCGAATCATGCGATGGTGTTTGTGGGCGTCGATATGCGGGAGGACAAGCCCGTCAAGTGGCTCGTTGAGAACAGTTGGGGCAAGGACAAGGGCAGCGACGGGATGTGGACGCTTTACGATACATGGTTCGATACGAATGTCTATAGCGTAATAGTCAAGAAGAAGTACGTCCCGGAAGAGATATTGAAGGCGTTCGAGCAGCCCGCCGAGAAGCTCCCGCCCTGGGACCCGGCGTGGGCTTACGTTCAATAGCGGTAACGGCATTGACAGCCGCAGTTCAAAGAGACCGGTTCATCCGTCTTGCGAAATTATTCCTTTGCGGTTTTGTAGAGCCAGCAGGCTACTGCAATCAGCAGTGCTATGCCGAGGAGCGAGCCGCCGGTCATTTTCCAGAGAGGCAGCGAGATATTCTTCTTAGCGAGTATTACAATCGGTACGGCCAGTAGAATACCCATCAGCGCTTCGCCTGTGATCAGTCCCGATGCAAAGAGCAGGCCGCTCCTGCTGGAACCCTCGATTTCTTCGGCCTTGTCGCTGCGTCTTTTCCCGTAGGATTTGAGCGCCTGGTGGATCAGTCCCCCTGCGAAGATGGGAACGGAGAGTTCAAACGGCAGATAGAAGCCTATGGCCACGGCGAGGACCGGCGTTCTAAATGAACTCTTGATTTTCTGAAGATACAGGTCGAGCAGCACGATGCCTACGGCCAGGGCCATGCCGATCCAGACGTATGTCCAAGGCAGCCCGCCTCCGAAAACGCCGTTTGCAACGGAAGACATAAGACTGGCCTGTGCGGCTATGAGGGGCTCATCCTTGGCGGAGCTGTGCCCGGCGAATCCGTAGGCGTTGAGCAGCAGCATCATAATCGGCGCCATAACCAGTGCAGCCGAGAGCGTCCCGACCATCTGCATTATCTGCTGCTTCCAAGGTGTTGCTTTGACAATGTAGCCGGCTTTGAGGTCCTGCATATTGTCTCCTGCGATTGCGGCGGCACAGCAGACTACGCCTCCGATGATTATCGCAGCGGGAGGGCCGTCTTCGGCGCTGCTGCCCATGAGTACGAGCAACAGCAGCGCTGAGACCAGAACGGTCGCTATTGTCACTCCGGAGATCGGGTTGTTCGACGAGCCGACCAGGCCGGCCATGTAGCCGGCTACAGCCGAGAACAAAAAGCCGGTAATTAGCATTGTCACGGCCATGGGCAGTGCGACCTGGACCTGGCCCACGAATTTCTGGTACAGCAGAAACAGCGGGACGACCGAAGCTGCTATCAGGATGAGTATCCACTTCATGGGCATGTCCTTTTCGGTGCGCGGGATTTGCTCTCGTTCGCCTATCACATTGCTGTAAGCCTTCAATCCGCTGCTGATGCCGCTGAAGATTGACTTCCTGAGATTTACGATGGTCCAGAGTCCCCCGACGAGCATGCCGCCGACGCCTATATAGCGCGTCTGCTGGGACCATATCGTATGCGCCCAGTCCACGGCCGTCATCGCTTCTCCGGCATTGGCGTGGCCTGCGGGGTAGATGCTCCAGGCATGCGTGCCGGCGAAGATGGGTATTGCGATGAGCCAGTTGGCAAGGCCTCCGAGGAAGATGAGCACTGCGATATTCAATCCGACGATATAGCCGACCGACAGCAACGCGGGACTGAGGTCGGAGCCGAAGTAGGCAATCGTGGAGCGCAGCCTCGCCGCTATTTCAAAATGTCCTGGCCACAGGCCGAATACTCCGGAGCAGATTCTGAACAATCCGCCGACAACAGCGGCCTTTGCAATAGTCCAGACCCCTTTGCCACCCTGCTCGCCCGCCTCAAGGACCTCGGCGGTCGCTATGCCCTCAGGAAATTTCAGCTTGCCTTCGACAATCAAGGCTCGGCGCAGCGGTATCGTGAACAATACTCCGAGAAGTCCTCCAAAGCCTGCGATGATCATCACCCATACAAGTCTTGGCCCGCTGAAATCAGGCCAGTAGTCCATAATTACAAGCGCCGGGAGTGTGAATATGACTCCGGCGGCGAGCGACTCGCCGGCAGAGGCCGCAGTCTGGACGATGTTGTTTTCGAGAATGTTGCTCTTGCGCCAAAGACGGAGGATTCCCATCGACACAACGGCAGCGGGTATCGAGGCAGAGACGGTCATGCCGACTCGCAAGCCTAAATACGCATTGGCCGCTGCGAGCACAATCGAGAGGACGACGCCAAGAACGAAGGCCTTTAGGGTAATTTCGGGTAATGATTTCTCTTCGAGATTCATGATTCACCTATGCGTATTCAGCACCGAACTTGACCGCCCAGAGACGAAACAGCGTTGGGCCAGAGCATTTTCATCATTTCACGAACTGCCGCACGAAATATTCCGGGTTCAGCGGTTCTGCGGTCGCCCGCCTTATCATCTCGTTCCAGTGGTAAAGCGAGCCTGCATGAAAGACTTTTTCTTTGAGGAATGTCCCCGCCTGCTTCTCGCCGACGTAGCTTACGCCTTCATCGGATTGCAGTCCGAGAACCCTTGTCACGATGTGGTTATGCAACTGCGATGCGAGCAATTCGCCGAGCATGTAGTTATGGTAATAGCAGGGCGCGATTGCGAAATGGATCTTCGCCGCCCAGTCCGGTTCGTCACGGCCGGAGGGCATTCTCACGAACTGATACTTCTCGACGGTCTTCCACCACAAGGCGTTGAGGTCCTGGTCCGGATCGGCGTAGAGCTGCTTTTCGAAGCTGTACATGACCATCGCCCATCGGGCAAAGATCAACTGTTTGAGCCGGGCGTATTTGTCGGCCACTTTCTCAATGTCCGCGCGTTGTTCGTCCGAGAGGTCCAGCATCTTCTGCATCCAGGCCGGATTCCTGCTTAGCCTGCCGAAAAACATCGCAACGGCCTCGGTCGTGAAGGGGTGGACGGGTTCTCTGAGCAGCCAGGGGACCTGCGGATCGTGGAATTTGTCATAAACCGCGTGCCCCAGTTCGTGAAGCTGCGTCTCCATCCAGGTCTCGTTATTCTTGAGGTTGCATAGAATGCGAACGTCCCCGGCCTTGTCGATATCGGTGCAGAAGGCGTGCGGATTCTTGCCGTCTCGTTCGTAGAGGTCGCTCTTTTCGATTATTGACTCGACCGGCAAGCCTATCGACGCATAGAACTTCACCGAGATATCTTTAATATCCTTATCCTTATAGTACGAGTCGAGGTCGATCTCGTAAACGAGCGGCGTTTCCTGGAAGAACGGGTCGTGGTAGTGCCACGGCATCAGCTCCGCGACGCCGATGTTGCAGTTGGCCGCCAGTATCTTATCGAGGTCTGCCTTTAATTGTGCAAAGGGCAGGTTGGTCAGTTTGTAGAGCTCGTCGAAAACTTTGTCGATATCTTCGACGTCCTGCTCGCCTGTGGCCAGTGACATGGTATGGTAATTATCGAAGCCGAGTTTCCGGGCAGCCTTGTTTCTCAGCTTGACCAGCCGGATTATGTCGCCGGCGACCACAGGGCCCACCTGCTTGCTTGCGAGCCAGGCCTTCTTCCTTTCTGCTGAATTTGTCTCGGTTTTGAGGATATGCTTAATCCTGCTGTCGGTGACTTTATCGCCGTCAATAGTACCCCTGAAAACGCTGAAGTTCTTCTCGATCTCAACGCCGAGATCGTTGATTTCCTTCAGCAGTTCAGGTTCGATCTGGTTGCTGAGGTAGGCGTTGTAGAGGACATTCAGTTGACGTCTGAGAACCGGATCGACTATCAGCGACGATTTTTTTGCGTCGGATAGAAATTCGAAATCATGCGGATTGCTGTATATCCAGCGGATTTTCAGGCTCAGTTCACTGGTTCTGTCGTAGTCCTCGGCCTTTCCGCTGACGGCGGCATCCCAGGACGCCAGGGACGCCTGTTTTGCCAGCGGCCTGACTTTATCGGCATGTACGTGGATGAAGTGGTCGAGCTGCTCCTGCCTGACTTGGGCTGCGCATCCTGAGAAGATGAGGCAGGTTATCACTATTGCGGATAGGATCGTGGTCTGATTCATTGTGTCTTCTCCTATTTTTCGGCGACCCTTCTCTTGTCCGGTCGGCTATTTTTCCCTGCCCGAACGGTCGGGGTAAGCCGGTTTGGGCAGTTTGGGAGGCGGCTGTTTTTCGAGCAGGTCGAGGATTACTTCGATTGCCTTTTCAAGTTGGGGGTCGCGGCCTTGGGCCATTTTGTGGGGTTCGTTCTCAAGCGGGTAATCGGGGTCCACGCCGTAGCCTTCGACATCCCACCGGCCTTCGGTATTCCAGAAGCCGAACGTCGGGACGGAGACATAACCGCCGTCGATGGGCTGGGGATTTCCGCTGATTCCTATGAGTCCTCCCCATGTTCTTGTTCCGACGAGCGGTCCGAGGCCGGCCTTTCGGAAGTAGTACGGGAATGCGTCGCCGCCTGAGCCGGACCAGCCGTTGGTGAGCATGACCTTCGGGCCGTCGTGTGCGACGAACGGGCTTCGCCAGTCGCGGTGGTCTCTTCGGGCCCAGTAGTTGTAAACGGGTCGGTCGAGCAATTCGATGAAGCGGTCCGGGATCTGGCCTCCGCTGTTGAATCGTTCGTCTATTATGAGCGCTTCCTTGTTCCACTGAGGGGTAAACTGGCGGACCAGTTCGTTCTGTCCGTTGCGGCTGGTATCCGGCACATAGACGTAGCCGACGCGATTATTCGTTGCTTCGCGGACCTTCTGCCGGTTGCTCTCAATCCACGCGAGGTTTCGCAAGCGAAACTCGCTTGAGTCCGGCTTGACATTCACCTCGCGAGCGCCTTCAATTTCGGGCTTGTCGCTGATAGTCAACGCTACGACCTCGCCGGCAAGCCCCTGAAACGCGGCCCAGGGGTCTTTGGACGTATCGACTTTTTTGCCGTTGACGGCGAGCAGATAATCGCCTTCGTTGACCTCGATGCCGGGCTGCCTGAGCGGAGAGCGGACGTCCGCATCCCAGACGGCGCCCTCGTAGATCTTGCTGATTCTGTAGGCGTTGTTTTCCTCGTCCAGCTCGAAGTCACAGCCGAGCAGGCCGACGGAGATACTGTCGGGGTATTCGATGTCACCGCCTCGAACGTAGGTATGCGAGGCGTTGAGTTCAGCGATCATCTCTCCGATAACGTAGTTGAGGTCTTCGCGGTCCACAACGTAGTCGAGGAGGACCTTGTAACGTTCTTTGATTGCGTTCCAGTCGAGGCCGTGCATATTGGGGTCGTAGAAGAAATCTCGCTGGAGGCGCCAGGCCTCTGTGAATATCTGTCGCCACTCGGCGTGCGGGTCTATCCAGGCTTTCAGTTTGCCCGCAGAGATTTCTCCGTCGCCGACTTTCTTGCCCGCCGCCAGGTCGATAATTCCGTATGTCGAATTGCTCCTGTAGATGACTTTCTTGCCGTCGGCCGAAACGTCGTAACTGCTGATTTTGGAGATAACGGTCTTTTCCTCGCGCTCCTTGAGGTCATAGTAGAGAAGCGTGCCTGATGGCCTGCCGCGGTCGGCCGTGCCGGCGGGGAGGTATCGCGAGAAGACCAGCTTGCCTTTGACGCAACTGAGCGACCCGATATTACCGGCGTCGATCGGCATCTTGACGATGCGGTTCTCGAAGCCGTCGAAATCAATTTTAACAGGCTCGGCCTTGTCTTTATCTTTTTCTTCCTTGTCGTCTTTGCCGGTGTCTTCATCGGCGGCGGCGTTCGGGTCGGTTTCGTCGCTCTTTTCGGCACTGTCGTCCGATTCAGCTTTCTCGTCGTTCTTGTCGGCCTTATCTTTTTTGTCTTTGTCTTCCTTCTCGGTGTATTCCTCGTCGCTTCGCGGTGCGATAGGCGAACCGACGTCTTTTCTGAGCGTGGCGGCGTATATCTCAGTTGCGTTCGGGTAAATCCACGTGTAGTCCATATCGCCGTAAACCGGTCTGAAGTCGCGGTCGGAGCAGAAAAAGAGGTAGTCGCCTTCGATATCGAAAACCGGATTGCGGTCGTCGTAGTAGTCGCCTGTTACCTGGTGTGTTTCCTGCTGTTCGCTGTCGTAGATCATGACTGCGCCGTTGCGGTTGGGCATAGTCTTGGCATAAGCGAGCCACCGGCTGTCCGGCGAGAAGGAATATGACCGCATCGTTGACCATTCGTCCTTGTCTATGAACTTCGGCGTTCCTGTCTCAATTTCTACGATGAAGAGGCTGCCGGTCTTATCCGAGAATGCGATCTTCCTGCTGTCCGGCGACCATACCGGCGAATATCTGAAGGCGCTTCCGTCTTTTGTAATTTGCTTTTCCTGCCCCTTGCCGTCGCCGCTGCGCGTGTAAAGCTCGTATTCCCCCGTGCGGTCTGAGAAATATGCGACGGTTTTGCCGTCGGGTGACCAGGCAGGGTATCTCTCTGCGATTCCCGGAGTATTGGTGATATCGCGAACACTGCCGTGCTTTTCGGGGACGGTGAATATCTCGCCCCTGGCCTCGAAAAGTGCCCTTCGACCGCTGGGAGAGACTGCATAGTTTTCGATATTTCCGGAGACACTCTTGAGTCTCTTCCTGGCGCGAGGCAGGTCCGCGGGGACCTGGAGCAAGACGGGCTGGGATGTTTCATTTGCCAGGTCGAGCAGGTGCAGTCGGCCGGCGTTCTCGAATACGATTGCATCGGGTCCGATGCTGGGCCACTTGACGTCATACTCGGCGAACTTCGTGACCTGGCGTGTTTTTCCGGACTCGAGGTCGTATGCCCAGATGTTGAGTTTCTTGTTTTCGTCGCGGTCGGAGAGGAAGTAAATCGTATTTTCATGCCACATCGGCAGCGCATCGGTTCCGGCGAAATCGGTCAGCTTTTTCGAGTCTTTGTTGTCGAAATCATAGAGCCAGATATCGCTGGCCATTCCGCCGCGGTATCTCTTCCACGTCCTGAATTCGCGCGAGATGAACTGAAAGACCATTTTCTTTGCATCAGGGCTGAATGTCGCCAGCTCGCCGTAGGGCATCGGCAGGGTCTCGGGCAGGCCGCCGGCGACGGGCTGTTTGAAGAAGCGGTTGAAGCGGTTGGACGGGCTGAACATTCTCGAACGGTACAGGATGCTCTTGCCGTCGGGATACCATTCGACGACGAGGTCGGTTGCGGAATGATGGGTGAGGCGCTCGGGTGTGCCGCCATCGACATCAACGATATAGACATCGGTGTTGCCGTCGTAGTTGCCGCTGAAGGCAATCGTCTGCCCATCGGGGGAGAACTTGGGGAACATCTCCTGGCCCTTGGGCGAACTGAGCTTTCTCGCCAGGCCGCCCTGCCTGGGCACGGTCCAGAGGTCGCCCGCATAAACGAACACTATTCTCTCGGCACTGATATCCGGAAAACGAAGCATTCGGGCGTCCGGCGCCTTGACCTCTGCGGCGCCGGCAAATGAGACAAAAGTAAGTGTCGAGAAGAGGATTCCACAGGCCAAAACGTGATTTTTCATAAGGTTACCTCATCCGTGCGATAACAGCGTCTAAATTCAGTTGTCATGGGGCGATACTATCAGTTTAGAGGCGTTTGGGCAAGGGCGATTTCTCCTTTGAAGCCGAGCCGCTCCGGGGGTAGTATATTGGGGTATTGCATACGAGACAGGCCGTAGTCGATGCGGCTGGAAATCTTAGAGTGAATTATACAGGGCGATTATGAGCAAAAGAGAATACATCACCGCACCACTGCCGTCTGACAAAACACCCGCAGGGATACCATACATTCTTGGCAATGAGGCGGCTGAGAGATTCGCATTCTATGGAATGACCTCCATATTAGTGATCTTCATGACTACGCATCTTCAGAATGCCGACGGCGCCAAAGCGCTAATGGGCGAGGAACGTGCCAAAAGCATCTTCCACTGGTTCAAAGCTGCTGCTTATTTCATGCCACTGATCGGAGCAATAGTCTCCGATCTCTGGCTCGGCAAATTCAAGACCATCTTCTTCTTTTCAATTGTGTACTGTCTCGGATTTGTGGCAATAGTCGTGGATATCACAAGGGCCGGATTGGCAATAGGGCTTATTCTCATGGCGGTCGGATCGGGTATGATCAAGCCATGCGTCTCGGCCAACGTGGGCGACCAGTTCGGAAAGAAGAATAAACATCTGATGAGCAGATGGTTCGGCTGGTTCTATTGGTCCGTCAATCTCGGTGCCTGTATCTCTATGTTCTTCTGCCCCTTGTTGAGGGCATGGTACGGCCCGCAAGTCGGATTCGGCGTTCCCATGGTCCTGATGTTCCTTGCGACTATTGTGTTTTGGATGGGCAAGTGGAAATTCGTGCATATCAAGCCCGCCGGCTCCAGCCTTATTAAAGAAACTTTCACAGGAGAAGGACTGAAAATCATCCTGAGGTTGCTCCCAATCTACTTGTTCGTCGGAATGTTCTGGTCCCTATTCGACCAGTCGCAATCTGCCTGGGTCCTCCAGGCAGAGAATATGGAGCTCAGATGGTGCTGGATAACATGGCTGCCAGACCAGATTCAATTCGTCAATTCACTGCTCATAATGATCTTGATCCCGCTCTTCGCTTACTTGATCTATCCGGCAATTAACAAGGTTTTTCCGCTAACGCCGCTTCGTAAAGTCGGAATAGGTATGTTTGTTGCCGCGTTGTCCTTCGTTACTCCCGCGATCATAGAGGCACAAATCGCAGCAGGAGCAAAACCGAGCATAGGATGGCACTTCTTTGCATATATAATCTTGACGGCCGCGGAGGTGATGGTTTCAATCACCTGCCTGGAGTTCTCATATACCCAGGCCCCAAAGAAGATGAAATCCTTCATCATGGCTATATATCTACTTTCCGTAACGCTCGGAAACGCCTTCACCGCTGCAGTCAATTACATTATCGAAAATGAGGACGGTACCCGAAAACTCCCCGGGGCAAGCTATTACTGGTTCTTCGTAGGCGCGATGTTTGTTACCGCTGTCATCTTCATTCCCATTGCAAAGCGATTTCACGGGCATACGTTTATACAGGATGAAGGGCCTGAGAATAACGAAGCGTAAAAAAGCGGGCCGTGCGAAGTACTTCCTCGAACGGCCCGTGATTGTTTAAATAAGCACTCGTCAGAGTTCCTTTATTTTCAGTTCTTTTACGACTATCTTCATCGGTCCGAATTCGGCGCCGGGGTGCACCTGGAAGCCTATCTTACCCGAATCTGTCGTCGCGTCATGCACGTCGGCGACCTGCGTTCCGTTGAGCCAGACCTGGATATGGTCGCCCTCGGCACGGACCTTCATCGTGTTCCAGCCTTCCCTGTTGACGATGGACTCGTCTTCGTTCATCGCGATGAACATCTTTCCGGGGCAGTAAACCGTGCCGGACCAGCAGACCGGATTCTTCCATTCGAGGATGTCGGCCTGGTAGGCCTTCTGCGGTGACTGGAACCGGAACCAGATACCGGAATTGCAGGGCCATTCGGTACGGTAGGCGGCGATCAATTCGAAATTCGTAAAGGCCTGCTTCGTGAAAAGGTCACCGGGGGCGTTGTTTTCCCCCTGGGTTCCGACGAGCATCCTGTCTTCGACGACCCACTTCGCGTTTCCCGTCGCCTCGAAGGCGTCGAGGTCTTTGCCGTTGAATAGTTTCGTGTAGCCGGCCCCGCTGCCGCGAAATACCTTTCCGCAGCCAACTGTCAGCACCAAAGCCGTCAGGCAAAATACAATCAAGCTTTTCTTTGACATAACCATCTCCTTTACATGTCATTGAACCGGATTAGAATCGGCTTTCTACTCGGCGGCGCCGAGGAAGCGCCTTTATTTCCGCCATAATATCGAAATGCCGCCGGAAATTCCACTGCTATCACTGCAATTTCGCCGGCGCTTCGGCTCGTTCCGGATTGAACAGATCTTCGGCCCGCCCCGCAGCGCAAGAGATCAGCAATACAGCCGACCAGACTGCATGTTGCTGCGGCGAAATTGAACTACTTGAATCGACATTCATCATGCCCGCTCGAAATCAGTCTGCAAAAGACGAAAAAAGTCTATGTCACTATCGGTGACAAGCTACGGACGCGGCTAATCCGTCCATAGATCGGCCGTTCTGGACTTCTCGTCCGGCATGGCCGGCAGCGGAGCACTGGGGACAGGCTCGTACCAGAAAGTCGCAGCCGACCAGTCGTCCTGAGTCTCAGCCAGGCCGCCCTTCCAGGCAATTTGCTGAATCGTAATACGGCATTCCTCCTGCCAGGCAATCGGGTCGGGCAGGTGCCAGCGATGCATCGTAATGAAATTGTTCTGGTCGAGGCTGCACCCGTTGAAAAGGAACGGGGTCTGCTGGATGCCCCAGGACAGACCGACGTAATCCTCGCTTCCGGTCCCGCAGATCGTGGGCAAGTCGGTGTCGCCGTCCATATAAACCTTTATTTCTCCCTCGCCCCACCACTGTCCGGGGTGCAGGTTGCGAATGCCTATGAGCGAGCCGATGAAGCGTCCCTTCGAGCTTCGTTTGGGAAGCAGTTCGAAATCCTGCTTAAGAGTGGTCGGATTCTCCCTGCGGAAGAGGACGTGCAGCCGGCCTACGTCTTTGGGGTGTTTATCGCCGATGGTGTAGTCGATCTGGTAAAACAAAGGAACCGGCTTGGCTGAGGCTTCGGCTTCGTTTGTAATGGTGATTTTCGCATGTCTGGTAAACGGCATCGGCAGGAAGATGTTCATCCCGGCGTTGGCGCCGACGGAGTGGACGGCTGTCTGGTGGGCCATCACCCTGCCGTGGCCGATACCCATGAAATCTCCGATCGGGCACTCGATACTGGGATGCTCCTGGCCGTCCCACCATACACGGAGAATGAGGCTGCGCAGGTTGGCGGGGTCACGAGGCGTTGTCACCCAGATATGACGGATTGTCCCGGGCCCGTCGATATCGCACAACTGCTGGACGTCACCGGGCTTCATCGTCCTGGAAGGCGAGCCCTTGCGCCCGACGCCGAGATTGCTGCTCGCCTTTCCCCCCTGTCCCGGCTCGCCGGTCGGATTCTCAAACGAAACGGACCTCGAAACCAGACCCGTATCAAGAATGTAGGGTTGCGAAACAATATCAGCCCGCTGCGATTGCCGGCAGGAGACGCACAGCAACCCGACCAGGATTAGTACAAGATGAAGCGCCTTCGAGAAGAGATTCGGTGTGAACATGATGCTTCCTTTCATTAGTGCTGTTGATATTTTCAACGAATAATATCCGAATCGCCGGCAAAACACAATACGGTTCCGCAACGAGCGTTCTTTGTGTCCTATAATCGGCTGTGTTTCTATTACGCTGCGCAAGAGACCGAGAAAAAACCTTGCTCTGTGATTCAATCATTATTCGGGCGACATAGATTCATCAGAAATATATTTGGAGTTATCCCGTCGAGGAATTTTCCCGATACTTTTGAGTAACAGGAGCGTTTATTCTTAATGCTTTTCACGGGCGTAAACCAAACATGGTGCCGTTCGACTATGGAGCAGGGCTACAAGGTCAGACTATTGTGGAGGCGCCTGAAATATAACTGTAAAAACTGATGCAATATGACCCAGGACAGTTGGACGCAATTTTACGCCTTTGAACTTTTTATTCTTACATTCTCAAGCCGACTATAGGCCGGTTCGAATAAGACAGGAATCCCCCGATGACCGATTATCGTGAGACAGGAATCGAAGAAGAGTTTTTTTCAAATCAACTGCAATCATCAGACTACCGGGCCAAGACGAGATCCGCCTTCCCATTGCGGGGTTTGACGGCTGCAATTGCGGTTACGCTGCTGCTGCTGGGTTTTGTCGGTATTGAAGTCTGGACGAATCACCACAACATTAAAAAACTCGCAGTCAAACAACTGAAAACTCAGAGGCTGATCGACAGGATTGTCTATCTCGACGAAGTACTCACGATGTCGGCGCGCATGGGCGCGGTCACGGGTGATACGCAGTGGGAGCAACGCTACTTGAACTTCGAGCCAAACCTGAATGCCGCAATCAAAGCACTAATTACGGAGATTCCCGAGGTGGATTCTCCCGCGAAGGTCGATCAGGCCAACAACAGACTCGTACAGTTGGAAAAGCAATCGTTCAGTCTGATTCGCAGCGGCCAGCGCGACCAGGCCGCTAATCTGCTGTTCGGAGCCGAATATGAATCGAACAAGCATATTTACGCCGAACACATTCAGAGAACAGCCGAAGCTGCCGTAAATCACATTAAGGCAAACCTCGATGCGCTTGACGCAACGACAACGAAGGTCTCGTTGTCTATGGCTCTGGGTGTATCGATTCTGGTAGTCGTCTGGCCTTGCGTCCTGATCCAGGCGAAGAGACATATCGCCGAACGTCGGCAAGCCGAGGAAAACATCAGAGACATCAACAGACAGCTTGAGCGTTCGATTGAGCACACGAACCAATTAGCGAGAAAAGCTACCACGGCGAGTCAAACCAAGAGTGATTTTCTCGCAAACATGAGCCATGAAATCCGAACTCCAATGAATGCCATAGTAGGCTTTGCCGAGGTTCTGGCCGACGAGAATTTGACGCCTGAACAAAGGGACCACGTGAACATTATCAAGGAATCGGCACGCAATCTATTGAAAACGATAAACGATATTCTTGACATCTCCAAAATCGAAGCGGGCAAGCTGACTACCGAGATTGCCGATTGTCGACTGGATCGGCTGCTCAATTCAATCGAGTCTATGATGCACCCGCAAGCCGATGCCAAAAATCTCGAATTTCGTGTTTCTATGAGCAGTTCGCTTCCAAAACAGATACGCACAGACGCAATTCGCCTGCGACAATGTCTGATCAACCTTACAAGTAATGCAGTGAAGTTCACCAAGCAGGGCTATGTCTATGTTAACGTAAATCTCCAGAACGATAACGGCCGGCCTTTTATTCGCTTCGACGTTGAAGATTCCGGTACAGGAATAGCTCCGGAGGAACAGCAGTCGATATTCGAGTCATTTGTGCAGGCCCGCAGCAACAAAGCCGGCAGCTTCGAGGGTACGGGGCTTGGATTGACCATAACCAGACACTTAGCCGAGTTGCTCGGAGGAACTCTCAGCGTAACAAGCCAGGAAGACAAGGGGTCGGTATTCTCGCTTGTGATACCTGCGGGCGTAGATATGAATAGTCAGCAAGATACCGAGGCATCGACGACTGAAAACGCCGAGCCCTACGACCAGACGGACCTGGAAAACGTCAATTTCTCAGGCCGAGTCCTGGTTGCCGAAGATACGCTCACCAATCAGATGCTGATTAAGCTGCTGCTGGAGAAAATCGGTTTTGAGGTGACGATTGTCAGCGACGGCAGGGAAGCCGTGCGCAAGGGTATTGGCGAGCAATTCGATTTGATATTCATGGACATACACATGCCGAATATGAACGGTTATGAGGCCACGAGAGAGTTGCGCAAGGGAGGCGTTGCAACACCGATAATCGCCCTGACCGCCAACGCCATGAAAGGTGACGACAGAAAGTGCCTCGCCGCAGGCTGCAACGACTATCTGCCCAAACCAATCGACCGAAAATGGCTGCTTTGCGTCCTCCAGAAATACCTCGACCCGGTGAACCTGGCGGCTGACGGCACGACAACGGCGCCATAAAGAAGACTGTAACAACAGAATCCAGGCGGCCAGCCCCCGCAAATTTCCAGCAGCCAGGCTCATCGCAGGGACAATTCGAGGACCAATTGCTCCATCGCCACCGTCGCTTTTGTTTTGCCGGTCTTGATGTCGTAGTCTGTCCGGCCGAGACGCTGGAGATACCCTCCGATCCGGGTCAGCGACATCTGCTGAATTTGGGCGAAGAACCTTTCCTTGTTCGACCAGATTCTCAGACTTTTTTCGATAGTCCCCCTGAAAGTACCCTTATCGAGCATAACTTTTGCCTGGAACATTCTCCTCAGGTGAAATGCAAACGCTCCGACCACGGTATATTCGGAGCTTTTGTCGTCGGCAAACATTCGACGCAGCCGATCCACCGCTTGCGCAGGTCTGGCGGCGATGATCGCATCAATCACCTCAAAGGCGCCCAAGATACGATTGTGGCCCGTCAACGCCTCGATGTGCTCGGCTGTAATTGCCTTATCATCCGGTGCATAGACAGCCAGCTTATCGATTTCGCTGTACAGCCTGGGCAAGTCGTCGCCGAGAAGGTCAACAAGCAGTTCGGCGGTGTTCATGTTGAGAACCTTTTCGTGGGCCTCTCGGGCGTAGCCGGCCAATCGCCGGGACAGCTCCTGCCCCTTCGGCGGCGTCACGTCAATCAGCCTGCCCATCTTAGACAGCTTGCGGGCGAGCCTGGTAGTCGAAGTCCAATTGCGAACTACCAGCACGAGTATGCCGGTCGGACTGGGCCGGTCGAAATACTTCTCGAGCAGTTGGCGGTTATGGTCCTTCGAGATGAAATCGTCGGCGTTTCTAACAACGACCACTCGCCTGTCCGCCAGGAACGGCAGCGTCCGCAATTCATCAAGCACCACCGACAGCAGAACATCCTTGCCATCGACATCGAGAAGTCCGGTTACTCTCTGCGAGGGCTCTATCAACTCATCGAGCAGCATTTGGGTCTGCGCGCCGACAAGAGAATCATCTTTACCCTTAAGCACATAGACCGGAACCGGTTCGCTTTTTGATTTGGTTCTGCTTTGTGGCATTTTAGCCCGTATCGCCAACGACTGCCGCGCTATTCCGATTTTCGTTTTTTCCCGGTCTTCTTCTCAGTCCTGGTTTTGGTCTTATCCTTATCGTTATCGGCATCTTCCGGCATAATTTTCTCTGCGGCTACAAGTTTATCGCCGGGTTTTAACTTAATCAGCCGAACACCCTGAGTATTCCTTCCGATGGAACGAATCTCATCGAGTCCGGTCCTGATAATCATTCCTTTGGCCGTAATCATCATGAGGTCGTCTCTACTTTGAACAGCCTTGAGCGCAACGACTTTGCCGTTCCTGGTCGATGTCTTTATATTCTTAAGGCCTACGCCCCCGCGACTCTGAGGGCGGTAATTCTCTATGCCGGTCCGTTTGCCGTACCCGTTTTCACAAAGCGTAAACAGCGCCGCTTTCTCCTCGACGATCACCATTCCCACAACCGCATCGCCGCTCCGCAGCTTGATGCCGCGCACCCCGCGAGAGGCCCGCCCCATCGACCGCACCTGATTCTCGTCGAAACGTATCGTCATGCCGTCACGCGTACCCAGGACGATGTGGTCCTTGCCTCCGGTCAGGTCCACTCCGATCAAATCGTCGCTCGGGTCCAGGTTAATCGCAATGACACCGCTCGCTCTCGGATTACCATAGGCCGACAGGCGTGTTTTCTTGACAACGCCCTTACTCGTAGCCATTACGAGTTGCGATTCGGGTCCCTGCTCATCTTCAGGTTCGAAGCCGCTGACATTGATGATCGAAGCGACCTGCTGGTTTCCAAGATTGAGCAGATTAACGAGATTCCTGCCTTTACTCTGCCTGGACATGCTCGGAATATTATAGACCTTCAGCCAGTAGCATTTTCCGCGATTCGTGAAGATGAGCAGGTAGTCATGCGTCGAGGCAACAAACAGGTGCTTGATGAAGTCTCCTTCCTTCGTCACCGAGCCGATTATCCCCTTGCCGCCCCTGCCCTGCGTTCGGTAGGTGTCTATCGGCATTCGCTTGATATAGCCGCCGTGGCTTACGGTGACTATCACTTCTTCTTCGGCAATCAGGTCCTCGGCTTCGAGCAGCTCGGCCGCCGCTGTAATCTGTGTTCGTCTTTTATCAGTAAACTTATCTTTTATTTCGTGGATGTCTGTGATGATATTATCCATCAATACCCTGTCGTTCGCCAGTATCGCCTCGTAACCGTCGATCTGTTCGGTAAGCCCGGCGTACTCTTTCGCCAGCTTCTCCATTTCCAGGCCCGTCAGCCTCTGGAGCTGCATTGTGAGTATGGCATCTGCCTGCGGGCCTGTCAGATAGTGCTTTCCCTTCTTCTTTTCCTCGATGAACGCCTTGGGGAGTATCTTCTTTAGCGTCGCCGACTCGGCCAGCTTCAAGGGCTTTTTCATCAGGTTGAGCTTCGCCGTGGGGGCATCGGGAGATTTCTTAATCAGGTCGATAATTTCGTCGATATCGCTGACCGCCAGGATAAGGCCTTCGAGGATATGCGCCCTGTTCCTGCACCTCTTGAGGAGGAATCGGCTCCGCCTTCGGATCACGACCTTGCGGTGATCGATGAAGCAATTGAGCATTTCCTTGATGTTCAGCGTTTCCGGGCGGTTGTTGACAAGTGCAATATTCGCGATTGCGAAGGTCGTCTGCAGTGAAGTGTATCGGTACAGCTTGTTGAGGACGACTTCCGAATCGGCATCTCGCTTCAATTCGATGACGATTCGCAGCCCCTTGCGGTCCGATTCATCTCTGACATCCGATATCTCGGTAATTGTCCCGTTCTGCACGCACTCGGCGATCTTCGAGACGATGGTCGTCTTTACGACCATATAGGGAATTTCCGTAACGACTATTCTCTCTTTGCCTTTTTTATTTGTCTCTACACTCAGCTTTCCCCTGACTGTAAGGTGCCCCCTGCCCTTTGTATAGGCATCTACTATGCCTTTTTTCCCGCAGATAACCCCGCCGGTGGGAAAATCCGGTCCGGGCAGGGCCTTCATAATATCCTTGAACCCGCACTGTGGGTCTTCGATAACGACCAGCAGCGCATCGCATATTTCTTTAATGTTGTGAGGCGGGATATTGGTCGCCATTCCAACGGCGATGCCCGTCGAGCCGTTGACCAGTAGATTCGGGAATTTCGCCGGAAGAACAACCGGTTCTGTACGTGTCTCATCGTAATTCGGCACGAAATCGACGGTATCGTAGTTCAAATCATCGAGCATCTCGGTAGCAGGGGCCGTCATTCGGGCCTCCGTGTACCGCATAGCCGCCGGCGGGTCGGAATCGATACTCCCGAAGTTGCCCTGCGGGTCAACGAGGGTATAACGCATGTTCCATTCCTGGCCCAGCCGAACCAACGTTCCGTAGGTCGCCTGGTCGCCGTGAGGATGGTAGTTGCCGCTCGTATCGCCGACGATTTTTGCGCACTTTCGATGCTTGCTCCGAGGCCCCAGATTCAGGTCGTTCATCGCCACGAGGATTCGTCTCTGCGAGGGTTTGAGCCCGTCCCGAACGTCGGGTAAGGCGCGCGAGACTATCACGCTCATCGCATAGTTCAGGTATGAATTCTTAAGCTCGTCGAGGATACGCATATCCTCGAATTGCTCCTGCAATTGCTTGTTTTTTTCCATAAGTTCTCTGCTGTTTTCAGGGTAAAGATCAGTACCCGAATAGCCTACCGGCGACCGCAGGTAATGTCAAGAAAAGCCCGCAATTTCGAGCACTTTTCTCGTCACTTTTCGGTGCCGGCGTCCCTGGAATCGGCATATCCGGCGACCCCCGCCTCTGCCTGAGGCCGGCCCTGCCGGGGCCGGCTTAGGCGGTTCCCTTTGTCATAGAAAGGATTTCCAGAACCTGCAGACTTCCGCGGCGGCCCCGGGAAGCGAGAACTTTTCGACAGCGAACGTTCGAGCCTGCTGTCCCAGCCGGCTTCGAAATTCACTATCCGTCAGCATCCTTCGGATCGCCGCTGTAAGCGCTTCAAGGTCATCCGGCCGAACCAACAAAGCCGAAACCCGGTCTGTCAGAATTTCTCCCGTCCCCCCCACTTCGGTAGCGATAATCGCCCGGCCGCACGATGCCGCCTCCAGCAATACACGCCCCAGAGGTTCCTGATGGGCCGTATGAACCAGGAGATCGACTTCATTCAACAGCACCGGAACATCTTGGCGAAAGCCCAGACAAAACAATCGGTCTTCGATGCCGGCATCTCGAAAGATCAGCCGGATTACGCTTTCGTAGGCAGCGCTCTCCCTTTTCCGCGAGTGCCGTTGTCCTGCGAACAGGTAATTCGCCTCAGGGAATTCGCCGGCCAGCCGAGCCGCGGCATGTGCCAACAAGGTTTGTCCTTTGCGCAAGCATATCTGTCCGATGTTGGCACACAAGAGCGCGGCGTCGCCCAGGCCCAACTCATTCTTGAGAATTCCACTCTCCGGCGCTGGACGAAAAATATCCGTGTCCACGCCATTATATATCACCTGCAATTTGTCGGGCAACAGCCCCTGTTCGAGATGGAACTTTCTGGTCGCATTGGAAACGGCAATCAGCCCTGCGTTTCGATTCAAATCGCTGACGGCGGCCTTGCTCAACTTGACGATATCACGCAGGTGCGACGTACACCGCATCGGCAATCGCCCTGCAATCCGGCCGACCGTGCGTCCCATGGAAAGACTGTTCGAATGCACCAAATCGGGGGAAACCCGGGTGATAAGTTCGACCAGATGGGAATTGATTTGCTCGACGGATCGTTTTTGCCCGTTTCCGTCCCTTAACGTCAACGGCAACACCTTGATGCCGCATCCTTCCAATCGTCCTGTCAGCATCCCCGACACCGGAGCCGCGGCGACAAATTCGAATTCCGCTTGCCCGAGCTCTTTCAACACCGCCAGCATGGAAAACTCACCACCATTGAGCGTGGCGTATTCGAAAAGCAACAGGACCTTCGGTCGCATCATACCGGTACGCCTTTTTAGAATCGCTGAATCAACTGCTGCAAGCCGGATGAATTAGGACAATCGAAACCGGCATCCGGAAAGGCCGCAACTCTTCGTTGTTGTTCTTACGAATTCAGGTATCGGCAACCTCTCGCCACCGCACCTTGAGCGGTCAATTCGATTTTTCCGGGCTTTTCTCACCCATCAACTCTTTCAGTTTCGGCTCTATGGCCTCGGCCCAAATCTTGTACCCCCCGGGCGGCTGTGGACAGATGCGCCCGGCCTGGCTCGCACGCCGAGAGATAGTCAGTCGAGCATATCCTTGCCGCCGTATATCAAACGCATCTTCCCGACATTCGGAATCGCGGCAATCGGGAACTTCTCGAACGGCTTGAAGCCGCTGGGCCAATAGACAAACAGGGCCTTGCCGACGAGATAGTCTCTCGGAACAACGCCGGGGCGGTAAAAAATACCGTTATTGGCCTTGCCCGGGCTTTGCCACCATCTGCCGTCCTGGCTGTTTGGACTGTTGTCGCCCAGGACGAAAAATTCGTCGTCCTCCAACACAAACGGCCTGCCTTCGGTAGCCCTGCTGCCGCCGCCTTCGGTGTAGTGGATATCGCGCAAGATAGCAACATGCGACAGCGTGAGTTTTCCGGAGCCGAAGATTTTGACCTCAGGCTCAATATCCGTTTCCCTCGGACCTGCGGCATTGGGATCGAGGCCGAGATCATAGGTCACCGTCTCAGAACCAAACTCAAAAACGAGCCGGTGATCGACGTTGGCGAACTTGAAAAGCGTCCACTTGTCACTTTCGGGCAGGCCGACCTGTTTATTGACAAGAACTGTTTCACTGTCGTCGGCTATTCTGCTGATAGCCATATTTCCGTCCGGGGCAATCGAGGCCCTGTAGGCAGTTTCGTACTTGCTGAGGCTTGCGCCTATGTGCCCGGCGTCTTCGGCGGATTTCGCATAGAAACGAATCATCAAATCGCTGCATGTGGGCCTGCGTTCATAATAGTCGGTTTTGTTGTATGCGTAGATTGCCTTGAAGTCGTTTCCGATGGATGAATCATACATGAGTGTATCAATTTGATCCGGCGGGCTGTGGAGGCTGAACACGGTCGGATTCCTGCTGTCGTTCGTAACCCACTGGGAATCGGGCCGGCCGACAAAGGGCTGACGCCAGGGCTTGTCGCCCGTGGCACCGAAGACAGGCTCGTCCGGATTGACGGGGCGGCAGTCGTTGTCAAACACCGTCATCCACAACTCATTCTGGACCTTGGGAGGCTTTCTGCTGATTCTTCCGTCGATATAGACATCCCCGTCGATTATCTCGATCTCATCGCCGGGCAGGGCGACGAGCCGTTTTATGTAGTTAATGCGCGGCTCATTGGGGTTTTTGAAGACAATCACATCCCACCGTTTGGGTTCGAAGAACTGATAGATGCACTTAAGTACGAGTATCCGATCACCGTTTGCAACGGTCATCTTGTCGGGGTGCGAATAGCGATAGCCGCAACTGGGGCACTGTGTCCGAGGCGGAGTTACCGGCGCCGCCGGGACCGTATCATCGTTCAGACTCCGCCCGCTACTGTCTCTGTACTCGCTCGGCACGAATCCGTGCTCGTAGCTGTGCCCGCACTGGACGCATCGCAATCGAAAATGTGCGCCCTTGAGCGTGTCTGCCATACTCCCCGTCGGTATCCTGAAGGCCTCCATTACGAAGGCCCTGAATACGAAAGCGAGGATAAAGGCGGTTATCAGCCATTCGAACGTGTCGGCGATTTCTGCTGCTCTGTCTTTCTTCTTGGCGCGACGTTTCGTACCTTTATTTGCATTTTCTTCGCTGCTGCTTGAAGGCATGAATATCCTTCCTTATCAAAAGCCGGAGGCGGGCCTCCGGTCTCGACGGATTCGCGACAATATACATTTCATTCGTCCGTGCGCACGAAGAGGCTCCCGGCAATATAGCCGTATATGACGCCGGCCAAACCCAAGCCGAACGAATACAGAAACTCGGATTATGGCGACAAATCTTCAGCGGGTCAATAGGCTATTTTCTGCGCCAGAGCAGCATTTTGCGGATTGTCCGGTCCGCAGAGCGTCTCGCCCTGGCGTACAGCGCGGGCGATTAGGTGGGTTTTTCTCGAATATTCGGAATTTTGCCAAAAATTGCTTGATGTATAGAAGTCTTTACTGTATAGTAAGTTGCAGTGTTTTGCGGCTTCCATTTTGCGGTCGGTTTCGAGGCTGACGAGAAGGACCGCTGGTTGCCCGAGGGTCTGCCGGAGAGACCGGTTCTTTGGAAACGCAGGTTAGTAGAGATGTATGATGGACTGTTGGTTAACAAAATGCGGTGGTTCGTTCTTCACCAGGGTCTCTACAGAATTGGTAATCCATATCTCAATAGCTCTTTCGTACAAGTGAGGTAGTATATGGCAACAGTTACAAAGAAGGAACTAATCGACCGAATTGCAGTAAGTACTCAAGCCAAACGAGTTGCAGTCAAACAGATAGTTCAGGCTTTTCTCGACGAGATCGTAAAAGAGCTAAGCGATAACAACCGTCTTGAATTTCGAGATTTCGGTGTCTTTGAAACGCGGACCCGGGCCGCCCGAATCGCGCAAAATCCCAAGACGCTTGAGCGTGTCGAGGTTCCGGCAAAACGGACTGTTAAGTTCAAAATGGGCCGGCTGATGAAGGAAAATCTCCATACATCTATCAAAGGATCGGTCGATGCCGGTTAGTTAAATTCAACACGAACGGACACCAAATGATGTGAATTCGCCGGCCTGCAGGGACGGCGAGCCATACCGGGAATTCAAATTTTTGTTTGTTTTGGCAAATTGGCACTACAAAGGAGCGTTTCATGGCTGAGGGTACAGTCAAGTGGTTCAACCCACGGAAGGGTTTCGGATTCATCGCCACACCCGACGGTCGCGATGTGTTCGTCCACTATTCATGTTTATCAGGTGACGGATATAAGACTCTTACAGAAGGTGATCCGGTCACTTTCGAGATAGTCGAGGGTGAAAAGGGTCCAAGGGCCGAGAATGTGGTCGCAGGATCCGATGCGGCAAGTCAGGAGCAATAGAACCGGAGAGGCGGTTGCTAAGGTCCTGAACCACCAGGATATGTTTCAGGCATATCTTTGGCAGTATCTCCTAACCGTACTGTCGGAGTCAGACTGACTGAACAATGAAATCCCGGCTGCATCGGGATGGGTTTTGATGACGGCTTCTCGTACGGCAATACCGGTCAAGCGGTGTTTTGCGCCGGTCGTCGGGTCTCGGAAGCCGGTGAGTTTAAGTAAGACAATGAGTATGGTCCCTCCACAATCCGCTCTGGACTGCAATGTGCTTGTCCTCAACAAGCATTACATGCCGATCCGCATAGTCGGAGCGAAACGTGCTTTTTCTCTGCTCTGCCGCGAAATTGCCGAAGTGGTTTCGCTCGAAGAGGGCAACTACCTGAACTACGATTTTGAGAGCTGGTGCCAGGTGAGCCAGCTTCGCCGGCAGTTCGAACCCACAGGCCACGACTGGGTATCAACAGTCAGTTTTCATATCGCGGTGCCTCGGATTGTTCGACTGCTTTTCTATGATCGCCTGCCTCGAAACGAGGTGAAATTCAATCGGCGAAATATCTTCGCTCGCGACAAGAACAAATGCCAGTATTGCGGGAAGCGTTTTGCGACGAGCGAACTGTCCCTGGACCACGTGATTCCTCGCAGCATGGGGGGCAAGGCGGTTTGGAGTAATATAGTCTGTGCGTGTACGGACTGCAATGTCATGAAAGGCAGCCGAACGCCGAGTCAGGCAGGTATGACATTAATCAAGAAACCCGTCAAACCAAGGCACAACCCGCTTGTACACATCCACCTCGGGCACCAGCGCTACCGCTCATGGAAGCAATTTCTCGACCACGCCTACTGGTCCGTAGAGCTGAAGTAACGCGGCACGACGACAGCGGTAAAGTCAGCCGTTCAAAACAACAGGACCAAAAACTGGCAACAAAGCGGAAAATGCGTTATTGTTCGTAGCGTATGGACTCATGAAGGATAATTCCGAGAATTGAATTGTGGCAGGCTGTCGGCAGAATTAAGGAGATAGCGCATGGCAGGATACACCGGCGTAATTTTAGGCATATCTGAAACCATTACAGAAATTGTCAACTATGAACTGGTGCGGGGCAACGCACTCTGGCGATTCGGACTCGTGCTTCTGGTAGTTCTGGTCTCGATGCTGAGCGGGCGCATCGTTCAGTTCTTTTTCAACGGTTACGCATCTCGCGCGGCGAAGAAAGAGCCTGACGGTCCTCGGGCCCTCCTTTTCAAGGCCCTGGCGAATCCGGCTTACGTTGCCGTTTTCGCAGCGGGGCTTTACTTCTGCAAGCTGCCGCTTGTTTTCCACAACGAAACGGGGATACGACTCGCAGTTGGCGAAACGTGGATGATGGTCGTTCGGGTGACGACGGCGGTCGCCGTGGCTTACGCGCTTTACAAGCTCGTCGATGTCGCCGAGTACTACCTCAACCGCCTGGTCGGGCGAACCGAGACAACTCTCGACGACATGCTGGTCCCTGCGATTCGGAAGTCTCTTCGGGTGACAATCGCCATAGTGGCGATTCTGCTTATCAGCGAAAATATACTGGGAACCAACGTCAAGAGCCTGCTGCTCAGTGCGGGGGTTGGCGGAATCGCAGTCGCCCTGGCGGCTAAAGACACCATAGAGAACTTCTTCGGCGGCATTACAATATTCGCAGACAGGCCCTTCCAGATGGGCGAAATGGTCAAGGTCGGCGATCATACAGGCCCCATCGAGGAGGTCGGCATCAGGAGCACGCGGCTAAGAACACTGGAAGGACATCTTATCACCATTCCCAACAGCGTGATAGCGACGTCGATGGTTGAGAATATCGGCAAGCGTCCCTATATCCGCAGGACATCCAACATAACGATCACATACGATTCGGGGCACCGCAAGGCCGGCAGGGCCGTCGAGCTTATCAAGGAAGTCCTGGCGGCGACGCCGGAGGCCAATACCGACCCCGATAAACCCCCACGGGTGTATTTCAGCGACTTTAACGACTGGTCGCTCAATATCTACATGAGCTACTGGGTCAAACCTGCGGACTACTGGGTCTGGCACGAAGTTAACGAGCGGGTGAACATGGAGATAATGAAGCGGTTCGAGGCCGAGGGAATCGAATTCGCCTTCCCCAGCCAGACACTCTATGTCAAGAAAGACAACTGAGGCGCGCGGGCGGCAAACAGGGGGTCGAAAGGCAACGGCGCAAAAAAAAGCGAGAAGCACAATGGCTTCTCGCCTGAAATCATCTTTGAATTTCTTACTTGTTATGTCTCTTCTCAATCCTCGTGAGAGGAACTTTGGGCATGCCGAAATCGGTCGATCCATAGATATTTCTCTCACCGTCGGTCAACTCAGGCTCTTCGATGATCCACGTTGTCACGAAGACGACCAGCTCACTCGTAATATCCTCTTCGGACTCATAGCGGAAGAGCTTCTTGATAAGGGGCATGTCGCCAAGCAGCGGGACCTTTCGTATGTCCTGGCTGACCTCTTTCTTTCTCAGGCCCGCGAGGACGACTGTCTGGCCGCTCTTTACCAGCAGCGTGGTTTCGGTCTCCCTCCTGTCTACGGAAGGCTGTGTATAGGTCACGTTTACGCCGGCTACATCGACATCTTCGCCTTCGACACTGAAGGTGGGCTTGAGGATGAGCCTGACCATGTTGTCTGCAAGTGCGACATGGGGGGTGACTTCGAGTTCGACGCCGACTTCCCTGAACGCCGTGGTTCCGATGCTCCCGCCTGCCTGCGATTCCTGCAGCTCCTGGTACGGGATCTCGCGGATTGCCTTGAACAGCGCTTTTTCGTTGTCGAGGACGAGCACCCGGGGATTGGCCAGCAGCTTGGCGCCGATCTGCTTCTGCAGCAGCGATAAGGTGAACTCCAGATCAACCGCGCTATTAAGCAGGCCAAACTTAATGACTCCGCCTTCGTCTTTGTCGAATCCGCCTCCCATGAAGGGTTTGCTTTTCCTGTAGGCGTTATTGAGCCACGTGCCCGAAATCGTTTTACTTACCTGATCGCTCGAAGCAATTCCCGTACTATTGCCCGTAGTAGTGGTTGTAACAGTCGTGTCACCGGTAGTTCCAGCAGTACCGCTGGTCGTTTTGGCAGTGGTAGTATCCGTCGTAGTCCCTGCCGTTCCACTCGTGGTAGTTGTAACTATCTCGTCAACAACTCCCGTATTTGCGGGAGTAACGGTGTCAATTGTATCGGTAACAGTTCGAACCGTAGTAGTAGTCGGTCCGGCAGCACCAGTGGTAGTAAGCGTGCGTGTTGTGCTAGTAGTAGGCCCGGTTTCACCAACCGCAGTTACCTCCCGATTAGATGAGGTACTGCTTGTCGTATTCCCTGTCTTTGTAACTGTGTCGGTTCCTGAAACCGTACTGATCGGCGTATTTCTTCCGATTTGCCAATCGGCATTGACTTCGAAGCTGTCTTTGCTGGTGACGTCGTATATTCTTGCCTCGACGAGGACCTGGAGCGTCCTGCGATCGACCTTCTGTATGAAAAGCTCGATCTCCCTCATCTTCGTCTCTGTGTCGGTGACGATTATGTGGCTTGTTCCCTTGATGAATGACACCGAGCCCTTCTGCGACTTGAACTTGTCGAGGGCCTTGACGACTTCCTCGACATCCGCATAGACTATTTCGAATGTCTGGGTATGCAGCACTTCCGGTTTTTCGGCCTGCTCTTCGGATGTTATAACCCGGATCATGTTCTGGCTGAGGACATAAGTGAATCCGTGAACGCTCAGAATATTGTTCAGGGCCTCTTCGAGGGGAACATCGGTGAGGGTGACCGTGACTTCTCCTGTGACCTTGGGGCTCTTGACGATATCGACATCGGCCTGGTCGGCGACGATTCGCAGGACGTCCTCGATTGCGGTCTTTCTGAACTCGACGCTTATTGTCTTGGTGAGCCGGTCTTCGAGGGTCTTCTGCGCTCCGTTGACATCGGGGTCGAGCGCGGCCTGGACGCCGCTGTCGGCAAAAGCCGTCGCGGCCAGGCATACTACAGCACAGAGTGTGAAACACACAAATTTCTTGGGGCTTGTCGTTAGACTTTGCATAATACTTCCTTTGTCCAAATCAACGCTTACGTAATTCCGTTGTCCGGTCACGTTATCAGACTACGATTCTATGGCTCCACTTCCTGAGTCCACGTTTTTCCGTCTCTTTCAAATTCGACGTTCTTTTTTGTTATTTTGAGTATCTTCGCATCGGCAATGGTATCGCCGACATGTGCAATTCGAGTGCCGATGACCGCCGCGGGATTATCGGCGCTGAACAAAATTCCTTTTACGGTGAGTTCTCCCATTTTTGCGACAATCGCCTGAGTGTCGCCCGTCCCCGCTGCGGTTTGATTCCGGGCCGCAGCGGCATCGATCTTGGCCTGTGCTTCCTGCTGAGCCTTTGCTTCAATCCTTGCGACCATATCATCTGTAAGCTCCATCGGATCGCGAAGGCCCGCAGGATAGGGCTCTGGTTTCTGCCAGATCGGTTCGTCGGCAGCGGCGGCGGTATTGAGCTTTGGCACAGGTATCACCGGCGCTTTTACCGCAAACGAAGGCAGCCCGACGAATTTGGTCACTACGACAATGAACACCACAAGCAGCAGCGGCACTGCCAGCACCATTACTTTCTGCCTTGCCGGGCTGACCCCCGGCTTGGGAGCAAAGAGCTTTTTGGCAACCTGACCCAGGGGGCCTTTGGCCTCCGCGCCGGCTTTGAGTCTTGCGCCGCCTCTGGGCGACTGCCTGAACTGCTGGTAAGAGCCCGGAATCTGAGGATTCTGGACGGATGATGTCGATGGTCGCGGACTGTCATAACCGACTTTGGGCTGCTCGGAGCCCCGGTTCGCAGAGGCAGCGCCCTGGTCATTCGGAATGGGCACACCATCGAAGATCGACGATATATTCTTGTGCAATCCTGACTTCTTCTTATTGTCGGCCATTATCTGTCTCCTCGGCCTGGTCGGCCTGGGCATTATCGGCTTCGGCTTCCAAATTTGAAGCCTCGGCATGCCCGTTGAATATCTCAGCCGCCAGAGCACTGTATTCGGCGGCCCCTCTGCTTTTTGCGGCATAAGTCATAATCGATTCGCCCGCACTCGGCGCTTCGGCCAATCTTACGGTCCTGTGCACGACGGTATCGAAAACAAGACTGCCGAAAAATTCCCTCATTTGCTGCTGCACCTGCTTGCTTAGCGTTGTTCTGTTCTCAACGAATGTCAGTAACAGCCCTAATATTTTGACGGTGCACGGGTGAAAACGCTCCCTGATGATGCTGACGGTTTCGAGAAGCTGTTTCAGTCCTTCCATTGCATAGTAGTGCACCTGAACCGGCACGACGACGTCGGTGCTGGCAACGAGCGCATTCAGCGTCAACATCCCAAGTGACGGAGGACAGTCGATAATGCACACGTCGAATCGGTCACTTACCGTTTTCAGCTTTTCACCAAGGACAAATTCTCTTCCGAAGACCAGCGTCAGTTCAAGCTCCGCCCCGGCAAGCAGAATGTTGCAGGGTGCGAGTTTGAGAGTTTCTATGTTTGTGTCGGCTATGACCTCTTCCAATTCGAGTTGTCCGCCCGTCAGGGCGTCGTGGATAGTCCTGGTGAGTCTGTCGGGATTCAAGCCTAATCCGATGGTAGAGTGCGCCTGGGGATCAAGGTCAACTATCAGAGTTCGCAGACCTCTCTGCGCGGCAGCCGCGGCCAGATTCACGGCAGTAGTGGTCTTACCACAGCCGCCTTTTTGATTTGCTATTGCTAACGTTCTCATCATTACCATACCTTAAACTCGTACCGAGTGTATTCCTGGCCGTTTTTGCGATTCGCCTATATTTGTTTACCAGACTGCTTGAAACGCCTCCGTCTCCGCGAGTTTATGTGAATCCTCAGTCGTCTCGAACATCTTCTTTTCTATTATCTCTTCGGCCAATGCCCTGTACTCCACAGCTCCCTTGCTTTTGGGGTCGTAGGTAAGAACAGGCTCGCCGGCACTTGGCGCCTCGGCAAGCCTCGTTGTTCTGTGAATAACGGTGTCAAATACGAGCTCTCCGAAGAATTCCCGCATCTGCCGCTGTACCTCTCTGCTCAGAGCCGTTCTTCTTTCGACGAATGTCAGCAGTACTCCGAGCGCCCCGAGGCCCTGATTGAACCGCTCTCGAACGATGTCAATGGTCTCGAGCAGTTGCTTGAGGCCCTCAAGAGCGTAATATTGTGTCTGAACGGGCACTACAACATCGTCACTGGCCACCAAAGCATTGAGGGTGAGCAGGCTCAGGGACGGCGAACAGTCGATAACACATATGTCATAATTGCTGCTGACGGTACTGAGCTGTTGCGCCAGGACGTATTCCCTGCGATGCAGTTTTGCCAGTTCAAACTCGACTCCGGACAGCAGGATATTGCTCGGCACCAGGTCCAGCCCATCGATAGCGGTTCGCAGAGTGGCTTTTGCGATTGGTATTCTCGCCCTTGAGATCGGCAGGTCGGCCTTGGTTATTGCCTGGTAGATGGTCCTGTCCAGGTTATCAGGCTCGAATCCGAAAGCGAGCGTCGAATGCGCCTGCGGGTCCAGATCGACCAGCAGCACACGCTTGCCAAGCGCAGCAAATCCGGCGGCCAGATTGACGGCTGTCGTCGTCTTGCCGCATCCACCTTTCTGATTTGCTATTGCTATCGTTTTCATAGTTGCATGCCGTGATTCTGTTGCGAGATATCGCCTTTCGCCTCAGTTGGTTTCCTGCTTATTGACCAGTACGGCCAGCTTCAACGTTGCCGTGTGGTCCAACTCGGGGTCATCCGAACGTGTAATCATGAATTTATCGACGAGTATGGCCGGCTCACGACGTTCCAGGGCATTCAGAAATGCGGCGAACTGGTGAAATCCGGCGACAAATCTGACCTCGAAATAGTTCTCCCCTATGCAATTGTACGCCGGGGTAGCCAAAGTAGAATGCTTTTCCTGACTCTCGATACTGAACGATCCGATCTGCCGACGGCTCGCAGTCTCGCTTATGTCAAAGGTAAGATTTGCGGCATTCTCGAAATCCACAACGAATTTTTGCAGTGTTTCCTGCAAACCGGTAACCTGCCCGGTGAGTCGAGCCTGGTTCTCCTCCTCGGCGGCTGCGACCGCAATATCGTAAGCCTTCTTCTGCTCGGCGAGTTGCATCGCCGCGGTCCTCTTTTGCTGCCCTTGCGGACGAAGCACAAGCATATACGCAAAAAAGAGCAGAATAGCACAAGCGGCCCATATCAGGCCAACGGTTGCATAGAATTTTCTCTTGTCAGACTTCATATAAGACCCGCTATAGTTTTGGTTTGAACAGGCAGTTTATTTCGTAAGAAACGACTTCAAGGCCGTTAAGCGTGTCGGCCCTTTGATTGAAGGTTATATTCTCAAGCTTTGGTCCTACAGCAGCGGATGCCAGAAGACTATCCTTGAAGTCCCTGATATCTTTGTCAACGTCGGACTGCGGCGTCGCCACAACATCCATCCGTAATACCGGAGCAGAAACCGTGACATCTCTGGTTCTTGCAGGGTCTTCTTTTATCGGAACCTTCAATCTTATAGAACGCTCCTTCACTTCAAGAGCCGTCAGAACCACCGATTTCGGCATTTCCTCGACCAGTGTAGCCATGATTCCGGACCATTGTGTATGGCGACCGATTGCGTCCCTGACTTCGGAGAGACAGACTCCATAAGCAGCTTTGTCACGTTCCAGCGCCTTCTGTTTGGCTACCGCATCGGAGAGGTCGAGAGCCCTGTTCTTATATCTCACTGCAGCCCTCGATTGAATGGAAACTGTGATTCTGTTGTGCAGGTATATACCGAACATCGCTATCGCCACCACCATGGGAATTGCAGTGGCAGCAGCAACGACAGCCATACTGCCCGCCTTAGTCTTCTCGGGAAGCCCCTCACCTTTGAGTAAGTCTATAGTAAACATAATCAGATCGACCTCATAGCAAGCCCTGCGGCGACCGCCATCGCCGGGCCGCTTTTCTGCAACAAATTTCTCTGGAGAACGCCCCTGTGATTATTTCTTGTCTCGCTGCGCATTTTGTCAAACGGGTTCCACAAAACGGTCTCTACGGGAAGCTGCTTATTCAGCGTCTCGACAAAGCCGGCAGCGAGTGAAAAATCTCCGCACACAAACATTTTATCGAGCGGCTCGGACTTTTTCTGGGTATTGTAGTACCTGAGCGTCTCGCTGATGTCCGCGACGAGTTTCCCCGTAGCGCGTTGAAGACTTTCAGCATACTCCGATTGGTCCATATCCGCATTGCCGGTGAGAATTTGTCTGACGGTCTTTACAGGCAAACTCTTCTCGGCGGCTATCTTCTTGACGATATCTTCGCCTACACATATCAGGTCACGCACAAAAGGCCAGCCGTCGTCACTCATTATAGCCAGATTGGTATATGATCCGCCCACGTTCAAAATCGCGGTAGCCTGACCAGGCTCGGGTGTCTCGGTCTCTCTGAAGCAGTTCAGTGCCGCTAATCCGTCAACGTCCAGCAGAACACAGTGCAGCGATGCCTCTCTGGCCAAATACACCTTGCTTTTTATGAGAGCATTCGTAGCCGCGACCATGATTCCTCTCACATTGCTGCCGCCGTTTGATACCACCTGATAATCAACAGTGCTGTCTTCCGTTTTGAACGGGCAGACCTGAGAGGCTTCGAGCTGGACCGCACCTTCGACCTCTTCATCCGGTATCGAAGGAAACTCGAAATCGCGAACGGCAACCTCGGGCCCGCTGACACCGCAGACTGCGAGCCTCGTTTTCACGCCGCTTAAATCGATGCATTCCCGAATTGTCCTGACGATATTCGCCAGTTTCTTTCGTTGGTTGTCGCCGTTGGAACCATTCGAAGGAATCTCCGCAATCGCACATGCCTTTACTGCGAAGCCCTCCTCTTCTTTTTGCAGGCGCACTATCTTGACCGAAGATGAGCCGATATCCAAACCGAGGACCACCTTCGACTCACGCTCAAGCCTGAATGACCGCTTCAAACCGAAGTCCATATTTCTTTCGCCTTAAATATAGTTAGTCGAAGACCAAAACAGTAATCACCGCCTCTTATCGACTCAATCAGACCGGTGTTTTACTTGGAAATGACAATTTGAGTATTCTGTGTATTAGCGGGCCGGCCGGCTGCCAACGCCGGGCCGTGCGTCCCATAAGCAGCGAGCGAATCGGCACAGCCGGCCCTTGCAGTGTCAAAGAGGCAATCCAATAACAGGAGAATCAACGCCGCCGGAAACCTCTTCAGCACAGAGAACTCAGGTTATCGGGCCTTGTGAGGAAATGAGAATTATAAATAGCTCGGCTTGGTAAAGCGAATGAGTGATGGAGCAGAATCGTGGTTTGCCTGGAAATGAATATATTTTCTCAGCCGCCGGCTCGGTAGTCGTGCCAGCCGGCAGGAGCCGGGACGTATTTGCCTCGCAGCCAGATGTCGCCCGGCAGGATGCCTTCGAGGAGCCTCTCGTCGAAGTAGTAGTGTTTCAGATAGCCGTCACTGCCCACGAGTCCGACAACGCCTCGCACCGCCTCGACCAACGTCCCTCGCAGAACCAGATATGCCTGGCGAGGAGGATACGAAACGGTACTGGAGAATTCCTTTCTGCCGCCATAGTAGCTCTTTTGCACGTTCTCGGCGCCCCAGCCGCCTCCGCCTATGGTTATCGCGGCTTCGATGACGGTGGGGTTGGGCAGGTGTCTCTTGTGGTAGTTGGAATCGCCTTCGACGGACAGCGTATAGTCGGGCCTTCCGATGGGAACATACTTGAAACCCGGCGGCACGACGGGCTTGTCGTCAACATAGTCATAATCGCTCATGCCGGGATCGACGATCCTTACGACGCCCTGTGTAATCAGGCCGAGGACGCTGGTGTTGCTCTCCGAGGGCAGGCCGCCGTCCGCAGCCGGATCGTGCGCCCCGTCAACGACTACCGAATCGGCTATCCAGATGTTGCCGGAGGCGACTACGGTGACATTGCCTTTGACGGTGTCCTGGTTGGGCAGATTGGGGTCTCCACTGCCTATTATGACATTACCGTCAACATATATCTGCCCGCCCGGCTCAGATTCGTATTCGCCGTATGACTGACTGACATAGGTATCGCTCAGGGGAACGACGAACCTTTCGCCGCTCGTATCGGCATTTTCAGGCATCAGGTGGTATGCGTAAATGTAGTATTTTTCGTATCTCGTGCCGTCGCTTCCCGGCTTGATCCTGAAATCCCAGGTTCTGCTGTCATAGCTCTGCATGAATCCGCGGACGGTGCAATTGTCGGTAATGCGGACCTTGCCTATTCCGGCATCGACGAAGAACTCGAGCTGAACCGCGGGCTGGCGGTTGATCGATGGTGCGGTAGCGACCGGCGAAAGGACAAACTTGTCTTTCGTGCTGTCTTTGAAACGGTTGGCCTTTATCTGGACCGCTTCTTCGTCGGTAATTCTGCTGTCGGGCTGCGAAAAATATATTCCGCCTTCGAACATGTCTAATACGGCGGCATACTTGTCGCCTCCGCCGTCGGTATATCGTTTCTCGCCCATGGTGACAAGCTGAATAAATTGCGGGTAGCCGCTGATGTAGATATCCCTGTTATCGGGGCTGTCGTGGAGGTCATTGATGTGGAGCGGTATGTCGATTATCTCACCCGTGGCAAAGTTCACAGGGTATGTGTTGTAGCTGTCCGTCGGAACCCTGCACATTCCCATATCCCAGCCGCTCATGGCCTGCACGACAAGAACATCCACCGCCCTGGTGAATACTCCGCTGTGACCGGTGGAGATAACCTGATAGATGGGCCGATGCTTGAGAAACGTGAAGAGCTTGATCTGATACTCGCACCCGGCATCGGTGAAAGTCAAGGCGCCTTTGGTCCCGGAGACATTAGACTGAAGCGCGCTGAGCATATCCGGCTGCCTCCCCATCCAATGGACCGCTTTTTCGTAGCCGGCTTCGGCAGCGAGCATCGCGGCGGCTTCGCTCTTGAGCCTGATTGCCCGGTGTCTGGCGCCGTATGCCAGCGTCAGCATACCCAATCCGAGCGTTGTCAATATCACCATCGAGACGACGACCATGACAAATGCCGAGCCATTCCTGGGCACGCTCAGCGGCGTACTGCCTTCTGGAAGCGAGTTTGTCTTCGATTTCAGATTTTGAGTTTTCATAATACGTCCTCTCCCGCCATTACCCCGCCAAGTCACCTGGGCCACATATTTCGCAGCAATGTGGCGGTCATTACCCTAATTGCCTCGCTGTCTTCCGGGTCTGTCAGCACCACATTGATCCTTACAGCGCCCTGCCCGACGCCGTTGAGCATGGTATGGCTGAAGGCCCCGTATTCGCCGTCCACCGAGACATTCTCGGCAAGGACCTGCGTTCGAACCCCGGAGGTATTCCTCGGGCCTCCGTCCTTCGGCGCCGCTCCGGGCGGATACGGCCCGTAGTCCACCTTGAGCTTATCGTCGTCCAAATAGAAAAGGGCATAGGCGGTCGCAATCTTGGTAGTGTCCATCACCTCGTGGCTGTCGTCGGAATCCAGCGGGACGTCCCAGTATCGAAATTCGACCGCGTCACCCCAGACGACCTCCTCCGGGTGGGTGGTTTTCGGTTTGGCGGGCTTGAGTTTCTCGCCGTCGTATTCGTAAACCACATAACCGAGACGATTTGCCCTCCTGCCCATACTCCCGAATGCTATCGAAGCGGCCAGTGAATCGGACTTGATCTGCTTTGTAGCCGAGTCGTAACTCTTCTGCCATGCCCGGTTGCCGCTCATGACCACGGTGCCTGCGGTCAGCATTACTATCAGGCTGATAACGACAGAAAAGATCAACTCGATTAATGTCGCACCGGCGTTAGATCTGCATTTAGTCCTTTTCATTCCCATCAAGCTCCGTATTCGGACACCGGACATTTCGGGACATCGCCCGGCTGATTTATTTCAACACCGCACCCGCCTAACCTCCCGAACCGTCGGCCCTGACGTAGGTCGTTAAGACCACAGGCCGAATGCCGCCCAGCCAGGTAGTCGCTCGCATCGTTGCATCCTTCACTTTCCCGAAAGTAACGACGACTACAAGCTGCCTTAAACGCACAACGTCATCCGGATCGGAAGTGGGGATATCATTGTATTTGAGCGCCATTATCATAGGTGTATTGTCAACCTCTATGGCGTACGCTGTACTATTGAGCGTTGTCCCGGCTTCGGCCGATGCCGCGGCATCGCTCGGCAGGGTGACCGGCGTGAACCCCAATCCCAGAGTCGAGGGGTCGTACTCGGTCGAGCCCCCCGTACTCTTCCAGTCTTCCAGCAGCAATTGCACAGTTCGAGTGGCGGTCGTTTGGGCGCGGGCTATCGCGGAATGTTTGGCGGCGTGGTATTCGTAACTCAATCCCCCCAGCGCCACGACGGCAACAGCAACGACACTGATCATCGCCTCTGCCAGCGTAACCCCCGCAGCAGACCTGAATCGATTTTTATGCATGTTTTCTCTCCCCTCAGTCTTGCTTGGCCTTGTCAAGACAACCGCCAATTCCTCCCATCCTGCAACAAGCAGGAATCCACATTTTCTCGATACTTTACGCATCCCTGTTCACCATCCTTTGGATTACGACAATCTCCGATAGTCTCCATCGAAAAACAATCTATCAATTACTGTTCATACCACCTCTTCAGAACAAACCTGACGGCCTGGTCATCCGGCTCGACTTCTTGCAGGGCGCCGTCATAGTAGAGGTTCCCGCCGCTCTTCATCTCGAAGCTCTCTGCGGTGAACGCGCCGTAGAGATGGCCGTCGGCCTTGACAATGACGTCTGCATTGGGTGCATAGAGCTGGCCGAAGTATTCGCTCTTGGCCTTGAGCTCCCAATCCTGCTTGACGTCTTTGCCTCGCCAGTTGCCCCAAAGCTTCAGGTCCGGCGGCGTGCCGAGATTATTGAATCCCATCGAGTTGCCCGCCTTGATATCGCCGTCAACGTATATCTCAAGCGAAGAGCCTTTCGCTATTCTGATTTCGCAGCCCTCGCCCATATCGATATCCCCGGTGATATGCATGACGACATCTCCGCCCTCTATTATGAGTACGGTTGGTTCCGAGCTGTTTTTCAGTCGAATCGAGTCGTACCTGCCGCTCTGGGCCGGTCCTATAGTTATCGTCTCGCCCTTGGCGCTGATCGCACCCCTGTCGAACAAGGCAGGCGGATAAACCAGCGGAAATTCCGGTTCCTCGATCATCGGATAGCGAAGGCCGGTATCGGCGCCGAGGTCCTTTATTACGGTATCGACGACTCCACCTACGCCGACAACGACGTTGCCGTCAATTGTAACGCCGTTATTGAGAACAATGGCATCGACATCGGTGCTTATGGTTCCTATCTCGAGGAAAATATCCGGGTCCAGATTCGTGGGGTCACGGCTGTCCCGGGCATCGACGAGTGTGTCGTTCTTCAATATTATGGCGTCCCGCACTAAAACGCCTGTATCTCCCCTGCCCTGCAGTCTTACCGTTCCATAGATGACTTGCCTGGCGGTTCCGCATCTTCCGATTGACATTATCACATAATCGGAATATTCCGGCGTAGCCGATTTGACATAATCTATCAGACCGGGTTCTTCGTATGACATAATATCACTGTAGATATGGCTGGCCTTGAAGGTGAAAACGGTGAAATTCGTATCGGAGCCCGGCAGTTCCATGCGGTAGTCCCACGGGAGATGGCCGTCCCACCCGTCCTCGAGCTTGTTGTTCATCCTCAATAAGGTTCTTGTCAGTCCGGCATCGGCGGCAGTGCGAGCAGCAATCTCATTAGCGGTGCGTATGGAAAAAATCCGGCTGGTCTGCCCGAGGCTCAAAACGCCGACACCCGAAAACAGCAGCAGCACGACGGCAAAGAGCACCAGCGCCATCACTGAGCCGCGCTTCAGCCATTTCGAAGATTTCTTTTTCACCATATTCATGTCCCCTGAGGTGTATTGCCATCAATGAATAACTTGTCTTTTCCAAACCGTACCGCCAACGGCGGCACATTCTCCAAATACAAACCAAGCCCTCGCAGAGCTATTGCCTGCGTGACAGTTAGTCAAACGCTGTTTGCCGGTGAGCATCCGAGCTTGAACAGACCGGCTGTTAAGGTGAGAATTCAATAGAATGGCTGCTTGCAAAGGTGTCTTCTCACCACCATCCTTCAAACAGTTATGATACCAGAATCAGGCGAGAATGTCAAGGGAATTGCGGGCGCAGGCGGGCTTATTGAGGAAATAAAGCGGAACCGAACGCCGATAACAGGCAGGAAATGGGCCTTCGCCCCAGATTCGAACAATCCGCCGGGAAGGGAAGGTTTGGAAAACGTGCGGATTACCCCCGCTGCGCAGGCCCGGCAGGCATTAGCAGCAGGCTTGAAAACCGGATTGACGCTGCAAGCCGGCTCAGCGCGCCTGAGGGGGCAATGAGACGGGCAGGGTCTTAGTAGCAGCCTCCGCGGCTGTATCCGGCAGGGACTGTGCCGCATCGGGAAGAGATTGAGCCGCATCCGGAAGCGATACCGCCACGGCGTCGCCCTCCCACCAGCGGGTAATCTCAAAACCGGATGACCAGAAGTCCGGGGCCTGGTCTTCCAGCAATGAGACGTCATAGTGAAAATTGCTGGTTGCCCCCTGGGTGAAGCTGTCGCCAACGATCGCCCCATATATCTCCAGCGCGCTCTTGACTACAATCGAAGCATTCGGCGCATATACCGCGCCGTAGAAGACGCCGCCGGTGGCAAAAGCGACGAGCGAGCAGGTGTCCAGGCCGTATATCTGGAGCCTCTTTGGGTCTTCGGTGAAATTGTTTATCATTGCGCCGTTTTTTGTGGTGAAGTTCCCGCCCAGATACAGAGTCAGCGAGGCATTAGGATTCTTCTCGTTAATCTGAATCGTCGCTGATTTGCCGAGGTTTATCGCACCGACGACATACATCGTAACAGGGCCGTCAATCGTTAACTCGCCTTTGCTCAGGGTCACCGCCTCGTACTTGCCGGATTTGGTAATAACCGTCGGCGCTGTTATCGTCGGCTGGGTCGGCAGCAGCCTTATCGACGCCGGAACTTCTACCGACGGTACCTCTCGCTCCTCGGACATGGCGAAGGTATCGCCGGTAATCGTTGCCAGACTTGCACTGATGACCGAATCCGGGTCCCCGCTGTAGCCGACGACGACATCGCCATTAACGACGGCGCCCGGGCCTATCGTTATTGCCGCGGTCTCGGTGCTGTTGGTCCCGAGCTGCAGCGGGATGCCCGCCGTATCCCCGTCTGTGTCGGAATTGAAGCTGTCAACCACGGTACCCGGCTTGAGATTGAGGCCGCTCTGTGTCGTGAATACTGCATACTCGAAGGGGCCGCCTGTTATTTCGACGTTGGCATTGACGGTCTTCTCGAACTGTCCGCAGCGACCGACGGAGACTATTGTCGTGCCGGTTCTGATTGCAGCCTCGAGACTGTTCGCCGTAATCTTATAGCTGTAAGTTGCATCAGAATTGGGTAGGAGCACATCTTCAGACCAGTCAAACGCCACAGCAGTTTCCGTGTCCCTGTTGGCGAGTCTATGGTTCATTTCGGCGATAGCGATCTGCAGGCCTGCGTCTGCGGCGACCTGGGCGGAGATCTCGCTTGCAGTCCTGGCGGCATAGACCCTGGCCTGGAGGCCGCAACGAAGCATTCCCATGCCGAACACCATCAGCAATACTGTTACGATCAACACCAGGGCGAGAGCCGACCCCGATTGCCTGCTTCTGCGCTTCGTGTTCCTGTTCATTTTACACCTCCTGCCGGGCCCTGCGGCGAGCCCCCACACCGCCGGATAAGTAAACCACATAACCGGCTTATCGGCTTATTCGCCCGCCTACTTTGCCTCTTACTAACGGAACAAAACGTCTGCTGCGACGGCAACTCGCTTTATAGGACGCACCGTTCGTTTGTCTCTGCAACAACCTCGGATGTTTGTTTGCAGCATAGATAAAGTATCGAGATGCCGCATAGAATTCGCCCGTTACAGTTCCCACCAACGTTCGATTTCGAATTTTCGAGGCCAGAAGTGGGCCTGTTCGGCGCCGAGGGCCGCGTCATAGTGGAAATTGCTCGTCGAGCCCTGGGCAAAGACATCAGCCACAATCGAGCCGTAAATCTCAAGGGCGCTCTTGAGGTAGATGGCTGTTTCGGGGGCGTAGATTGCACCATAAAACACCCCCGCAGTGGCGAAGCTCATCGTATCGCACGAATCGAGGGCGTATATCCTGAGTCTGGTGGGGTCTTTGGAAAGGTTGTTTATCATGCCACCGTTTTTGCTGTAGAGATTGCCGGCAAGGTACAGCGTAAGCGATGCGTCGGGGTTCTTGTCGTTGATCTCTATGGCGGCGGAGTTGCCCAGGCCGATGTCGCCGGTGATATACAGAGTGACAGAGGCGTCGATAGTGACGATCCCGCCCTTGTCCAGGCTGATGGCGGAATACGCTCCGGAATCCTTGACGACTATCGACTCCCGTATGGTAGGCTCCGGCCGCAGCGTCCTGAGCCATACGGGAACGGAGACCGGGTAAAGCTCGCGCTGCTCGGACATTGCCGTGGTCGTGCCGGTTATCTTCGCCTTGTCGGCGCTGATGACGGCATCGGGGTCCGCTCCGAAGCCTACTACTACATCCCCGTTTATAACCGCCCCTTTTCCGACAGTTACCGAGGCATTCTTGGTGCTGTTGGTGGCAATCTTAAGGGATGCCGGCGCGCCGGGGCTGCGGGAATCGTACGCATCGACGATAGTATTGGGCTTCAGTACCATTGCGCTTTGTGCGAATACCGCATATTCAAAGGGCCCGCCGTTCAACTCCATAAGTGCATAGACCTGCTTCTCGGCGAAACCCGCCCGGCCGATTGACGTGATCTTCGTCCGGCTGTCCATGGCCGCGGCAAGGCCGTTAGCATCGATGTAATAACTGTAAGTGGCCTCTGAATTCGGCAGCAATACCTCGACGGGTTCCGAGAACGAGGCGCGGGGGTCCTGCTGGATATCCGCAAGCCTGGTGTTCATTTCATGAACGGCTAATTGCAGGCCTGCATCGGCGGCGACCTGGGCGGCTATCTCATTCGCCGTCCTGGCCGCGTACGTGCGGGCCTGCAGGCCAAGCCTGAGCATACCGACCCCGATAACGGAAAGAAGCACGATAGCAATAATCAGCAAAGGCAACACGGAGCCGTGCCTCAGCAAGCGCAGCTTTTTCATTGCGCGGACCTTTCGCAATATCCGGATCATCATCGGTTCTATAATCAGCATGTTCCCACCCCGGTATCTTCGGCTGATCGGGCGAACAGTCTATCACCCGGCCGGCCCCCATGAAAATCACGAGCCGTTATGCATAACGGCTGATGTGACAACGACTATATCCTGAGAGCCGTCGTCGAGTGTAAGCACCATCTGGGCCGAGTGCCCCTGTGACTTGAATACGCATGAAGAGACATTCATGCAGACAATCTCAGTTCGCAGACGCGTCTTCGGATTCGTACTCCCGGGCACCCAACTGCCGTGCTCAATCAGAAATATCCCGTTTGTCGAATAAAGGCGAGCATAACGATCAACAATCGGCGCGGTGCTTGTCGAGTAATAGTAAACCTCGAGCCAGTTGCCCTCAGGATCGATCTGGTACAGGTGCCTGGTGGCATTGCGAACTACCCGGTCGAAGGCCTTGCGGGCGGCATAACTGTCGGTTACGACGTCGGCATAAACCTTTTCGTAAGCCCTATGCCAGCCTCGCACGCCGTCCGCAATGGCAGTGCCAAGCGCCAGTATGACGATAAGAACGATTACCATCGCCACCATCAGCTCGGCAATGGTCAATCCGGGCCTGGCGGAAGTCGATCGGGTTTTGTGATTCTGTAATTTCATCCTGCAGCCTCGTTTGGCAGGCTCTTTATTGGGCGACATATGTCGTGAGTCTGAATGTCTTATCCATCACGACAATACCGGCTGAATCCGTGCTGCTTCTGCCCTGGGCCCAGGCAACAACCGTATTCAGCGCCCTCAAGCCGGAAGTGGTCTCATCGTCTTTCCATGAAAGCGACACCCAGTAGTCGCCGTCGTTGGCGGTGATCTTATATCGGCCCAGCGGTGTAAAGCCGAATGGATACTCAGGCCCCGTGGTCGATGTATCGATCTCGACATCCGAACCTAAATGGGCCGATGGATCATACGTCGTAACCAGATCATAACCACGACCTCGCCAGCTCTCGCAGAGCAGCAACGCGATTCTCGCGGCGCTGCTCTGGAGAGAGGCCTTCCGCGTGTCCATAGCGGAGTAGTACCTGTATCCCGAGGCGCCAAGCACCGCTATCGATACGATGACAATGGCTGCCATCACCTCGATCAAGGTAATGCCAGCCAGGGACTTAGGTCGCTTAGAAGCCATACCTAACCTCCCAAAGATTGTCTATAACGAATGTCTGTCAACGGAGACCTCGCTAATAAGGCCTCCGTCACACAGGCAATATATTACTTCTACGTTCCCGCAGCGAAAGTGCCGGCCTGATTCAGTGTGTAGCTCGGCGGATTCGAAGGAGCATCGGTGCCGCCGCCGGCTGTGCAGGTAATGGTGAAGGTGATGGGCGTTGCGGTAATATCGACCGCTGTCAACGCGAAATCACCGTCGGCGAAATATGTGCCCGTCAGGTCGCCTGTGGCAAAACCCAACGCCGTCGCGCCGGTGCCGATTATCGCAGTGGGATTAGTCCCGCTTGCGCCCTTCTCGGCGGCATAGGCCCGGATCGCCGTGGCGATACTGCCCATCATAGCCTTGCCTTCCGACCACTTGGCAGCATCAATCCGTCCGCGGAGGATCGGAATTGCTACCGCAGCCAGAATACCGACAATCAGAACAACGACCATCAGTTCGATCAGTGTGAAACCCTTTTTGCTCTTCATTGCAAGTTCTCCTAAAATACCAGTGTCCTCAATTGCCCCGTTTGTTCAATCTGCCATCCTTGCTGAGATTGCCTATATTAACATCATCGACAAGATTTTTCAACTACTATAGCCGCATTTCCTGTTTTTTTTTTGCACTCACCCTCGGTGCATAATAGTGAGCCTACTTGGTTACTTCCGACATGGTAAAGATAGGCAGATACAGCGCAAGCACTACAACCAATACAATCATCCCAACCGTTATAATCATAATAGGTTCGAGCAGGGCCATCATTGTAGCGATCATGGCTTCGACTTTACGCTCGTAGTGGTCGCTGGTTCGCTCAAGAACCGTAGGCAGCGAACCGCTTTCTTCGCCCACCTGTATCATTTTCGTAACCATGTTCGGGAAAAAACCGGCCGCAGCGACACTCAAAGAGATGTTTGAACCTTCGACTATCTGCTCTCTTGTGCGTTTCACCGCGTCCTTTATGATATCGTTGCCGCTCATCGTGGAAAGGATGTCCAGAACCTCAAGAACCGAGACGCCAGCAGCGAGCAAGGTGGCCATGGTCCTGCAGAACGTCACAAGAAAGACCTGCTGCAGCAGCTTGCCGAAAAGAGGCAGGCCAAGTACAAGTCTCGAGAAGATGTAGTGGCCGGTCCTGGTCTTATTGAAAAGGGTCGCTCCGATAATGACTAATAAAACGCCGCCAGCCATGTAATGTAGATTGAAGCGCATCATATCGTAGAAACCCATGAATCCCTTCGTAAATGCGGGTAACTCGCCGCCAATCTGGTCGAATATTACGCGAAAACGCGGGATGATAAACGCCATTATGAATATGACAATAAGGACAATGAACCCGAATACGAAGATCGGATAGGCAATCGCCCCCTTGACTTTTTTGGCTAATTTGTCGCGCCCTTCGAAGTATTCGGCCAGCTTCCTAAGGGCCGAAGCGAGATTACCGCTGGTCTCGCCGGCCAGTATGATAGCACAACACATCTCATTGAAGACCTTCGGGAACTCCGCGGCACATTCCGAAAAGGGCTTGCCTTTCTTGATCTTCGTCGAAATTTCTTCCAAAACCCTGCGAAGGGTCAGCTGTTCGATATCCTCGGCAGTTGTATCCAGGGCCGTGGTAATCGGAATACCTCCCTCGAGCATGGTGGTTAACTGCCAGCAAAGAGCTGCAAGGTCCGCAGATTTGATCTTCCCGGTATGCGATCTCATCTGGGCCTGCTCGGTGCCGATGGTGATCTCATTGACACTGACGGGAGTGAAACCCTGCTCACGAAGCCAGCCGAGGACGTCATTTGAAGATAAGGCCTGTGTAAGCCCTTCTCTTCGACTCCCCCTTACATCTCGAGCTACATACCTGTAGTTTCTCATCTGACGAATCCAAATCCTGTTCTTAGCATGTTCCGATAACTGTGGCTTTCTGCTAAATACGCACTTTGCCCGGCGTAACGCCAATCAACATCGACTTTGGAGAACATCAAGTTTAGCAAAATCCACCCCAGTTCAATCCACGCTCTCGTCAGAGCACACAGAAGGTCTTGTTATCTGAACTATACAGAAAGTCCCTTGCGTTCTCTGAGCAAAAACGGACGTTTCATATATCACATCGCGCAGCTTCCGGCGGCCCCGGAAACGGCTACCCCTTTTCTGAGAATGTCACACTTAGAACCTCTTCGGCGGTGGTCAGACCCTGCAGCATTTTGCTCACACCGCTGTCAAGCAGGCCTCCGTGACCTTTATTGCGTGATTCGGCCCTGATTTGAGCCTCACTGCACCCGGCTACTATCATCTCGCCCATATCGTTATCAACAGTAAGGAATTCGAAGATGGGCAATCTGCCGAGATATCCGGTCCCACCACAGACATTGCAGCCCTTGCCGTGGTAGAACACGGCGTCCGCGGCCTGTTCGGCGCTTATTTTCAAGCTTGTCAGCACTTCTTCACTCAGGTTTATCGGTTCTTTGCAACGGTCACATATCTTCCTTACAAGTCTCTGTGCAATGACCATGTTCAGACTCGAGGCGAGCAGGTAACGCTCGATTCCCATATATACGAGCCTGCTTATGGCGCTGGGAGCGTCGTTTGTGTGGAATGTGCTGAGCACCAGATGCCCTGTCAGCGATGCCTTTATTGCAATCTCGACGGTTTCCTTGTCACGAATCTCCCCTATCAGGACTATGTCGGGATCCTGGCGGAGAATTGCCCGCAGACACCTCGCGAAGTCGAGGTCGATTTCGGGTTTGACTTGAATCTGATTGATCCCGGCGAGCCTGTACTCGACCGGATCCTCGACGGTGGTGATATTCTTCTTGGGGTCCTTCAGGTAATTCAAAGCCGAGTACAAAGTCGTACTCTTGCCGCTTCCGGTAGGTCCCGTTACGACTATAATGCCATGCGGCCTTGCCAGCATACTCTTGAACTGCTTGAGGGCATCCGGTTCGAAACCCAGTTGGTTCACATCGTGGTTTACACCGGCGGCATCGAGGATTCGCATCACGACCTTCTCGCCGTATATTGTGGGGATTACGGATACGCGAACATCTATCGCTCTTCCGGAGGCCTTGATCTTGAAACGCCCGTCCTGGGGCAGCCTGCGCTCGGCGATGTCCATCGACGAGAGAATCTTGATCCTGGCGGTGACAGCGGCCTGCATCTTTTTGGCGGGCGGAACCATGTTCCGAAGCACCCCGTCAATTCGCATACGCACTACAGTCGATGTCTCCTGCGGCTCGATATGAATGTCACTGGCCCTGCTCTTGACCGCCTGGCTCAATAGCAAATCCACAAATCGGATCACGGGCGCTTTTGTGGCGGCTAATTCGCTGCTCAAGTCGGAATCGTTGATGTCTTCGAGCAGTGCATCGTCCTCGCTGATATCCGAACCTACCTCCACTTCCACCAGGTCCCGCAGTTGCTGCTCTTCGATGTCGGAACCGTGATAGACCAAGCCGATAGCACGCCGTATTTCTCTCGGAGAGCTGATCGCAACCTTGACCTGCCGTTTCATCTTCAGTGTAACGGTGTCTATGGCGATAACATCCAGCGGGTCGGCCATTGCTATGAGAATCCTGCCGTCATCCTCGCCCAGGGCTACAAGGCAGAATCTCTTGGCAATGCTCTCCGGAAGACTGCGAGCGACATCCATGTCTATGGTGCTTATGTCTTCCAGCTTGACATAATCCATGGACAGGTGTTCCGCGAGCGCATGAGTGACATCCGCATCGCCGAGTATGTTCAACTGGAGCAGTATTTCGCCAAGCCGACCGCCTTCCTGCCTTTGGGCATCGAGCCCGTTTGCTAACTCCTCGCGAGTCAGCAGCCCTTTAGAAACGAGCAATTCGCCGAAAAGGCGATTGGCGCCTGCCCCGGAAAAACCCGTAATCTGTGCGGCATCCATCCGCTCATCTCCACCTTGAACAGCGTCGTCCATCCGTTTCTCTTTTCCCTAAACGAGCCGGGCGGGGCGCACTAATCGATCCGTGAATGTACACCTTCCCTCAGATGCTCGCAGTGAATGCACCGCCTTGATCCCATTCTCCGAACGGTTTTTTTGGGCTGTGGTATCACTTAAATTATACAACAAAACATACAAAGAGCAAACACGGCGCCCTGCCGATTACACATTCACAGAACGCATGAACGCCCTTTTCACATGCTCGTTCTATCGGAGAAATATTGGCCCGGCTTTTGTCAAAACCCGAAGATTGCGATGAGGTATTGATCCAGCTCTCAAGGCTATCGACAGGGGTTTTTACCGGTCCCTGCAAGCCGCCCGATTAATTCTCGGCGCGCGTTATCGAGAGAGTTAAACATACTAACGAATGAGCTTTGGTTTGCAATCGGGAAAGATTTACACGAAAAGTCTTGACTATGCGGCTGGAAAGATTCATAATCGTGCCGTTTTCCGCGGATGTGGCGGAACTGGCAGACGCGCAGGCTTCAGGTGCCTGTGTCCTTCGGGACGTGGAGGTTCGACTCCTCTCATCCGCAATGGGCTAATTCCAAGTATTCGGAAGCCCTTTTCACGGGGGAAAGCACGGATTTCTCGGCTTTTTTGCTCACAAAAAGCCGGTGATTTAACGGAAACCGCCCGAAACGGCCGATAACATATCTAAGTTACCGGTATGCGTTCGCCAATACCCAAACGCCCTCGGCCGAATACCGCCCGCGAGGTAATCAGGAGATTGGCGGCTCGGTGGAAGTGATAATGATAGAAATCCTGCAAGATTTTGAACATGCATCAGAGCGGCTGAGTCCGCTGATTCTGATTGCTCCGGGCATCCTGGGCGTGGCCATCGGACTGTTTATCTGGCTTGGAGGATTTGGTCTCAGAAAACAGTTGCTCCTGGCTGCCGGCGGTATAGTCGGGGCTGTATTGGGGTATTTTGTCATCGGGCCCCAAACAGTTTCCGTCGCCGGTCTCGCCTGCGCAGGCGCTTTCCTGGCGATAGTCTTCGAAAGGTTTTTTATCGGAGCATTGTCAGCCGTACTGGCGGTGGTTGTGACCTTTGCGGTGCTTGCCAGGCCGTATATCGGAGATGTTGGCCCGATACCAAAACATGCCCAGGCCGAAGCGTTGAATTCGGCACAAAGCGCTACCCTGGTGGAATCGTACGCGGTACAACTGGCCGAATCCACAAAACAAACCTGCTCGCAGATGCCGAACTACAACTGGGCGATGCTGGTCGCAGCAGCGGTGGCGGGGATGATAGGCGGCTACGCCTTCCGCCGAACAGCCTCGGCTGTCTCCTGCGCAACCCTCGGAGCCATGCTGATCTTCGCAGGGGCAATCCTGCTGTTACTGAATAAGGGCGGCAATCCGATCACAAGCATCTTCAACAGCTCGCCGGTTTATGCTATTGTGCTTGGTGCAATGGCAGCCTTAGGAACCGTCGAGCAATTGATACTCTATAGACCGAGAAAACAAAAATCGAGAAAAACCGGAAAATCAGACAGGACCGACGGTGAATCACAATCCGCAGGGCAAACCTGGCGGACCTCTTAGTCGGCGCCGGGCGGGTGTAGTCGCCGCCGAACCGAAAACGAATTTAGGAGACAGATATATGGATTGCCTTACAATACTCGCACAGGCCGCAGACAGCACAAGCTCAGGGGGCGCAGTCGTCCCGATCGAATCGTTCTGGCAACACATAACGTCACTGGGCCAACTCGAAGCATTCATGTTTGTGTCCTTTGGGGTAGTATGGCTTTTTTACGGATGGCGGGTCTTTAAGGTGCTGGTCGTAATCAGCTTTGCCCTGCTCGGCTTGGCGATGGGAACCGCGGCAACAGGGATTATTCACGGCATTCAGAATAAAATGGTCGGAGGCGTTATAGGTATGCTGGCGCTTGCGATTCTATCGGTCCCGTTGATGCGATGGGCCGTAAGCCTGCTTGGCGCGATGGCCGGCGCGATATTCACCGCAGGAATATGGTACGCATGCGGACTTAGCGAGAAATATATCCTGGCAGGGGCACTTATCGGAATGGTCGGAGGGGGAATGATTTCATTTATCGTTTTCAGGATAGCAGTGATACTCTTTACCAGCATGGGCGGCGGCGCGCTCGTACTGACCGGCGCCCTGGCTCTTCTATACCGATACAGTTCTGCGCAGGCGCAGATGGAACACGTCATAACCCATCAAAAATGGGTCTTGCCTGTAGGACTCATGGTGCCGATGCTGGTAGGACTTATAGCACAGCACAAGTTCGTCAAAGGCTCCAAAGAATGGGAGATATGATTTCCGGCCCGGCAGTGCGCGCCCGGAGAGATCGATTCACCCGCCCGGCTCGCCCTATTTCGCCTTGATGTCATAACACATCAAGGCATTTCCGTGCCGGATGTAAAGCCGACCATCGGAGATCGACGGGTGGCCCCAGTGCTCGTTGGTTCCTTTCTTTATCTCGAACGAGCTTACCATTTCATACCCTGCCGGGTTGATCTTCACCAGCCCAAGAGTTCCTTTCTCGCCGTAGCAGTAAAGCAGGCCGTCAACATAGATAACAGCGCCTTTTCCGACGAGATTATCGGTGAATTTGACCTCTCCCGAAGCCAATTCAACACAGGTCCAGACGCCGCGTGTACCGGCGCCGTGAATATTACCATTAACCAGAACAACTCCGCCGTGATGAACATCGAGAGTTTTCTCAGACCATTTTTTCGATGACTCTTTGCCGTCCGCGGAGATCTCGAACATGTGGCCTCCGTGGCGGTAGCCGTTCGTGACATACATCATGCCGTTTTCGTAGGCGGGCGTAACGGCGCTTATGTCGTAGCTGACCTTGTTCGGGTGTCGCCAGAAGATCTCGCCCGTCTTCATGTCGATGCCGACGATGGACTGCTCCACCATCGTCAGGATAATGCGATTGGGTCCTCTGTCTATTGCTATCGGAGAACAGTAAGCCGAAAGCTCGCTGAGGCCTTTTGAAGTCCAGACAGTCTTACCTGTCATCTTGTTAAGCGCTGCGACGGTGGCGTCTTTACCGCCGGGAGTGCAGATAACCTTTTCGCCGTCTATAAGGACCGATTCGGCGATTCCCCACCGTATATTTTTCCCGCCGAACTCTTCGAGCGTATCTCTGTGCCAGATATGCTTGCCGGTCTTGGCGTTGTGGCAAGCGATACGTCCCAGGCCGCTCATCAGGTAGAGCCTGTCGCCGTCGATTGTCGGCGTCGTGCGGGTTCCGGGGTTGGCGCCCTTCCAGCCGGGACCGTAAGTGACTTTCCATTTCACGTCGCCGTTGAGGTCGAAGGCAAAGAGGATGCCGTCGTCGCCCACAACACCGGTAGTATAGACAAGACCGTCCGCAATGGAAACGGACGCATAACCATTGCCGAGCCCCTCGAATGACCACAATTCCTTCGGCCCTGCATCGGGCCATTTCTTCACCAGGCCGGTCTCACCCGACAGGCCGTCCCGAGTCGGCCCGCGAAACTGCGGCCAATCGACAGCACCGGCGATTGAAGACAGACACAAAACGACCGACAAGACTATGGTTGTTATTCTTGTATATTTCATTTGATTCGGCTTCCTTTTCTCTTCTGAAAGAACAATATCTTCTGATAGATCACGGGTTGCAGCATCCGGAGGGCCGGGCCCTGCAATATCGCCCGGAAAAGACTATCGTATGCCGAGGCAGAATGCAACTGTTTTGAATCCGCTAATTTTTCCAGGCCGCAATGCCGCCCCGTCTCCGAGCAACGCTGTCTGCACGGCTTATGCAGGTAATTGCAACGAATAGGCAATAGTAGTATAGTGGTCTGTGCTGAAAAACTGATGAATACTTACATAATCGAGGACCGGACAATGAGAAAAACGACTCTGACGCCTGCAATTTTGCTGCTACTGTCCCTGGTGTTTTCAGGCCGGGCAGCCTCGGTGATTCGGGGCCAACAAAACAGCGACCCCCCGGAACGGAAAAACGATTTGTGGCGGTCACTGCAGCAGAAACAGCGCAAATCGCCCTCGCCGGATGCGAGCCATCCCGGCAACGTATTTGTGGACGGCGAGAAGGTTCGCATAAAGATCGGCGGCGATGTGTCACCGCAGGCGGCTCGCTGGCAAGCTCAGGATGACGGCGGAAATGTCATCGCCGAGGGCGCTTTCGAGGGCGGCAATCGAAATGTCGATCTGGGCGAACCCGGCATCGGCTGGTATCGAATCGGATTCATGGACGGCAACGGCGGGGAAGTCGGCTGGACGACGGCGGCGGTCCTGGCAAAACAGGCAAACCCCACAGCACAGGATTCGCCGGTATGTGTCGATTCGGCCACGGCATGGTTTGCGAGCAATAACCCCGACCGGCAGGAGCGATTCGCTCAATTAGCAGCCCTGGCGCAGGTGAACTGGATTCGCGACCGAATGAGCTGGGGCGGTATTCAGCGAGGTCTGGACGATTTCGCAGATAATACAACCTATGACTCAGCCGCGTCGCTCCAGGCAAAATATGGTTTGAAGGTCCTCCAGGTATTTCACGACAGTCCGGGCTGGGCGGCCGACAGGCAGCTCGACGGCAGCGAGGGCCCCAAGCGCTTCACGCGAGACCTGAGAGTCCTCTACAAATTCTGCAAGACTATGGCCCAGCGATACAAGGGGCGCGTCCTGGCGTGGGAGCCGTGGAACGAAGCCAATATAACCGTCTTCGGCGGGCACACAATCGACGAGATGTGCGCCCATCAAAAGGCCGCGTATCTCGGCTTCAAGGCAGCCGATGCGAAACTGACCGTCTGCTGGAACGTCTATGCCGGGGCGGGCACTCCGCTGCACACGCAAGGCGTTATCGAAAACGAAAGCTGGCCTTACTTCGAGACGTACAACATTCACTCTTACCAGAAGCCCGAGAAATACATCGAACAGTTTACCCCCGCCAGACAGGCCGCCTGCGGCCGGCCAATATGGATTACCGAATGCGGCGTACCCCTGCCCTGGCAGACGGGCGGGCCCTGGCACGAAATATCACCAGAAGACCAGATCAAGCAGGCACAATTCATCGCCCGATCCTATGCGAGCAGCCTCTTTGCAGGGGTAAACCGGCATTTCTTCTTCATACTGGGCAACTACGGCGAGCGCAATATCCAATTCGGGCTGCTTCGTCACGACCAGACGCCGCGCCCAGGCTACGCGGCCCTGGCAGCGACCGGGCGATTCCTGAATGGGGCCAGGTGCCTCGGAAGATGGCGTCAGCGCAACGATGAGGCGGTAATGGTTTACGCATTCGACTCGGCGCCTGACGGCAAACGAAACGATGTGCTTATAATCTGGTCACAACAGCCCAGCGAATGGTCGCCGCCCGGAGAAATGCACATCAAGGCTGTTTACGACTATCTCGGCCGGCCCATAGGAAGAAATATCCCGCAAAGCATCGGTATCAGTCCCCTGTATGCGGTACTGGAGAGCGGGGCAGCGGAGAAACTGCAATTGGAACAGCCGCTCCGCACCTCGGAATTTCGCACGGGCAAGGCATCGCCGATTGTCCTTCAGCTTCAAATGCCGCACATCGCGACAAATCTCGACAAACAGGCGCATATCGTCGATGTTCAAAGCGAAACCAAACTCGATATCTTCGCATACAACTTCAGCGACGAAGCGGTCGAGGGGGTAGTGATTGTCGAACAGGTTGCGGGTGGATTCAGGCTCTCGCCCGAGCGAATGCAAGTAACTCTTGCGCCAATGGATAGAAAACGGCTGCCCATCAGCCTGAAAGCAGAAGACACCGGTGAAGGGACATCATCAGACGGATGGATCAAACTGCAAGGCCGGTTCTCACAAGGCCGGAGCAGCGTCCTAGCCTTTCGCCTGGTCTCAAAATAGAATCCTGTCTGAACAAATGGAGTGCATGATTATGAACGCCGGAATACATCGCAGGGATTTTCTCAAGAATACAGCCGCAGGAGCAGGATTGGTTATCCTGGGCAACAGCCGAAACGCTTTCACATATCAGGCCAACGAAAAACTCAACGTCGCACTGATCGGGGTCGCCGGCCGAGGCAACTGGTTCGTCTCGGCGATTCCTAATGTCGGGGCGAATGTCGTGGCGATGTGCGACGTCAACGAGCGTAAAGCCGCCAATTCATTCAAGGAGATCCCCCAGGCCAGGAAGTATTTCGATTTCCGCAGGATGCTCGACGAGATGGACAGGCAAATCGACGCCGTCACCGTAGCCACTCCTGACAATACCCACGCGGTCATCTCGGCGGCGGCGATCAAGATGGGCAAGGGCGTGCTGTGCGAGAAACCGCTGACACACGACCTCTTCGAGGCCCGGCGAATGCGCGAACTGGCTGCGAAACACAAAGTCGCCACGCAAATGGGCAACCAGGGCACGGCCAGCGAAGGTTTTCGCCGGGCCGTCGAGATCATCCAGGCCGGCCTGCTTGGTGACGTGCGAGAGGTGCACGCATGGAATACCGGCGGCGGCGCCGGCGACCGCCCGATGCCAGTCGAAGAACATGCGATTCCGGACTATATCCACTGGGACCTCTGGCTCGGACCCGCCAAATACAGGCCGTATAACTCCAGATGGATGGACTGGCATACATGGCGCGACTTCGCTACGGGAAATCTGGGCAACTGGGCATCGCACACGATGAACGTGGCCTTCAAAGGTCTCGGAATCGATACGCTCTGGCCAAGCCAGCCCGAAGCGAACGATACCGCGAACAAACCAGTGATAAGCATCGAGGCGGAGGTCTCCGGATACCACAAGGCGACATTCCCGAAATGGGAAATAATCCGCTACGACATCGGCGCCCGTTGGCTCCGCACAGGCAGGGACATGCCGCCGGTGCGTATCAACTGGTACAACGGCGGCGGGCAGGCCCCGGGCCCACGTGCCAAAATCGAAGAGATGATGGGCAGGCGACTTGACTGGGGCGATGCGGGCGAAAAAAAGTGGGACGACCACGCGGGCTGCCTGCTCGTCGGGACGGAGGGAATGCTGCATTCAACCGGGCATAATACGTCTTATACGCTGCTGCCCGCTGATAAATTCGAAGGATTTGAAAAACCACAGCCCACGCTGCCCCGCTCGCGCGGACACGAAGCCGAGTGGATCGAGGCGTGCAAAGGCGGCCCCGCAGCAATGTCAAATTTCGATTATGCCGATCCGTTGGCGGAATTCGTTCTGCTGGGCAATGTCGCCACGCAGTTCGAAGGCCGAATCGATTTCGACCCGATGGAAATGAAGATCACAAATAATTCAAACGCCCACGACGCCCTGTACCGCGAGTACCGAAAAGGGTGGTCGCTGTAGGCCGCGTAGTCGAGCGAAGGAGGATTCATTATGTCAAGCAGGCATTTCATAACAGCGGTCGCCGCCGCTGCGATACTTGCTCCTCTGCATATTTCACACGCGCAGTTGAGCGAGCAGCAGAAGCGGCTCATCGATTCGGCCGTCCCCGAGAAGGCGACTGTCACACCAAAGCAGCCCCGGCGGGTGCTTATCTGGAATACCCCCTTCATGGAGCAGTCGCCGCACAAGGGATACACTATCCCGCAAGCCGAATATGCGATGAGGCTGCTCGGCAAAAGAACAGGGGCCTTCGAGCCGGTCGTCAGCGACGACGTTGCCATGTACCTGCCCGAAAACCTCAAGAAATTGGACGCGATAATAATGAACAACAGCAACGGCCCCTGGATTCGCCCGACCGAGAAGGACATGGCCAAGTTCAAGAATTACGGCGATGATATCGACGCTGCAGAGAAGATGCTTCGAAAGAGCCTGCTCGACTGGGTCGCCGACGGCGGCGGAATCGTTGCCTATCATCATGCAGTAGGCGGCAATACTCACTGGGGCGAATTCCTCGAACTGCTCGGCGCCGGATACTGGGGACATCCCTGGAATGAGGAGGTCGCCGTCAAGCTCGATGAGCCCGACAATCCTCTGCTTGCGGCCTTCGAAGGCGAGGATTTCCGCATAGCCGAGGAGATATTCCAGTTCCGCGAACCCTATTCGCGAGAAAAGCTGCGGGTGCTCTTGTCGCTCGATACGAAAAAGACCAATATGACCGTCCCCTGGATTCACCGCACCGATGGCGACTTTGCTCTGGCCTGGATTAAGCAGCACGGCAAAGGCCGGGTATTCTACTGTGCGTTCGGCCATCGCACCGAGATTTGGTGGAATAAGCCAATCCTGCGATTCTACCTCGACGGGATACAGTTCGCGACCGGCGATTTGAAGGCCGATACGACACCGAGCGGACCGATTAAGCCGATACCGCCGGCCAAGGCCGTCGAAACGCAATCATAAAGGCCTTCCGATGGCGGCTCCATCTCAGCCGAAGATGTCCTTACGGCGGCGCAGCTCCGCGAAGACTTCGGAATCCGGAGCATCGGGCATGGCAAGGGCGGCCTTGACTTCGCCGCAGGTCGCTCGAAGGAATATATTAGTCTCTTTCTCGCGAGATATCGTCGAAGGAGGGGCAAAATCGCCGCTTCCAAGCAGCCCTTGCACAGCCTTATTGCCCGGCTCAATTGTCAGTGCGAATTCGTAGTTCTCCTGTGTGTAGTCGTGGCCCGGATAGACAAGCGTATCTTCGGGTAAAGCAGCAATCTTGCCCAGAGAATCCCACATGGTCCGAGCGTCGCATTCGAGCAGCCTGCCGCAGCCGCCCGTAAAGAGAGTATCGCCTGTGAACAGCATCCCGCACTCACCCTCGAACGGTCCGACGTAATAGCAGACCGAATCAGCCGTATGCCCGGGAGTAGCAAGGAGTCGAACACGCACAGGCCCCAATTCCATTGTCTCGCCGTCGCCGATACATCGGTCCACGCCGGAGACCCGGCTGCCGCGTAACGCAACTACTTCGCAGCCGCTCGCGCTCTTGACCCTGCCGGCGCCCTGGACATGGTCGAAGTGATGATGCGTCAGCAGTATCGCCGAAAGAGTCAGGCCCCTGGCTTTGAGAATATCGAATACGGCCGTGCTGTCGCCGGGATCGACTACGAATACGACCCCGCCGACATGTTCGCAGAGGTAGATGAAGTTATCGTCGAAAGCGCGGATTGTAGTTACTCGATTCATGCAGCCGCCTTGCTCTGAGAAGGTTTTCAAGCGGGGTATAATCTTACCCACGAACGCCCTCGCCGGTCAAGCCAAGCAGGCGACGATCTGATCAATCACAGAAGTAGTGCGATGCGAAAAATGTGAAATCTGCGAAATCCACGACCCCGTCGCCGTTGAGATCCGCAACGATCTCGTACAGCGGGACATGAGAGCTTTCGACCGGTTCTGTATCGGCCGGATTGTACTCCTCGCTCGGTGTCAGCAGGATGCAATCCATTCTTGCCCCGTCCTCGCGCATCCATATATCTACCCTGTGCAGCCCCGCCGAGGAAATAAGAATCATCGGACGGGAGCTATCAGCACACCGCGAAACCCAACTGAACGCGGTCGCCCCCTTCAACTCAACATCGAGGCTCAGGTCCGAACTGGTAATGTTATTCTGCCCCGCGGCGGCGTACTGGTGCACCTCAACGGAAAGAACGTTATCCCCGGCTGCGAGGAAATTAGGGTCGATGTCGAAACCGAAATAGGTATCCTCCTCAGAGCCGCCGGCCGCGTGATCTCGGACTATCGTCTCGTAGCTCAGCGGGCCTGAGGGCATATTAGTCCGGGGCAACTCGTGCCCGTTGAGATACGAGGCGGCGCCGTCGTCACGCAATACAGAAAAGGCCAGCGAGGTAAAGTCGGCGGGATTGTCAACTGTAAAGTGCTTGCGAAAATATGTCGTGATGTATTTGTTGTTGCGGTCGTTGAGGTCGTTGTCCTCGTTGGGACCGAAACGGACCTCGGTGATCTCTCCGTCGTCGCCGTATCCGAGTCTGGCCCGACCCGTTCGCCAGGAGGCGTCGTCAAATGCTCTTTCGGCCCAGCCGGCCTGCTCGGCCCCGATATCGAGATAAAGCCAGCCGTCGCTGCCCTTCTCTATCAGCAGTTCTTCGTGAGGCTCATTGAGCATGGCCTCTTTGCCGGGCGTGCTTAAAACTGTTCCGTCAAGGCCATAGTGCAATGTATCCGATTCGGAATCAACAGCAGAGGCCTTGAGCCAGAGGTAGTATGTGCCCGGCGAGGTGAAGTTCACCAGATAGCTCAGCCGCGGTGAATCGGTTTCGATATTCGCGTCGAGCACGAGGCCGCTATCCGGAACGGCCTGCATGCACCTCTGCCCCGAAGCCTCAGCGCTGCTGCTCCTTAACCATACAGCAGGGTAACCCGCTCCGAATCCGCCTGCGCGTCCGGAGAAGTGCTCGGCTTCTAAGAAGATGTTTGCATCCGTCTGGGAATGAATGCAGCAGTCGAGCCATTGGTCGCTGAGCACAGCCGCATCTCTCAGACCCACGGACCTGTCGCCGTCGATGTCACCGGCCACCTTGTCCGCAGGTATCTTGACAAGCTCGACTCCGCCCGGTATTCCAAGATTGCCGAGGTATTGCTTGTCGGTCGGGTTGTTCCAATGCTCGTGCACTCCGAGGCTCGCCATGGCCGTGCCGTCTCTTTCCGGGTCGTAGAATGTCCCCGAAGGAGGAACATCGGCAAGAGCCGCTTCATGAAGGTAGTCGTCGGCGCCCTGGTGCGCCGGCCCGGCGGCCTCGGGCCATTCCGTAACCAGAAAATCGAATCCCACCGAGTCAATTGCCACCTGGTCCTGCGAAACGAATATGCTTGAAGGCCAGTCGTCGTTAAAGGGTGACATCTGCCATTTCTTCGGCAGGTTTTCCGGGTAACCGATTGCGTGCTTGCCTCCATAGAGACCGTCGATCATCGCCAGAAATGTCTTGCCGCCGACGTCCCGGTGGCCCATCAGGTCCACCATGTCGCGATAGCTGCCTGAAGCAGGAACAGCATATGGACAATCCGAATGCATGTCGTAGTAGCCTGAATCGGTCGGCCCGCGCAGCGAACCGAAATGGTTTTTCCCGCAAAGGGTAATGCCGGCCTGGTTGTAATGGCCCTTGAAGGAGGCCAGGTTGATGAAATAGTCCGCATCGACATAAGACTGAAGCACATAGTCCTGATTCTTGCCGTCGGCCTTGGTTGTGCTCCAATAGAACGGAGTGGTGGATTTCTGTATCTTGGTCCGATTGTAGTATCCCCGATAGTCGAGATAACGAACATCGGGGAAATCCGGGTGGATCATGTCGTAGAACTCATTGCACCACATACAGATGGGATCGCCTATCGAAATGTCCGACTCGGCCACACCCACGATATTCACCAGATGGTCCAGCAAGGCGTGCATGACATGCGGCGAACATATTGCATATTCCGGCGTATGGTCAACGAGATCATAGTCGGTATTGCCCCAGACCGAAATCATATCGACGAAGTTGACCTTGATCATGATCTTCTCGCCCCCGGCGTATCCGCGGTCGCCTCGGCCCTTGTCTTTGTTGAAATATCGAAAGAGCAGTTCCCAGGCCGGAGCGATGTCCCGCTCGCCAGCCAGTGCCATAATGGCCTCGGCCATCATCTCATCGACGACGTTCTGGTCGGTGTGGTCGTTCTGCCACCAGTAGCCGTCGCCGACACGCGGGCCTTGCCAGTCTGTCGCATTGGGGTCGTGCACCCAAACGACACGCCCCGGATGAACTCCCCTGCCGATACCGATAGGATTATTAACCGTATGCGGTTCGGCGGCCTTCGCCTCTTTCTGGCCGGTCAGTATCGCCGAAACCCACAGACACCCGACACTAAGAAGCATGCACGCAACGCCGAGAATATAGCGGCTGCGTAAGAAAGATTTTCTTGCCTTGCGAAACGCCGCAGCCGAACCGAACAGCCCCAACAACCAGACCACAAAACCAGACGCAAGAGGAAACGCAACTCTCTGGCAGGGATAAGTCGCACGCGAAGGCTTCGGGATTACCCTGATGAGAAACCATACCAGAGAAACCAAACCCACGATCGGCATAAGCCATATCAGCCGGGGGCGCTTGAAACGGAACCACAAAGGCGCAGACGCCTTCGGGCAAGGCTTTGAGTTTCGCGCATCTTCGTTGAGCATCATCTGCCTGTCTCCTTTATATATGACAAGGATAGCAGGATACGAGGCAAATCTCCAGTAAATTCCTCCGCCAAGCGGACTTCGCCTCTGCCTGGCGATCAACGTAAGTCGGAATTCGCAGGGAAAAACCAAGATGGGGCATGCTTCGAAAGTGAGAAAAACGCCGCCGGTGCCACCCGCAAAAAGGCGAATCCGGAGCGGTGATTCTCTCAGCCCAGGCCGGTAATACCCTTCAGGAATTGAAAAACGCCGGGGCCGAGAATGATAAAACCGACAATCGCCGAGCCCACCGCGCTAATGAGCACCGCACCGGCGGCAACATCTTTCGCCTTCTCCACGAGAGGATGAAACTCCAGAGAAGCAACATCCGCCAGAAACTCCAGGGCTGTATTCAAAGCCTCAGCGGTCCATACCGCCATAATCGCCAGAACCAGCCAGCACCATTCCCCGGCCGAAAGACCGACAAGAAAACCAACGAGGACCACAAGCGCCGATGCAACGGCATGAAGCCAGGCATTGTGCTGGCTCTTGAGCATAAGGGCCACCCCGCGAATTGCATAGGTGAAGCTCAATGCCCGCCCGCGCAGCGAGAAACCCTTTCTATTGCTTTCCCAATGGTCAACCGTCTTGTTCTCAATATCCGGAAACACGCCGGGAATCTCCTTTTCTTACGGTACTATCTAAAGAATCATATCGGCGTATGACAGTGCATGTCTTGAATAGTGACCTGGAGTTGACGGCGGAACAACCGGCGCCGGGGTGAATATATTTTCACTTTTTTCCCGCTTACAGGTCGAATACAATACAACTCGGCCGAATTGAAGGCCGTCTCAACAAAGATAATTCAGTGCTTCAGGAGGTTCGATATGACCGGAAGCAAAATGAGCAGACGCCGATTTCTAAGAAAAAGCGCGGCTGCAGGTTTGGCAGCCGGCTCGATGACCCTGCCACTTTTTGTCGGTCCTTCGGCCCTCGGCAAAGCCGGCAGCACAGCGCCCGCAAATCGCATCACTCTTGCATCTATCGGCGTCGGCGGGATGGGAACGAATAACATGCGGGCGTTCCTTGCCCAAGAGGACGTCCAGGTTGTCGCGGTGTGCGACGTGGTAAAGGCAAACGACCAGTACGGACACTGGTATAAGAAAGGTTGGAACGGGGCATGGTTCGGACGCGAGCCGGCCAGAAAAATCGTCGAAGACCATTACAGCCAGCGCAACCCGGCCGGACAATACAAGGGATGCGATGCCTACATCGATTTTAGAGAGATTATCAGCCGGGACGATATCGATGCGGTCTGCATTACAACGCCCGATCACTGGCACGCGATACCCGTGATAATGGCGGCGAAAGCAGGCAAGGGAATTTACTGCGAAAAGCCGCTGAGCCTGACGGTCGCTCAAGGTCGCGCCATGGTCGAGGCCGTCGAGCGGTACGGGACGGCCTTTCAAACAGGTACGCAGCGGCGGTCCAGCAGCGTGTTTCGTTTCATCTGCGAATTGATTCGCAACGGGCGAATCGGCAAGCTCAAAAAGGTCTCGGTATGGATAGCCCCCAACAACAAGCAGGCCCCGCCGAGAGACTGGCAGCCCATGCCCGTACCCGATTGGCTCGACTACGATATGTGGCTCGGACCGGCGCCGTGGGCGCCTTACCACAAGAACCGCTGCCTCTATACGTTCCGCTTCGGCCTCGACTATTCCGGCGGACAGACAACCAATCTCGGCGCCCACTATGTCGATGTCGCCCAGTGGGCCAATGACACAAGCGAAACCGGACCGGTCGAATTCGAGGACCTCGGCGGCGAGTATCCGCAAGACGGCTTGTTCACAACCGCCACGAAAGTCAACTACCGGGCGCGATACGCCAACGGCGTCGAATTAACCTGCCAAACCGACCCCAATGAACATATGCGTTTCGAAGGAACGGATGGATGGATCGAGGCCAAAGGCGAGAAGATGACATGCAGCCCTGCGTCGCTGCAGAAAACGGTAATCGGCCCGAACGAAACGCATCTATACGAAAGCAACGATCATCACCGCAACTTTATCGACTGCATCAAGACGGGCCGACAGACCGCCGCACCCGTCGAGATGGGACATCGCTCGACGAGCATCTGCCACTTAGGCAATATCGCAATGACACTCAAACGCAAACTGCACTGGGACCCGCTCGCGGAGCGATTCACCGACAGCGACCGGGCCAACCGAATGCTCGCCCGCGCGATGCGAAGCCCCTGGCGCCTTTAGCTCTGCACGCACTTAAGCGATACTACTTGACGTTCAACCCGCGGCCTCGCAGATACTCTTTCAATTCCGGTATCCCGATTATGCCGAAATGGAAGACCGAAGCAGCCAGAAGCACTGTCGCGCCGGCCTCGACGGCATCGTAAAAATGCTCCATTTTCCCCGCCCCGCCTGAGGCTACTATGGTCGCCGAACACGCATCGGCCATAGCCTTGATAACGGGCAGGTCGAACCCGGTCTGCGCGCCGTCCCCGGCTTTGCTCGTCGGAAGTATGACGTGAACCCCGAATCCATCGACCTTCTTCGCCCACTCGATGGCGTCGGAGCCGGTAGCTGTCCGCCCCCCGTCGATATAGACTTCGTAGCCTGACGGCAGTGACTCGTTCACATCCACATCAATAGCGACCGTAACCTTCTCCGGGCCGAATTCGGCGAGCATCTCCTTGATTATTTCGGGCTTGCGAAAGGCGGCGCTGCTTGTGGAAATCTTATCGGCGCCGGCTTCCAGCACGGCCGCTGCCGAGGCGACATCGGATATGCCGCCGCCCACCGTAAATGGAACCGTCGCAGCTTCGGCGACATTCCTGACGACTTCCAGCATCGTCGGACGATTCTCCACGGTAGCCGTTATATCCAGCAGGGCAATCTCGTCGGCCCCGGCCCGGCAATAAGCTTTTGCGCATTCGACCGGGTCGCCGGCATCGCGAATATCAACGAAATGAACGCCCTTAACCACCCTGCCGTTTTGCATATCAAGGCACGGCATAATACTGATCTGCTTATCCATATATTTGTTCTCCTTCGTCTTCGAATTCTCTTGTCACTTGATGCCTGCATGATAGCTTTGCAGAGACCGAACGCCCGCAGCTTCTGTCTTACCGGCAGCGACACCCTTGGCCGCCGCCGCCGCTGCAGCCGTAGTGGTGATATACGGTATCTTGTAACTGATAGCCGCCTTCCTTATGTAAGAATCGTCATACTGGCTTCGCTTGCCTACGGGGGTATTTATTATCAACTGAATCTCATTGTTCTTGATAGCATCGACAATATTGGGTCTGCCCTCGTGAACTTTGAGAACCTTCTTCGCCTTGATACCCTTGTCGGTCAGATGTTTGTACGTCCCGCCGGTCGCAAGTATTTTGAACTTCACGTCGCTAAACGATTTGGCAATATCTGCGATGGATGTCTTGTCGGGATCGGCAACCGTTATCAGTACCGTTCCCTTCGAAGGCAGAGGCTGCTGGGTGGCTTCCTGGGCTTTTGAGAAGGCCAGGCCGTACGAATCGGCCAATCCGAGGACTTCGCCGGTCGAACGCATTTCCGGGCCAAGCAGCGGGTCGACTTCCGGGAACATGTTGAATGGAAAGACCGCTTCCTTGACGCCGAAGTGTTTGAATTTCTTGTGCTTCAAGTTCAACTCGGCCAGTTTCTTGCCGAGCATAACCTGCACGGCCAGACGCGCCATCGAAATCCCGCAAACCTTGGAGACAAGCGGCACGGTTCTCGATGCCCGCGGATTCGCTTCGAGAACGTAAACCGTATCATCGGCTATTGCATACTGCATATTCATCAGCCCGACAACGTTCAGTTCAACGGCGATTCTCCTGGTGTATTCGCAGATAGTGTCGATATGCTCCTGCGGTATCGAGACCGGGGGAATTACGCAGGCCGAATCCCCTGAATGCACGCCGGCAAGCTCAATATGCTCCATAACAGCAGGGACAAAAGCATCGGTCCCGTCGGCGATGGCGTCGGCCTCGGCCTCAATCGCGTTGACAAGAAATTTGTCTATCAAGATCGGCCTTTCCGGCGTTACTTCCACGGCCGCAGCTACGTACTCCCGCAGCATATCCTCATCGTGAACGACCTCCATCCCGCGTCCGCCGAGGACATATGACGGCCTTACCATGAGTGGGTAGCCGATTCGCCCGGCAATCTTCAGAGCCTCGTCGAGGTTGCTCGCCATGCCCGAATCGGACATCGGTATTCCCAGCTTCTTCATCATCGCCTGGAATCGGTCGCGGTCTTCTGCCAGGTCGATCGTCTCCGGGGACGTACCGATTATCTTGACCCCCGCTTCTTCGAGTTGCCGGGCGATATTCAGAGGCGTCTGTCCGCCGAACTGCACGATTACCCCTTCGGGCTTCTCCTTTTGATAGATGCTCAGCACGTCTTCGACAGTCAGAGGCTCGAAGTAGAGCTTGTCGGAAGTGTCGTAGTCCGTTGAAACGGTCTCCGGATTGCAGTTGACCATTATCGTTTCCAGACCTTCGTCGCGCAGAGTAAAAGCCGTATGCACGCAGCAGTAGTCGAATTCGATCCCCTGCCCGATTCTGTTTGGCCCGCCGCCTAGAACCATGACTTTGCGATTCTTCGTCACGCCGACCTTGTCCGGCGCATTGTATGTGGAGAAGTAGTAGGCTGCGTCTTCGACACCGCTGACCGGAACCGGCTCCCATCCTTCAACAACGCCGAGCTTCGTCCTCTGTCGGCGAATCTTCTCTTCCGTAGTATCGAGAATACGGGCAAGATAGCGATCCGCGAATCCGTCCTTCTTGGCCTTGGTCAGGAGATCATCCGGTATCTTCTTGCCCCTGTGCTTGAGCAGTTCCTCCTCAAGCGAGACAAGCTCGGCCATCTGTTCGATAAACCACTTCTTGATGTGCGTTTTCTCGAACAACTGATCGGGCGTAGCTCCCTTCCTGAGAGCCTCGTACATAATGAACTGACGCTGGCTGGTAGGCGTACTCACGAGCGTCATCAACTCATCCAACGGCAGCTTGTTGTAATTCTTGACGAAGCCCAGCCCGTATTTGCCGTCTTCAAGGGAGCGAATCGCCTTTAGAAACGCCTCCTTGTAATTCTTGCCGATGCTCATAACTTCGCCGACGGCACGCATTTGCGTCCCGAGCTTGTCTTCGACACCCTTGAACTTCTCGAAGGCCCAGCGGGCAAACTTCACGACGACATATTCACCCGAAGGCGTATATTTTTCGAGAGTCCCGTCCCGCCAGTACGGAATTTCGTCGAGTGTCAGCCCCCCGGCCAACAGAGAGGAGACAAGCGCAATCGGGAATCCCGTGGCCTTCGAGGCCAAAGCCGAGGACCGCGAAGTTCGCGGATTGATCTCGATTACCACAACACGCCCGGTCTTTGGATCGTGGGCGAACTGGATGTTTGTGCCCCCGATGACCTCGATTGCATCGACGATATCATAGGAGTATTTCTGGAGCCTCTGCTGTAATGCCTCGTCGATGGTGAGCATCGGGGCAGTGCAGTACGAATCGCCCGTATGGATACCCATCGCATCGACGTTTTCAATGAAGCAAACCGTGATTTTCTGGCTCTTCGCATCTCTGACGACTTCCAGTTCCAACTCTTCCCATCCGAGCACGGATTCCTCGACGAGAATCTGGCCGACCAGACTGGCCGAGAGCCCTCTTGCCGCAACGGTTCGCAACTCATCAACGTTATAAACGAGCCCGCCGCCTGTGCCGCCCATGGTGTAGGCTGGACGAATGACGACGGGATAGTCAAGGTCAGCAGCGATTTTCTCGGCCTCTTCGACGCTGAACGCCGGCTCACTCTTAGGCATTTCGATACCTAATTTGTCCATCGTCTTCTTGAATTCGATCCTGTCCTCGCCCCGCTCTATAGCGTCAACCTGGACTCCTATTACCTTTACGCCGTACTTTTTCAGTACGCCTGCCTTGTGGAGTTCCGAAGAGAGATTCAGTCCGCTCTGTCCGCCGAGATTGGGAAGAAGTGCGTCCGGACGTTCCTTCTTGATGATTTCCGTCATCCGCTTGAGGTTGAGCGGCTCGATATACGTTACATCAGCCATTCCCGGGTCGGTCATGATTGTAGCGGGGTTCGAGTTGACCAGAACTATCTCGTAGCCTAACTTGCGAAGGGCCTTGCAGGCCTGGGTCCCGGAATAATCGAATTCACAGGCCTGCCCTATAATAATGGGACCCGAACCAATAATCATTACCTTCTTGATGTCTTTCCGCTTCGGCATGACAAAATCCTCCTGTGATTTTCTGTGTACACCGTCACAAATTACAGCGGCAACCCGGAATGATGCGGAGATTTTCTGACTATCGCAAGCCGCACCGGTGCTTCGGAGCTCGAACTTTCCCGTGACGATTTGCAGGAAAGTCGAGGCAACAATAAGGAGCAATCGGCAGTAGTGCAAGGACTTTTTTGGCCATGTTCGCCTTTCAAATACCCTTTCTAATGGGCTAAGACAGCCGTTAGACTGCGAATAAGCCCCATATTCACAATCAACGCCGTCCCCGGAAGTACGCGCCAAGCCGCCTGAATACCAAGGACTGTGAACTCTAATACTACTGATCCTTGCCGTAGCAAGGCGGATTTTAGCGGGAAAACAGTGGAAATTGTGAGATAAACATGGTAAAATGATGTGTTGGTATTCGTAAGAAATATTGTGAAGATGCGTATTTGTGAAATCCCCACAATGGAAGCGCTTCCGTCCGCCAAATGTGGCGATTGAGCCGACACGCCGAATTAGGTCCTGGAATCGTTTGATAGAGGTGCGATGGTGAACACTCTCAATGACCTATCCGATCAGGGGAACTTCTATCCGTCTGCCGTTCAGTTTACGGCTTCGATCAAGCAACCTGGCAGGCCCGCACAAAATGCCCGTCTGCAACCAAGGGCGCTAATCGCACTGTTGTCGTTGCTGGTTCTCTTCGGGGTCTTCGTCTGCCCGGCCGGGGCTCAGCCGAGACCCTTGCTGGTCTATGCCGCTGCGGCACTTCTCGGCGATACGACCGAACCGTTTGACGTCACAACTCCATCCGATGCTCTCGTTCCTGTGCCAAGCGACGGCGATTGGCCTGATAACGAGACGCCCTGGATGGCAATCGACGATAATGTCGGCACCAAATACCTGAACTTCAGAGGCAACACTCAGCCGACCGGTATTCGAGTTACACCCTCGACACCAGGGTCAATCGTCAGGGGGCTTTCGTTCACGACGGCCAATGATTCTCCGGAGCGTGATCCTGTCGCCTATGAACTCTACGGATCCAACACCAGTATCAACGGGCCGTACACCGAAGACAACCTGATCCACAGAGGCGAAATAGCGGACTTCAAACAAGCTGTTTCCTGGCCCCGAGATGCGAAAAATAACACGCCTATACAGTTCCCGAACAACACTGCGTACGCTCATTATCAGTTGTTGATTACGGAGGTCCGGGACCCGGGCAGCGCAAACAGTATGCAAGTCGCCGAGATCGAGTTGCTCGGAGGCCCGTCGGGCGGCTGGCCCCCCGCAGTCGATGCCGGCGACGACAGAATCGTTATCCTGCCGAATACTACCGTCAAACTGGACGCGAGCGTGGAATACTTCGGAGATTATCCGGAACTGCTTACGATGCAATGGTCTATTGAAAGCTGGCCGAGCGGTGTGGAAGCCGAAGACGTGGTCTTTGAGCCGAATGAATTCGTCGAAGACCCGACCGTGGAATTGCCTCCGGTTCCAGGCCCCTATATACTCAAACTCTACGCAACGGACGGAGAAGCCGAATCATCCGATTTGGTGCACATAGCAATTGTCGAATCGATGTGTCCCGTAGGGAATTTGAATGACGACTGCGCGGTCAATGGGTCGGATCTGCTGATCATGGCGGATAACTGGCTGGTCGATTCGGGTTCGGCCGGAGGCCCCCTCGGCGATCTGAACGGTAAGGACGGCGTCGAGATGACCGACTTTACGCTGCTGGCGGAGAACTGGAAAGACGAAGGCCCCCAGGTCGTCATAAATGAGTTCATGGCTCTCAACGACAGCAAATATCCGCTCGAAGCAGGAGAAATCCTCGACGAAAACGGTGACTCATCCGACTGGATCGAACTGCACAACACCACAGGCATAGCCATATCGCTAAAAGGGTGGTACCTAACCAACGATCCCGGCGACCTGACGGGATGGGAGTTCCAGGATGTGGTGCTCGAACCTGATGAGTATCTGGTTGTTTTCGCTTCGGGCAAGGATCGTGACGATCCTGAAGGCGAACTGCATACCGATTTCAATCTCAGCGGCGATGCCGGTTATCTTGCCTTGGTTAAGCCTGACGGTATCACCATCGCGCATTCGTATGACTATCCGCAGCAGTTCCCCGCCATCTCATACGGTCTTGCCGCACCGGGCGGTTCCACCTATACCGACGAGGAACTGATCAGCGAAAATGCCCAGGCCTACGCATTGATACCCCAGAACGATTCCCTCGGGACCACATGGATACAGCCCGGCTTCACACCTTCGGGCTGGAAGGAAGGACGAACCGGCATCGGCTACGATTACCCGGGCCTGGTGGGCCTCGACGTCGCCGAAATGCGTTACGACAACCGGACGGTTTATATTCGCATCCCGTTTGAAATCTCGGACCTTACCGGTCTGCGAGACCTGGTTCTGCAGATGAAATACGACGACGGCTTTATCGCATACATCAACGGCAATCCTCGCGCCGCAGGAGCCAACGACCCGGTCAGCCCAACCTGGAATTCCGGCGCCGAATTCGGCCACGACGACAGCCTGGCAGTCAACTTCGTCGATTTTCCGCTTCCGGAAGAACACCTTGCCGAGCTGCAAATCGGGCAGAATGTCCTTGCCATACACGGCTTGAATTACCTCGTAAACAGTTCCGATCTTTTGATTACGCCCCGTCTAACCGCCCGGCGTTACGGCAGCAGCAGTATCGGCTCGCTTGCCCAGGGCTTCTTTCGAGACCCCACACCGGGCTATTCCAATGCCGGAGGCATCGCCAACCTCGGCCCTGCCGTCCGCAACGTGACAGAAAATCCCATCCCGCCCAACGAGAGCACAAACCTGGTAATATCCGCCCAGGTATCACAGACCTACGACCCGGTTGCATCCGTAACTCTGCACTATCGCATCGGTTTCGGATCCGAAGCCGAGGTCGCAATGATTGACAACGGCGTCTATCCGGATACGCTGTCGGGCGACGGCGTTTACGCCGCCGTCATCCCGGCGTCGGCATATTCGGCGGGCGATATGGTACGATGGTACGTCACGGCGGTGGACAGCGGCTCAGTAACCACACGCGAGCCGATGTTCCTCGATCCGCTCGCCTCGCCCGAGTATTTCGGCACAGTCATATTCGATCCGGGTATAATCACAGCGATGCAGGTATTCCAGTATTTCGTCCAGAATGTCTCGGCAGCAGGCACACGAACAGGCACTCGCTGCTCGGTCTTCTTCCTCAACGAATTTTACGATAATGTTTTCATTCGTCTGCGTGGCGCCAATACGACCCACGGGCGGAAATTCGAATTCAACGACGGTCACCACTTCCGTTTCGACCCGAGCATCCCGCGAGTCGATGAGATTAACCTGAACGAAAGAGGAGCGGATTCGACCTCGCTTCGGCAGCCCCTGGCATGGGAGACGTATTACAATGCCGATGTCCCGGCGTCGCTTTCTTTCCCCCTGCACGTGCGGCGCAACGGCAGTTACCTCGCCGTGAGGATTTTTGTAGAGCAGCCCGACCGGGACCTGCTCCGTCGTAACGATCTGGACCCCGACGGCGCGTTGTACAAGCTATACACGGACTTTACTCACGGGAACATAAGCGATGAGCAGGTTCCCCGCAAGAAGACCAGGCTGGATGAAGACCTGAGCGACCTTCAGGCCCTCGCCGACGGCATCAATCCCTCCAATCCCAACCGCTTTACTTACATGTTCGACAACGTCAATATCCCGGCGATTATCGAATACTGGGCCTCAACGGTAATCATTCACGATAACGACCAGACTCATAAGAACTATTACGGCTACCGCGACACCCGCGACCCCAGCAACAATCCCAACGGAACAAACGAATGGATGTATCTGCCATGGGATAAGGACCTTACCTTCGGAGTAACCGGCATCGACGACGATATGCCCGGCGACATACGCTCCCCCAGCCATCCGTTCTACGGCTGTTCGGAGCACCAGAAGATCGACTACAAGTGGAACGGCCTGATCGACGCTCTTTTCGATAATGCCGTAACACGCCAGATGTACCTGCGCCGCCTGCGAACGCTCATGGACGATTTGCTTCAGCCTCCGGGAACGCCCGCGATAGAACTCAAGTTCGAAAGACGCATCAACGAATTGAAGGCCGCAGCACAGCTTGAACTCGGAAGCACCACATGGAACAACGACGTAGAGTGGATTAAGAACACCTACATGGTAAGGCGGCGCCAGCATCTGTTCGTAAATCACAGCATCCACAACCCCGGCTACGACCAGAATGCCGGAATCCCGGACAGCCAGCCCGCAAGTCCGACGATCACTATCGGCTCAATCGACTACAATCCGGCCTCGTGGAACCAGGATGAAGAATATATTGAGCTGGTCAATCCCAATACCTATGCCGTGGACATCACCGGCTGGAAACTCGACGACGCCGTCGAGCACACCTTTGCACCGGGAACTGTGATCCCAGCAGGCAGCTCTATGTACGTCACCCCGGATGCATATTCGTTCCGCAACCGCTCGGCAAGCCCCACCGGCGGCCAGCAGAGATTTGTCCAGGGCAATTACAAAGGACATCTCTCCAGTTGGGGCGAAACAATCAATCTCTATAATGCAAACGACGACCTTGTGGACACGCTCACATATCCGGGTACGCCCAGCGACGCACAGCGATATCTCCGGATTACCGAAATCATGTATCACCCCGCCGATGCCGACACCAACAGCCCTTACAACGATGAAGATTTCGAATATATAGAACTCAGGAACATCGGCGAGACGCCGCTTTCCCTGATTGGCGTGAAGTTTACCGATGGGATCGATTACAATCTGCCGAGCATCAGCCTGCCCGGCGGCGAACATCTGCTGGTCGTCAAAAACATTGACGCATTCAACTCGCGATATTCCGCCCCCGGCGGCACGCTGATCGTAGGCCCATACGACGGACAGCTTTCCAACGGCGGCGAAAAAATAAGCCTCGATGACGCCACCAACAGCACCATCCTCGAATTCAGCTATTCGGACGGCTGGTTCGACGTCACCGACGGAAATGGTTTCTCGCTCACCGTCCGCGACGTCAACGACCCCAACCTCGAACAATGGGACAGCAAGAGCGGCTGGCGAACGAGCGTATATCCCGGAGGCTCCCCAGGCTGGGACGACAGCGGCCTTATCCCCCTGCCGGGAACAATCGTCATCAACGAGGTCCTTGCACACTCCCACGACGAGGCATCCGACTGGATAGAACTCTACAACACGACAAATCAAACCGTCGATATCGGAGGATGGTTCATCACCGACAACGAATCCAATTTCATGAAGTATGAAATCGAAGAAGGCGCCGAGATCGGCCCGTACGGATATTTCGTCTTATACCAGGACCCCAATTTCGGCGATACCAACGACCCCGGAACACACGAGGCCTTCGCACTGAGCGAAAACGGAGAGACAGTCATCCTGCATGTCGGCGCAGGAGGTGAATTGATGGGTTTTATGGACGAGGAAAAATTCGACGCATCCGAAACAGGCGTAGCGTTCGGACGCTACCAGAAGAGCACCGGAACATACAACTTCGTGCCGATGGAAAGCAACACTCCCCGCGAGGAGAACGCCTATCCGAAAGTCGGCCCAATAGTCATAACGGAACTGATGTACCATCCGCCTGACCCATGCGCCGGCGACCCCGCTGAGTACGACGACGACGATTTCGAATACATCGAACTCCACAATATCACCGACTACCACATCACGCTGCAGGAATATGACGACAATCTCGGCATATATGTCCCATGGCAGATAAAGGGAGTGAGCTTCACATTCCTGCCGGGAACGACAATACCCGCGCACGGTTATCTCGTGGTCGCGAGAAATCCGCTGGCGTTCATGTATCGCTACGGTTCTCTACCCGCAGGGATGCTCCACGGACCATGCGGAAAAATGCAGAATGACGGTGAGGAAATACAGCTCTCCAAACCCGGCGATGAAAATTTCGATACACCCGAAGTCGGAGACTACTATATGATTCGCGTGGATCGAGTAAACTACAGCGACGGCTCACATCCCGTCGGCGAGGACCCATGGCCCATAGGTCCCGACGGATGGGGCTATTCCCTAACGCGAACCTGGCCCGAGCTCTACGGCAACGACCCCAACAACTGGACCTCGCAGACGCCCTCGCCCGGAGGATAAGTCGCTGGGTTACTGGAAAAACAGGGGCGGCAAGCAGACCAGTCGCATTGACACCGGCTGAGAATCTTGCGCCAGTGCGCAAGAAAAAAGCCCTGATTCAGACTTTCTCAATCAGGGCGATAACAAACCGTTCTCTGGATTATCCCGAAAGGGGCCAGGTCCTACTTGTGGGGCTGGGGTTCCTTCTCTGGCTGTTCTTGTGCTACTTTCTCAGGTTTGGCTTTCACTGCTTTGCCGGCTTCTTCGGAGGGTGTTTCGCCGGCCTGCTCGGCAGCAGCCTTTTCACGCTGAATTGTATCGTATATTTCCCTGCGATGAACCGGAATTTCTCTCGGAGCAGTTATGCCCAGGCGGACTTTATCCCCCCGAACATCCACTATGGTGATCTCAACATCGTCACCGATCATAATCGATTCATCTCGCTGTCTGCTAAGAACCAACATTTCTAACTCCTTTTGTCGGCTGGTATTACGTTCTTTTCTACGAGTATCGCCGGCTTAGCATGAATACCGGTTAACCTCGCAAGCAGCTATCTGCCGGCCTTCGGATAACTTCCGTTCACTAAAACGGTCCGTGGGCCGCAGGACTTTAGCCAACTATATCTTCGGCTAATTCTGAGACCAAAAACAAGCATTTTTGTTCTTGTTTGCCAAAGCTGACCCGATTATAAGACCTGAAAAACGTAAATTCAGCGATTATAAGCAGTTATACAAAGAAAACACGCCGTGAAAAGACGCGGGGATGTGGAAATCACGCAGATATTTGAATCATATCTCGTGCTTGTGCCAGTAATCGTACCGAATCGCCGTCCAATAACCGGCGACTGCGCCAAAAATTCCGAGGGCCACAATCTGTATGGGCAGTACGGCAAGAGCGGTATTGGAGAAGAACGCAGCCGGCCAGTGCTGGGCGAGGTGAGCGAGTACATCACCCCCGGCGTAGAAGCTGACCGCGAAAGGAGTGAGCAAAGCAGTGCCCAATACAGGCCATACATAACCGGCATCGAGAAAAGTCTTGACTATGAAAGCAGCAATCCCGAAGGCGACGAAAACACCGAATACTATCTGTCCTATCGCCGGCTGCCCCATAACCGAGCCTATGGACCCGTTGCTCATTCTGGTGTCCTGCGCGAGCCTGCCCAGGGCCAGTTGAGCAATCAATACAGAAACGACAAGTGCGACAGCCCAACGTAAGTACAGGGCGGGTTGCGGCTTAGGCCCTTTCTTAGACTGAGACGGCAAAGGGCTGGACCGAATTCGCTGCCCGCACAACACGCCGACAAACCCGGCGCCTGCCACTGCAAGCCAGAAAAGCGGCTCCCACTTCAGCCCGGCCACCAATGCCTCCCTTTGATCGACGGCGGGGTGCATTTGAATCTGCGAAGCCATATTGCCGGTGCGAATAGCCCATATAGCCAAACCCGACGGCGCCGCCAGGATGCCGATTTCTCGTCCGTAGGGCCAGGAGACAAAGTAGCCGATCAGGCCGGCTGCGAACGCCAGGGCCAGCAGGATCGCCCCTCCCGCAACGCTCAGATTGCCGAAACGAACGGCCCCGAAGGGCTCTGCAGGCGCCGCTAAAGGCCAGGCGAGAATGCCAATCAGCACGACTCCTACTGCCGCCGCCCCGGCTATTCGAAACTTCATAGACCACGATAGTTCCACTACAAAATCCCCTTAACTAAACCGCCTACACAATACCATGTATATCCGCCGCAGGCAACAAGAAATAGCACAAAGACAGCAGCAAATCCCGCCAATAATCAGACCTCCGTATCTTGCCGGAAGAGCGAGCAGAGACTACAATGACGTGCCGACCACCAACTGCGTTCTCCTGATAATATGCTGGCCGATGGGTGCGTTTTTCGATGAAACGGGATTGGTTTTACATCTGGGTATTGCCGCTTTTATGGTGCGGATTCACCGTCGTCTCCTATTTTCATCCCGGCGATGAGCACGCATTGTTCGTGCTCGGTTCGATAGCAGGGACCTGGATTTCCTTCTTCGTCGGCTTTCGCGGACCCGCAAGCTTACTGACGGTAATAGCAGCGGGGATGGTCGTCCTTGCACTGGGAGGACTCCTGCTTGATCTGCTCCGAATAAGAAAGAGGTGGTGGTTCTCTCTGTTCGCCGCCCTGGCCGTGTTACTGTTCATCCAGCAGTACTTCGAGTATGGATCGATAAAGAGAATGGCAAACAAGAATCGCTATGTTACCGCTGTCGTCGCCGCCGTGTGTAATTGGAGTATGTACCTCGCCGTCATCCTTCTGATTATTTCAGGTTCGATCAAAGTGTTGGTCGCCAGGCTGAAGCACAAAACCACTGTGCAGGGATAGCCATCGTCTGCAATCCGAAATCATATCGATTCGCGGATTTTCAAGATGTTTTTTGCTTGACATTACCGGAGAAGTCCGGTATAAGAGCGGCGTTGGATCGAATCCAACGTATGGAGGAGGGCATGGAAAGCCGTTGAGCCGCTTCGACTTTTCCCGCCCTCAAGGATTAAGGCCGGTCGCCGTAGGTCCGTTCAACTACGGCTCGACAGGAAGTTGATGAAAAGATCAGGAGGTGGCCGTTTTGGGTATCCAATACTGGACTCACGACATAGTGATAGTGGACCTGCCGGAGGAACCGCAAATCAGTGATGAACTCGATGGGGTCGCGGAAATTGTCTCTGCAGGCCGGGGTTGCGCGGTCGTGCTGGATTTCTCCGAAGTTGATATTGTAACTTCATCAAGCCTCTCGAAACTGCTGGAATTACAGAGACTGGTCGCCAACGCAGGCCGACGGATTATCCTGTGTTGTCTCGATACCGCAATCGAAGGTATCCTGAAGGCGGCAAATCTCGAAGGATGTTTCGAACTTGCCGACGAAAGGTTTATCGCCCTGACGACCATAGAGATGATAGGATAGCCGATTCTCGGCATCTATTGGCGATTTAAGACCACGACCGCCGCTGCTTATGCCGCTCGTCCGCATTTTTTCTTGAAAATTTCCCGCCAATAAGATAGACTAATCCCCGCTGGCAGCGAGAATAGGGAGTGGACTTATGGACCTTCCTTCGACGCTCGCCGCCTTTGAAGTCCGCCTTCCCGGCGACAAGACTTTGAGAGGAAGATTAGGAAATGAAAACGGGAGCAAATCCGACAATCGGCCGGGTGCTTTTGCCTCTGCTGTTTGTTCTTACTCCGCCCGTACTGTCACACGCCGGCCAGATTCCCTCGTCTCCTTACTGGAAAGAAGAGATTGTCTTTCCCGCCGAACCTTTTCGAGCCGGAGGCACGCTGTACGGCGAGCCGCGCTGGGTCAAGTTTACGATTCTCACCGAACCTTACGATCCGAACATCGTCTATTTCCAGGACTGCCGGGAATACAAATTCCACTACAATTTCGCCGCCGACCTCGTTACGCCGTTTCTCGGCATGACAACACAGCAGTTTGACGCCGCCACGCTGTACGCAACCGGCCAGCAGGGCATACTCGGAGCGGTTGTAATGCCCCCCGATACGGGCTGGCCTCCGCCTCCGGCTTATCCCGAATATGGAATCCAGTTTGTCCGGTGCGACCCATATACAAGAGAAGAAATCGTCGAATTATTTCAAACTGTTAAAGCGAGCGTGGTCGCCGATCCCGCCGTGCAGGTATTCTACTTCCCGACCTACGAGCAAACGCCTGTCGCCGAAGCCAACCGCGACTGGTTCGAGTCACAGGGTATTAGCATAAGTTCTTCTGCACGCTGGACACAGGGCAATGCCATCTACTCGGCAGGCTGGGCGATGGGGCGCCTCAAATACTTCGAGGCCCATAACATCACCTACGCCTATCAGACAGGCCTGCTGGAGCCGAACGACATCCTGCTGACCGACGGCGTCACCGCCGAGGTCCCTCTCGTGGCAGGGATTATCTCGCTCGCCCCGTCAACGCCGAATTCACACGTCGCTATTCTCGCAAAAACCTACGGCGTGCCGTTTGTCCACCTGGCGGTATCCGAGGATATCGACCGTGCCTGGGAACTTCTGGGGCAAAGACTGGTGCTGCGGGCATTCGAGGGATGGGAGCAAACGGACGTTCGACTAATCCAAATCGAAGGCGTACTCGACGAGACGGCCATCGCAGAGATACTCGAGCTGAAAAGACCCGCCGACCTGGAAATAACACTCGTAGCCGCCTTCGGCGCATACAGCGCATCGACCGACGGACTGGGACCTTCGGACGTCAACCACTTCGGAGGCAAGGCATCGAACTTCGGAATACTGCGGGCTGCAATCCCGGACAACTGTCCCGTTGCAGCGGCCGTTTCGTTCGATCTCTGGAATGAATTCCTCGACCAGAACCTCGCCACCGGCAAGACGCTGCGAGAGGATATCGCCGAACGCCTCAGCCCATACAGCTATCCCCCCTCGGACATGGCCGCACTGTCGAGCCGGTTAGGCTTCATCCGCAGCATGTTCACCGCCGACTATATTACCACCTTCACCCAGACGCAGAAGGACGCCGTTATCGCCGCCCTTCAAGACCCGCAGTACGGCTTCGATCAGAACAGGAACATTCGCTTTCGAAGCTCCTCAAACGTCGAGGACAGCAACAACTTCACTGCAGCGGGCCTGTACGACAGCTACAGCGGCTGCCTGGCCGACGACCTCGACGGCGACACAGCGGGACCATGCCTCTGCGACCCGGAGGAGAACAACGAAAGAGGCGTCTTCCGGGCGATACGCAAGGTATTTGCGAGCTTCTACAACGACAACGCATACCTCGAACGCCTGCTCCACGGAATCGATGAAAACACCGTGGGCATGGCAATCCTCGTACACCACTCCTTCCCCGACGAGATCGAGCTTGCCAACGGCGTCGCCACCCTTGAAAAGCAGTACAGCAGCAGTTGCAGCATCAACATGGTGACCCAGGCCGGCGCCGTCTCGGTGGCCAATCCCGAAGACGGCTCTATTCCTGAAGAGGTTCGAACGTATTGCTCGGGTTCCAACGTGTATCCCAACCTGGTCAGGCCGTCGAATCTTGTCCCCCTCGGTGCGACCGTGCTCCAATGGCAGGATGAATACGTAGCCCTGGCCGATCTTCTGGTCGCCGCCGCCGATGAGTTTGCCCGCATTACAGGCAAAACCCAATACACGCTTGATTTCGAATATAAGAAAGTCGCACCCGAAGGCAAGCTCGTCGTCAAGCAGATTCGCGAAATTCCACGGGCGGCTAATACGCCGAGCGTGCCGACTTTTCTTATCAGCGGATCTGTAGAATACTGCACATTCCAGGGTGAGTACGGGACGGTCTTCGCAGCCCACCGGCTCAAATCGCGATGGAGCTTCGATACGAAAAGTCTCTGGTTGTCCAGAGAGAACCTCGCCGAAACCTTATATACCGACGTAACGCTCGAATATAAAGACCGCAACCGCATCCGGACAATTGCAGGCAGAATCGACGAATGGCCCTTTGCCGGTCACAGCCTCGAAGACGAATACGAGGAACACTGGGTCAGGACGCTCGATTCATGGCTGATGCACCATTTGCCGAATCCAACGACTATTGCATTGAACACCACCCAGATACCCACCCTCGTCAAAACCGACGAAAACCCCATATTAATCTATGCCGACCTGCCCGAACCGTATGTCCAGGCTGAATACGCCGAGCCTGTCCCGACCCGCGACTACACCGGCTACACAACTACGACCTCCGAGGCCGCCTCTCTCTGCCGGCGCCCGGAGCCTCAAGAAGGCGACCTTCTGCAGCATAGAAGTATGGAACTCGCAGAAGGATCCATCTTAATCGATACCACATTCTACTGGCCTCCGGAACCCACGGGTATCGTGGCAGGTTATACCGCGCCGCTTGTTCGCTGGGTTGAGACGGTAATTACGGGCTATACAACCGAACCGATCGTCCTCCAGGGCTGGTACTCCCAAACATATCGCCCCGAGCACCACAATTTCGCCGAGAACTTCATCTTCGAGCCTCAACTCGAACCCGGCATCTCACCGGCCATCCTCACCGAACTGCGAGCCAGGAATATTCGCATGATATACGTCTATGGACAACCTGTATGGAACGGCGAGGAATACTCATATGAAGCTGCGGAATTTGCAATATACGGTTTCGACGACAAGTCCTTCCTTGCAGCGGATATAGACGGCGATAAGGACGTGGACGGCATCGATTTCGCAAAATTCGGCTCCAACTGGAACCGGGCAGTCTGTGACGACTGCGACGGCGCCGATCTGACCGGAGACGGGTGCGTCACAGCAACCGATCTATGGGAGCTTGCGGCAACCTGGCTGGATGAAATAGAGTAGCCTTACGCGAGATCTTACTCGGCATGGGTGGTCCCGGATGTCGCCTCGGCGGGCGTCTCCGCAGACTTACCTTTGGAATCAGCCGAACCTTTATTTCCATCCTGCTCAACGGATTTGCTCTCGACGCTGGCCGAACCGGTATCGCCGCTCGACGAATCACCCTCTGCCCCCTCGGCATCTTCGCCCTCGGCGTCTTCGCCGGACGTCTTGTGCCCGCCATCGACATAACAGCCGTGATTAACGACTGCATCCTCGCGAATATAATCCGTAATCTTCAGAAAATGCTTGGCGGGAATCAGCCTCTTGTTCGGCTTATCTCCGAACACTATCTGAAGAATTTTCTTCCTCTGGGGTTCTCTCGGCTCGAATTCATATTCTATCTCGAAGCCGTACTCTTTAATCAGGTCAAAATTCGGCGCCGGATAGGAAACCGCTTCGGCCCCGGCGCACTCGGACAAGGCAGGAACCAGCCACGGAGTAATCACCCCGTCGTCCATGCCTATATCGAAGTTCCTGGCCTTCATATCCATGAGAAACAGAAAATCACCGGAAAACCAAAGTCCCCGCACGCTGTTCGAGGCCTTTCTCGCCGTCCGCCCGGACTGTGGAACCAATGGCTTCAACTCCTGATTCAGCGCAATAGTGAACGCCTCGTCGAATTCATGCTCGGTGTCACGCAGCGCCTTGGCCGCAACGTATGTCCCGAAAAGATCCGAAAACGAATCCTCCCAGGCAAACGCCGATGGAAACTCCGGATATATGCCCGTGCTGCGGTAGCCGAACCATGTGATTATCTCGTGCCACGCCCCGCCGATATACGCGAAATACTGCCCAAGGCTGACGGCGATGTCTTTTCTGATTCGATTCTTCTCATCGGCCGGCAAGTCTTTCCACCAATCCGGATACGTCAGTTTGACGTAGTGGCGAGAAGCCTCCTTGAGCCTGAATGAGAATTCCGTCTTGTCCTTGTTGAGCTGGTTGAGGATATTTGCGGTTGTATAGGCCGTCCAGTCCGCAGCCTTGCGAACGTGGGCAATATCAATATGGCCTGCTTTGCAGGTATATACTATGCCGTTCTTCTCCGTCCAGCCGTTGTAGTATCCGTGTCTGCCTATACTCTCCGCATCCAGAAACATCGTCCCTAAGGATGTGCTGGCATACCGGCCTACCCTGCCTCGCGGAGGCGCCATAACGCTCCCCCCTTCGAAACCCCCGCCATCGCAGCCGGCATGAAACAACAGGAAAAGACACGAGACAATCGTGACGGCTTTTTCCACATTGACCTGATAAGTGTCTTTCATCTGCTCTATTCCGCTTTTGCCAAAGCCGATGATTCGGCCCCGATGTCCCGTCCGTAACGTCTCTCGGCATCCCGTCTGATGTGGTTCATAATAACGTCGAACTGAACTACCACCGGCTGAAGCCGGTGGGTTTTTCTCGGCGGACTAAACCGCCGACTGAAGGAAATAACGGCTGAAGCCGA
>JAFGCD010000139.1 GCA_016932835.1 Sedimentisphaerales bacterium
CAACCAGGACTACATTGCTCGCAACATCTGCGACCTGGATGACGATGATGAGGTGACGGTGGCTGATTTTGCGTATTTCGCCGACTACTGGCTCCAGAGCGGCACGGAACTGCCTGCGAACTTTGACCTGTCCGATGCTGTTAGCTATCCTGACCTTGAGATATTGCTGGCGAACTGGCTTTGGACACCTTGAAACGGGGTGGGGGAGAAGGAGTTTTGAGTTTTTGGTTCTTAGTTTTTAGTTTGGCGGAAGGGCGGGAAAATCAAAAACCAAAGTTCAGAAAGCAAAAATACAGTGCAAAGAGCAAATACATAAGGCACAGGAATGAAAAGAAATAACCGCTGAGAGCGCAGAGATTATCAGAATATGGGTTAATGAGTAAATGGGTAAATGAGTAGCCCTGCGGGGCCGGGAAATAGAGGACGGAGGGCGGAGGACAGACGGCGGAGAATTGTTGTGCAATGCACAACCTACCATTCCGGATGAAATGCGAGACCCGAAAGGCGAAGGATGCTGGACGAAGGGATGAAGAGATTGCCACGTCGGCCCAACGGTTTCCTCGCAATGACCAACCGCGCCGTTAGGCAGGCTGGTTCAAATAGGCCCCTCGGCTCGGCTTTGCCTCGCTCGGGGTGACGGGGGAAATGAGATTGCCACGGCCTTTTTCAAAGGCCTCGCAATGACCGGGTGTGTGTGGCGGGGTTTCAGGCTTTTGCGGGTTGTTGCTGGAGGCGGAGCTTTGCCTGGCCTATGAGATAGAAGCTGCCCGTTATGAGGATAAGGTCTTCCCTCGTGACGGCTCGACTTGCGAGATGAAGGGCCTCTCCGAGGCTCAGGGCGGTCTGGTACATTTTTCCGCAGATTTCGGCATAGATTTCGGCGAGGTCGGCGGGTGACATGGCCTTTGGGGAGTTGCTTCTGGTGAAGATCACTTTGTCGGCTCCGTACTGGAGGGTACTGAGCATTCCCCTGACATCTTTGTCGTTGTTGCATCCGAAGATAACGACCATTGAGTCATAGGGGATGTTCTGGCCGATGGCGTGTATTATTGCCTCTATACTCGCGGCGTTGTGAGCGCCGTCGATCATTATTCTGGGGTCTTCATGTATCATCTCCATTCGCCCGGAGAGGGTGACCTGTTTGAGGCCTTCGGAAGTTCTGTTATTATCGATGTTGTATCCGCTTGACTTTAGCTTGTCGAGCATTGCGAGGGCGAGTCCGCAGTTGATTGCCTGGTGCTTTCCGTGTAGCGGGACTTTGAAGTGCTCGAATTTGCTGGTCGGGGTTGTCAGGCAGACCCTTGTATGGGGTCCGTCTTCTCGTGAAGTCTCAAATCGATGGGAGAAGTCGATATCTCCGCCTGTAACAGTCAGGGGGGCCTTAACAGCGTCAGCCTCGGACTTCAAGACTTTCATGGCACTGGGCTCCTGCTGTACAGTTACGGCTGGGACGCCTTTTTTGAGTACTCCCGCTTTTTCCTTTGCAATGCTGTCAATCGTCTGTCCAAGCTGCTTTTGATGATCGATGCTGAGGCTTGTTATTCCGACGACCTGCGGTTTTATGACGTTGGTGCTGTCGAGCCTTCCTCCGAGTCCTGTTTCGATTACTCCGATATCGACCTTTGTGTCTGCGAAATGCATGAAGGCCAGTGCTGTCATGATCTCGAAGAATGTCGGGTTGTCGTTGGCCTTGCTCATCCTGGTCAACGGGCCGTGGAGCCGGTTGAGCAGGTCGTGCATCTGCTTTTTGTTTATCATCTCTGAATTGACTGTAATTCTCTCGTGGAGGTCTATCAGGTGGGGTGAAGTGTATAATCCGACCTTGTAGCCGTTTGCCTCGAGCATTTTTCCGAGCATAGCGGCCGTAGAGCCTTTGCCTTTTGTGCCGGCTATATGGGCTGTAGGGGTCTTTTTATGAGGGTTCCCGAGCAACGAGAGCAGTTTTTCCATGCGTTTTAGGCTGAACGTGTTGACGTTATAACGCAAATTGGACTGTTTCTCGTAGTCAGTTTGCGCAAAAAGGTACTCCATAGCCTCTTTATAGCTCCTGAAGGCCTTTTTGGTCTTGACCTTGGCATTATTGGAGGAGGAGGACTTTTTGCTACGCTTCTTTCCGGTTGTTTTCGCAGCTTTTACCATAAGAACGCCTGATTTTAGCAGTATGGTTGGTGCGAGTCAATAGTTGTGGATGAAGAAAGTCGCGTTAAAAGGCCTTCGGCTACGTAAGGTTCATCAGATGAAGAGGTTACAGTCAACAAATTTTTGGCAGATTTCGCCTTTAAGCCGCGGGTTTATTACTATATCTTAGCACAAAATTAGATATTCTTATATATATATTCGTGCAGGGGTGGATTTCACAAGGATTTTGTGCTGTTAGGATTCAGTTGCGGTCGAAGGGTGTTGGGGTGGAGTCGGTTTCAGTAGGTATATTGCTCTTTTGCTCGTTTTGCCCGGAGTTCGTTTTGCATTTTTCGGAGTTCTGCTGTGAGATGTTGGGCGAGCTTTTCGTTGCCCATTTCTTTTGCCTGCTGATGTGTAATGGGTCGGCCGTATTGGAGCCAGATGGATCCGAGTGAGAAGATTCTCTTTTGTCTCGGCCAGGCCTCAAATGCTCCGTCGATTACTGTTGGGACGATCGAGGCTCGTCCCCTGGTTGCGAGCAGTCCGAGTCCGGGCTTGAGGGCGTCGATTTTTCCGTCGGATGTGCGAGTGCCTTCAGGGAAGAGGCAGACGCCTTTACCCTGCTTCAATAATGCTATGATGTGTCTGAAGGTTGCGATATCGCCTTCTTTTTGTCTTATGGGCATTGCTCCGAGGGACCTTATTATGGCTGCGAAGAACCAGTTTTTGAAGAGGGACTCTCTTGCAAGGTAGTACATTGGCCTGAACAGGCATGCTCCGCAGAGGACGGGGTCCATGTAGCTCTGGTGGTTGGATGCGATTATGAAGGCTCCCTTTTTGGGTATGTTGGCTTTGCCGAAGATTCTGAGTCGGAAGCATATTGCGCAGAATATTCGCAGTATTACGCAAGCGATTTTGTACCAGGCTATTCTTATGTATTCTTTGAGCATTTGTTTTGGACGTATTCCAAGAGGTTTTCCACCACTTGTTCGATTGAGAGGGCGGTAGTATCGACGATAATCGCATTTTCTGCGGGTTTTAGAGGTCCTGCGCGGCGGTTTTGGTCGCTTTTATCTCTTTTTTCGATGTCTGAGCGGACTTTTTGAATTTTTTGGTTTGTTCCTGCGTTTTGGAGTTCTGTGTGTCTTCTCTTTGCCCTTTCGCCGGGGTCTGCGGTGAGGAAGAATTTGACGTTTGCGTTTGGGAAAGCGACGGTTCCTTGGTCCCTTCCTTCTGTAACCACGGTTTGATATTTTTCGGCGATTTTTCTCTGCATTTCGACGAGCTTTGCCCTGACTTTAGGTGCTGCTGCGGGGTATCGGGCATTTTCGGTAATCTCGGGTTTCCGCAATTGGTCTGTGACGTCACAGCCGTTGATTGAAACGATGGTTTTATCGTTGCAAACGGAGAAGTCGAAGTCGGTGTTTTGTATGATTTCGAGGAGGTCGGTTTGGCTGGTCATATCTATGCCGGCGTTGATTGCCGCGAGCGTGACAGCTCTGTACATTGCGCCGGTATCGAGGAAGGCGGCGTCGAGTCGGTCGGCGAGGAGGCGAGCGACGGTGCTCTTTCCGCTGGCTGCGGGGCCGTCGATTGTGACTATCAGATTTGCCATTTTACATAAACGTATTTTCAGGTTCGGTCGGTTTTTATTACGACAATGCTGGTGTCGTCGATCTGATTTGCCAGTCCGACGAAACGTCTTCTGTATCTCAAGATATCATTCATCATTGTTTCAGCGGGTTCGTGTGCGAATTTCTTCGCGGCGGCGAGGAGGTTTTCCTTTCCCCATAATTGGTCGTCGAAGTTCATCGCGTCGATCAATCCGTCGGTATAGAAGAGGATGCTGTCGCCGGTCTGGAGATTGACTGTGCCGACTTCGTATTCGGCGTCGGGATCGACTCCGAGTACGAGGCCTCCTGCGTCGAGGTCGGTAATATGGCCTTTTCTTATCAGCAGCGTCGGTTCGTGTCCGCAGCAGCAGTAGGTCATCTTCATGTTCTTTGCGTCGATGAGGGCGTAGAAGAGGGTTATGAACTGCCCTTCGTCGCATTCTGCGCAGACGGTTTTGTTCAGCATGTCGATGACCGGGGCGACGGAATCGGTTCCGCATTGCCCCCGGACGTATGCTCTTGCGGCTCCTCTGAAACAACTCATCATCAGGGCGGCGGGTATTCCTTTTCCCATTACGTCGGCGATGAGGACTACAATTCTATCGTCGCAGACCTTGAGGAAATCGTAGAAGTCGCCGCCCACATCGAAGCATGGAATATATTTTGCCGCGACGTCGAGACCGGATATTCTCGGAGCCTCTCGCGGTATCATCTTTCGCTGGACGATCCCTGCCAAACGCATCTGTTCTGCGATTCTGGCTCCTTCGACGGCTTCTGCGTAGAGTTTTGCGTTTGTAATCGCGAGCGCGCACTGTGATGCGACGGCCCTTGCGAGGTGTATATCTTCTTCGTAGAATCTCTTTGCCTTGGGGCTGTACAGCCTTAGGACTCCGATTGCCTTGTCGCGGAATTTCATTGCAACGGTTAGCTGGCTGACGAGTCCTTCTTTAATTGTCGCTTCCTTGTACTTGACCCTTCCGTCGATGCGCATATCGTCGAGTACTACGGCCTGGCCTTCGAAAGCAGCCTCTATGACGGGGTCGTTCTTTGAGACGACTCCCTTGTTTCTGTATTCCTCGCTGAGGCCGTAGGTGCTTCTCATTTTGAGGTCGCCGGCGTCGGCGTCGAGGAGTCTTATTGAGCATGCCTTTACGCCGGTGATCTTTACCGCGGCTTCTGCGAGTCTGTCGAGGACTTCCTGGAGAGAGAATCTGCCGGCTACCAGCGTGGAAAGCTGGTAGATTTTCTCGTCTCTTTCGAGTTGCTTATCCGTTTTATCCGCCATAATCAGCTATGGGTCCAGGGTCAAAACACAGATTATACGGCACTTTGGGGCAGAGGTGAACTTCAAATTGCTTTGGATCTGCCGGCGGAGCAACCGTCAGAATGGTCCCCTTACTTCTTTTTTCTCCCCGACGGGGGGGAGTTTGAAGGGGTAGTATCGGGCCTTTCTCCAACTCCACTGGACCCAGTTCAGTGAAGGGTCGTCGAGTGAGACGTCGAAAGTGAAGCGCACTTCTACGGGTTGTCCGTAGTTATCGACATGCAGTATCTCTGCGGTCATTCCGGGGAGGCTGACCTTTTCGGCTTTGTGCAGGCCGTTGCCGTTGCTCCTGACTGTGCTTATTGCTTCGAGCATGTAAACGACGTCGATATCGAGGATTCGATCTGGTTTGCAGGAGAGCAGATTGCCGACCTGTGCTTTTAGGGTGAGGGTTTTGTCGCCTTCCCTTGTAACGTCGAATCCTGCAAAAGCCGGTGCGAGGACTCGGATTTTGTCGGGGAGCGGTTTTGCGTTGTATGCCTGTGCATAAGGGAAATAGAAGAACGCAGCAGGATTCGGGGCGTTTACGACGATTAGCTGCTTTCCCGCGATTTGAGCGGCCTGCTCGACGTCCATCGTTTTCTTAATCTGGTTAACCATTATGTCGGTTGTGAAGGGGGAGACGGTGCGGACTATCAGGGCCAGGGGCAGGTGCACGACAATCAGGGTGACGAAGAGGCTTTTGGTGAGAAATCTCCTGAATCGTTTTTTGGGGACCCAATCTTCTTTTGCAGCAATTCCTCCGATGAAATGGCCGACGAGTCCGCAGGCGCCGATACCGACAAAGAGGAGGTTTCTATTCATCGGCATTGTTGCGCAGATCGGCAGTACGGACAGATGCATTCCGATGGCCCAGAAGCGTGCATGGCGGTTAGTTTTGAGCAGGGGCCAGATTAAGTAGAGAATGAGCAGCAACAGTACCACGACGATTGGCCAGAGTATCAGTCTGGTCGATACTGGGACGCAACTGAATGTGTCGGCAGAGATTCGGCTCCACTGCCTCATCAGCAGGATAGGGCCTCGAATCAGCATTGCCTTTGCGTATCTGAGCGGTTCGAGGCTGGGGTCGAGGTAGAAACTTCCTCCGCTTGCACCATGTCCGAGGAGGTTGTATATGAGTCTCCAGAGTACGGTGACTGCTATTGCGGGGGCGAGAGTTGCGGCTCTGTTTTTCCAGTTTCCCTTTTCGAGAGTAACGGCGTATGCGAAGAGGTATGCACATGTTGCGACGCCTGCCTCTGCGGAGAGGAGTGAGCCTGCGAGGAAGATGAGGGAGACTACAGCCGGGGCCCATTCGCCGGATTTTCTCCATCGGTTGTGCCAGAGGATGCAGAGTATTCCGAAGAACAGCGAGAGGAAGATATTTCGGTTTGCTATCCACATTGCGGGGAAATATGTGAAGTCGTCGAGTACGAACATCAGCCCGGCGAGTCCTGCCATCCATGCCGGTCCGTTGAGGCGGCGGTATAGTATTGTTACGAGGAATACTACGGCTGCGAGCCAGAGGATGTTGTGTGCGTGCATTGCGACGATTGATGAACGAAAGACCTGGTAGTCGAGCCAGTGCGTGAAGCTGCTCAGGGGTCTCCAGAATCGGACCCATAGTCCGTCATAGGTCCACCATGGGATGGCGCCGTATTCTTTGAGGTCTGCGAGGTTTCTTTGCTGGTCCATGGGGGCGAACTGTTCGGCGACGGCGCCGGTCAACTGTCCACCTTTATCGCTGCCCAATCCTGCGTTGGTGAGGTCTGCGGGGATTGTGTTCGGGTCGGCGAGGACGGACCAGTGGTGCAGGTCGTCGTTGAGCAGACCGGCACGCAGGGCCGGCAGGGTTACAATAACCGCCAGCACAACGAGTATCATATCAAGATGTCGATGTTCCAGAATCGCGACGCAGCGAGCCCGAATCCCAATTCCCTGCACTCAGTGTCCTTTCGCAACCTTATTCACGGGCACGTTCGATACCACTTTCGACCATCACCGACCCCTGCGGGACGAGAGCGGTTTACCGAGTATATTATGCCGGCGTCCAGCTTAGAGAGAGCACTATACACTAATCCGGCGTTTGCGACAAGCCTTCTTAAATGAAAAACAATCTAATTACGTTATTCGGCGGAAAAAAGATTGCTTCGGGTTGTTTGGGGGTTATCATCGGATTGTGCAGGTGACTGTTATGTTGTGAGGAGCAGTGGTTATAAGTCGGTAAGGTTCATAAAGTTAAGGGATTCGGCAGAGGTGGGGCGGGCAGCGAAACATGTTATTTTTGTGGGTCGTGTTCAGGGGGTCGGGTTTCGGTTCACGGCGCATCGAATTGCGAGCAGGCATTTTCTGACGGGATTCGTTCGTAACGCGGCTGACGGGAGTGTTGAGATGGTTGCCCAGGGTGAATCGGGCGATGTTGATGAGTGCATCCGCGAGATCAAGGATGCGCTGCCGGGGCATGTCAGGGAGGCAAGAATCACGGATGTGCCGTTCGACAGCCGTTACAGTGATTTTCGAATCACGTTTTAGCCTTTTCCCGGTGTTGTGAACGAAGGGGAAGCGCGGGGGCTTGGGCGGTCTTGGCCGGCGGCTGTATCGTTCAGAAGCTTATTTCTTTCGGATACGAGAGGCGCTGCTTCTTTTCGTATTGTTCGTCTATTTCTTGTCCGGATTCGCGCCGCAGCTTTTCCCATTCCTGCAGATATTCTACCGCTTCTTCTGCGCTGCTGCCTGCGGAGATTGCCAGCATTGCGAGTCTTGGATAGCATTGCAGCACGCCTTCGCTGTCCATATCAAAGGCCAGTTTCGTACCGCCTTCTCGAAGAGTGTCGGCATTCTGGTCGAAGGCCTCTCTTGCCTGCTGGAAGGCCGATTGAGCCTGCCGGTAGGCCCCGTCTCCTCCGAGTGCGAAGCATGCTTTCGTGATATCGAACATGTACCTGATGAAGGATCGATGTGCGGAATCTTGCGGACGTTTCATTTTTACGGCCTCTTCGACCTTGATATCCCTGACCTGGGCGGCGGCGTTCTGCGCTTCTGCGAGCAGTGCCAGGATTTGGTCGCCCGTTCCCTGCCCGGCATTGAGAAGGGCTTCTGCGTAGTGTATCAGGTTTCCTGGGAGGTTTGCCAGTGATGGTGTGCGGCCTGCGGCGCGGTCGTTTTCGATTCTCTGTCTGAGTTCGTCGAGGCTCTTTTTGCTGCTGTCAACGGCGTTTTGCCTTCGCGGTTCGAGTGGTTCGACGACAAAAGAGATCTTCGAATCGTAGCGTATTCGGTCATCTGTGACGGCGGAGACTTCGGCCTGATGGGTTCCCTCGGTAAGCCCGAGTATTCTTCCGCAGGTCCATGTTCTTTCCTCTGTCCCACCCCATTCCGTAAGGCCTGAGGCGCGTTGGAGGTATATGGTCTGGCCGTTTGCGGTGATTTTTGCGAGGTATGTTTTGTCGTACCTGGCGTGGTGAGGCTTGCCTTTGGGGGGATACGGGAGTTTGTCTGGGGCGGCGTCGGCGAGATCGTCTTTGCCCTGGGCTCGCCAGTACTCTCTATGCTGCTTAACGAGGTCGAGATCGACGTAGTAGAATTCGGTCCAGAGGCCGATGATCGTGACATCTCCGGGCTTGTGTTTTTTCTGTCCGGATCGCGGCTTGTCGGCAGGGACGGGCCGTCCGTCGGGTCCGAGGACTTCGTACCATCGGAGGTATAGCTGCTGGGGGCCGGCTGTTTTGGCGGGGGTGTCGGGTACATCGACGGCGGCTACGAGCTTTTTGAGGTATTCGACGAGCTGCTTCAGGAGTTCCTCATCTTCGGTTAGTTCGAGCAGTTTTTCGCGGTTCTGGAGTAGAAACCGGCCCCTTGCGGCGATGGCGGCTGCCCTTCGGAGGTCTTCTTTGGCGGCGTTCAACAGCGCCAGATATGAGAGTTCATCGAGCATTGCGGTCAAGGCCGGTTCCGTGAGCTTTTGGCGCAGGTTCTGCCTTGCTGCGGGTGAGAGGTCGTCGAGGAGCATGTCTTCGAGGAATTCGGGGCTTGCCTGGCCTTGCTGGAGTTTTCTTCGAGTTTCGGGGGAGGGTATTTTGGCGAGCAGGGCGGCCAGTTGTTTTTGTGTAAGGGCGCCTGCGGCGTGCTTTCTGACTGCTCCGGAAAGGTCTGCGACGAGGTAGCGTGTGGCGTCGGCGGTCCACGTGGCGTTGCTCAGCGCGGCGTCCACGGCTGTGAGGCGTGCGTCCGGGGGCAGGGCGTTAATTCGCCTACGTGCGTTTTCGAGGGTTGCGATAGACCGATTGACCCTGAATTCGTGCTGTCCTTTTTGCCTAAGCGCTTCGCGGAGTTCCTGCTTGACCTTTGACCAGAATTCCTCGGCCAGCCAAGTTATTACCTCTCTTCCGATTATCTTTATTACGAGTCCTTTTCCGCTGAGGTTTATCAGCATTTCCTCGATATGCGTTTTGACGACGGTATCGACGCGCTGTCTGAGTGCTGCGCGGAGGGAGTTTAAGTCGTGGAAACCGAGCCCGACGGCGTTTTGAGTGACTGTTTCGAGTCGCTGGTTTGCTTTTTCTGCGAGTACGGTGAGGGCGGTGTCCTGGGCCTGTTTCCAACTTGCGCTGTTGAGGATTTCGGTGAGTCCTTTGCTGTCGAACCGCTCGGCGATTTTCTGCTTGAGGCGTTCGAGTGCGAAGGCTTTTGCCTCCTGGAGGAGGACAGTCTTGAGTGAGGCGGTATCCCGGCCCGGTTCGAAGTCAATGAGATTCTGGTAGTCCCTGACTATTACGGCGAATGTCCGGACGTTTCCTTTTGCGAGGCTGATTTCGGCGTCTGTTCCGCTCCTTGTTTTTGCGTTAATGAATGCGTGCAACTGTTTTTGGAGGGCCTGGCCTTCGGCGAGTGCTTTTAGTCCGACGGCCTTATATTCGCCGGCGAGCCTGGCGAGCTCTTCGTTATTGCCGGGTTCGGGGGCGTTGGCGAGGGTGGTGATCTGCTTGTGGATGGCGTAGAGGTTGTTGTGGTGATTGGTTAGGGGGGTTCGGAATCCGGTGGGGTCGGACTCGACTTTGGGCCTGGGCCGGCCCGGCTGCCAGTTGTCGAGGTTCGGATCATCGGTCTGCTCGACGTTCTTTTCGGCGGGTCTTACGTACTGGGTCGGAGGCGCAGTCAGGGCGTCGGCTGCGGCGGCGCGGACTTCTTCATTTTCGTCTTCGAGCATTGCTGTGACAGCTTCTATTGTCTTATCATCGTTCACGTCGAGCTTACCGAGCGCGATGACGGCGGCGGCTCTGACGGCGGGGTCCTTATCTTCAAGGGTCCGGACGAGTGCGGGGGCGGCTATGTCGCGGCTGTCTTTGAGGTCGGCCAGGATAAGGGCGGCGACCATTCGAATAGCCGGGTCGGGGTTTTTCAACTCGGCGATGATGGTGTCGATGTTGACTGCCGGAGTTTTTTCAGCTGAGTCTGCGGCGAGGCCGGACGCGGCTGAGAAGAAGCCAACAGTGAGGATCAGGATCGATATTTTACAGAAGTGCACCATATTGTCGGCTCCTCGCAGTTCATCTTGAGCGTCAGTTATTTCATGTTGTCTGTCGGATTGGCGAATGCCTGCGACATAATACTATATGAGGCACCGGCGGTGCAAGTGCTTAAGCGCGTGGGGTGAGGGTGTATCGGTTTTTGGCGGCCGAATTACTCTGCGAGGTGGCGAACGACGGCGTGCTTTCTGGGGACTATCATGTCCGCTTTTCTGGCGGGCTTGTCTTCGTTCGGTTTGTAGTCCACGTCCATGATTTCGATGAATTCCGCGGTGTAGTTTTTCAATACTCCGCAGTGCTCATGTATTTCCTCGCCCTTGATGAGTTCGAGTACGACTTTTCGGCCTATATATCGTTCGAGGAGGGGTTCGTATGAAGTTCCTACCGATCCCATGAGTTCATCTTTCATCTGGGAGACGTACTTATCCTGCGAGGTTAAGACTCTGCCGGCGGGGGTTGCTTTTTTTGCCTGGCTCATCAGGAGGTTTACGATCTCTGCGACGGAGTCGCGGACGGTTTTGAAGACGTTGAGCAGTTTTCTTTTGAATCGCCGGCACAGGCCGGGATGATAGATTGCCTTCAATGCTCTTTGTCTTTTCTTTTTGTTCGGTTCGCTGAGGTCATCGAGGTATCTGATTACGGCGCCTATGTTGGGGAACTCGTGTTTATAGAGGATGTAGCTTGCCTCGTAGTGTCCCTGGGTGTCCTGCTGTTTTTCGTGGTATATGAATTCGAGCCCGGTGCTCTCGACCCTGAGCCGGCCCCAGACGACCTTACCGGCCTTGTCTTCGAGGGTGGCCATATTGGCCTCGAAGTCGCGGAGGCATTTATCCCTGCTGCGTCTCCTGATGAACGCTCCGAGGCCGGTGGCCAGGACGATGAATATTATTGTAATGGCTGTGTATGGTATCGTTACGGCGAGCATTTGTCAGATCTGTGCGAGTATTACGACGTAATTTTTCCCGTAGTATTTAGCGCACGCCGGGCATGTGGTATAGAAAAAATACATCTTTCCGAGCTGTTTTTCTTTTGACTCGACGAACTGCTTCATTTCGCCGATCCAGTTTCTGATATTCTTGAAAGGCCCTTCGAAGACTTTTGTCAGGAATGTTCCGGATACCGTCGCCATCTCTGCGTCGGGGACGTCTTTTGTCACTGCGATGTAGATGTCGGCTCCCCAGAGGGAATTTTCATCCGAGAGCATCAGGGGCTCCGGAGGGACGGCGCCCGCGGCGGCGATCTTCTCGATGTTTCGGACCATTACCTTTCCGAAGTTGAGAGGAATATGCAGGAAGCTTCGGACGCGGTCCTTTACGAAGAGCCTGTTGTCGAAGGTTACCTCTTTTTCATTCCACAGGTCTGGGTCGAACGGGGGGCAGCAGCCTGTGGGGGAATCGTAGAGCTTTTCCATGATTGTCACCTCATTTCCTTGTCTTGCGATATCGGTTCAATACTTAATTGCCAATTGTCTCCGGTTTCGGGGAAAGGTCAAATTCAATTTGGGAAAAAGCAGGCGAGTTTCGGGTTTGGGTTCTATTGGGTCTCGAATCTTGCGGGGAAGTCTTTTTTGAGGCCTATTTGGGTGGTATCTATTGGCTGAAATCCGAGTTTCAAGGCTGGGGAGCCGGGTTTTAGGCGGAAATCGCGTTTGGCGAGATCGACGAAGAGGGGGTCTGCGACGAGTGAATTTCGGTCGAATTTTGCGTCGAGTATTTGTTTCCATTTTTCGAGCGAACCGTCTGCCGGGCCTCCTTTGACGGCGACATCTCCGTTCGGGTTGTAGAAGACGTTGTTGTCGGATGCTGTGACCCTGTCGTCGCTGAAGTTTACGAAGCCGTATGCGGCGGCGGTTCTTCCGGCGCCGTTTTTGGCGGTCCATGCCTCGGCCTGGATTACGACGATATGTTTTCCGGTTTTCGGGGCCGGTATTTCGGTTCCTTCCGGCTTCCAGTCGGCGTCGCTGCTGAGCACTATGGCGTCGAGATTGAGGCCTCCGCCTTTTACATTTTTCCATTCGATATCGGTGCGGCCTTTTTGTATTGTGGCGACGGCGGTTTTTGCCCATTTCTGGTTGTCCCATGCTCCGGTGTCGGGCAGGTTGTTCAGTGTCACTGGTGGTGTCCGGCCGAAGGTGATTTGCATTCTGCCGTCGAGATTCTTGGCGCCGTATGGTTCGTTGTAGGAGGCGTATCTCATCCAGATATCGTATTCGCCGGATTCGGGGATATTCGCGTTCCAGGTGAGGGTTGTTCCTTTTTCGTGGAGGTTGCCGACGCCGGCTCCGAAGCTTCCCTTGACGGCGGGGCGGTCGGACGGTTCGAAGCAGATTATATTGCGGAGGTATTGATGATGGTCGCATCGTTCATCGGCCATGAAGAAGGAGCGGATTGCGACGTCGCAGCCTGGGTGGCCTATGAGGATGTTGTTCTCGATTCGGTTGCCGATGCCTTTTGCATAGATGCACTGGTTGTAGTCTGTTCCTATTACGTTGTATATTATGTTGTTTGTGACGATGAAGTAGTCGGCCTGGTCGTCGAGGTAGATTCCGCTCTGGAGGTTGAATTGGTCGTTTCCGGTGTCGTGGATTAGGTTGTGGTCGATTTTGTTGTCTCGCCCGGCGCCCCAGCTTTCCATTGCTCCGGTGTCCTGGCTGTCGGTGTTTACATGGTGGATGTGGTTGTATGCTATGAAGTTGTTCCTTCCGTGCATGAAGTCGTATCGATTCTCCCACGTCATCCCCTCTATCTTGCCCTTGATTGTGCCGTACCGACTTGCCTTTATTGTCGTGGCGTATCTGGGCATGTGGTGGATGTGGTTGTGAATTATTTTATTGTAGCCGCTCTGCGAGATTCGGACACCGTAACCGTGTCCGATGAGTCTTCCGCAGTGGTGGATGTGGTTGTTCTCGACGGTATTATGATGATTTACATCGGCCTGGCCGGCGCCCCTTCCAGCGATGGAGACACCATGCTGGCCGTGATACCTGATGAGGTTGCCGTAGATGAGGATTCTCTGTGCGTGGTCGGTGATTGTGACTCCGGTGACGGCGGCGTTTTCAATCCTGCAGTTTTTGACCGAACAGTCTTCGGCGTATGTGATTGAGACGGCATCCTTCTCGCAGATACCGATGTCGAGACCTTCGAAATGGACATTGCGGACGATTTTGCCGTTAGCCCCGCGGATTCGAATGACGTTTGGGGCGATTGAGAGGACGAGTTCTGCGCGGTTAATGTCATTGCTTTCTGGCCAGGCGTAGAGCTTTGCCTCCTTGAGGGAGATCATGCATTCGCCGGGCCGGTCGAGCAGTGCGATGACATTTTTGACGTAGAATCGGTTGCCCGGATTCAAGTCCCTTGCTGCGGTGTCGAGAGTAATTCTTCGTTTGTTCGGTTCGATGCTCTTCAGGGGGTAGTTTTCATTGAACCAGTCGTGATAGGGCCAGATGTTGACGATTGCCTCTGCGGCGTCCCAGTTTTCTGGGTTTAGGTCGCTGTCTCGATAGAGGAAGGCGAGTCTGCCGTTGTTGTCTTCGCCTTTAAGCAGTTTGAAATAGCCGTCGTTGGGGGCGCGGGCGAGGTCCATTCTTTCGCCGTTTTCGAAGAGCTGAGATGATTTGATTCCGGGGGGTATTTCGACGGTGCAGATTTGGCCTTTGTAGGGCTTCCATCCAATTATTCGAACGCCGCCTATCAGCACGGGGTTTTCTCCGGGATATGCGGCGTATGTAATTGAGCGGTTCTTGGCTCCGGAATCTTCGGGGCCGAATTCGAGACCCTTAGGCAGATAGTATTTTCCTTTCCTGATGAGGATGCGGATGTTTTTATCCTGGCGGGTTTTTATGAGTTCTCTGACGGCGTCTCTGGCTCTTTTGATGGTTGCAAAGGGCTGAGTGATTGTGCCGGGGCTGTCGTCGGCTCCGGCGGGGGCGACGTAGAAGTCGGCGAGTTCGGGTGCAGGTTCGGCCGGCTGGGCGGCTGGGGCTTGCGGAGCCGGCAGAGAAAGAAGTATTATCGAGATGATTGTCAGCAGGTATGGTTTCACGTCATAGTCCTCATGATTCATTGGGATACTCGTTTTATGTGCAGGGCGAGTTCAGGGCCGATTGTTTCGGGTATGGTCCAACTCTGATTGCCCGGTCCGACGGAGACGGCGGGCAGGAGGACTTGCTTTGCCGTTTGGCAGTCGAACCAGCGGAAGTCGTATTTTCCGGCGGTGAGGTTTTTCAATCCGATTTTGCCGTGGGCGTTGGGGGAGTAGGCGATGTAGCTGCGGGGAGGGTCTGCGAGGACGTATTTCGCGGCTTCGAGTGCGAGTTCGTCGCGGGGGGCCATTTTATCGAAGTCTGTGTGTTCGAAGAAGCGCACGAGGCTGCCACAGGCTTGCAAGTCGGCCTCGGGGGTGTCGGCGATATCCATGTCGAGGATCATCACATAGGCGCCTGCCATTGCGCATGCCCAGCACTTATCTCTCATTGTCTTGCCGGCGCCGAATCCCGCTGCTTCGGCCATATTGAGGTTGTATCCGCCTTTCGCAGCGTTCCATGCTTGGAGTATTCCGGCGTGAAGCTGTTGCGGGGTTTCGACATTGTACTGTATTGCGAACTGGTCGATGTTTTTGTCGTCGGCGAATTCATCGAAGGTCAGTCCGTTGAGCTTGTGGACTGCGATCGGGTGTTTTCGGTCGTCGTGTTTTCGTATTTCGGCGGCGATGGCGCTTACTCGTGCGGCGGTGAGCGCCTCCTGGTATTCCTCTGCGACGGCCCAGATGAGGTTGTCGTGGTGCTTGAACTTTCGGACGATTGTTCGGATGAATCGGCGTTCCGCATCTTCGACGCTGTCTGCGGTTTTCCAGATATTCGTGCCGTCGTCGTAGAGGAAGATGTATATTACTATTTGATTTTGGTCCATTTCGGCGAACCAGTTTTCCCACTGTTGGAGGATTTTTTCGTTTATTCCTTTTTCGGGGTCGTTTTCGACGAATGGGTTGTGCGTTTTGTCGCCGTCTCCGCCGTGCGATCTGACTGCCATGAGGTAGATGCAGTTTGCGCCGGAGCGTTTGAGTTTTTCTATGAGGTCTTGCTGGTCTCCGTTTCTTGTTCCGTCGGGGTTGAGCTTTCCTCGATAGAGGAAGTCTTCTGGGTCTCCGGGGCCGCACATGAAGAAGGGGGCAGCGTCTGTTCTGGTGAGCCAGCGGGGATTATCGGGGTTGGGGACTATCTGCTTTTCCTGGGTGGGCTTTTCGATTACGGCATCGCAGAGGAGCTTGAGGGCGTGGTTGACTTTTTCGCGGCCCTCGATACCGGTGTCGTTCCAGGCGACTATGAGATCGAGAGAGGGGATGACCACCATTGCGCGGATGTCACCATGTCCGAAGCAGCCGAACGTATCGGCCGGTACGTCGGGCCAGTTTCTCGTGCCGTCGCGTCCGATTCCGTTTATCCACCATGCGAAGCTGTAGCTTCCGTTGTGGTCGCACTGGTTGTTGCCTCCTCCGATTGATCTCTGGCGTTCGAGCATTTGGGCTTTTTCGCCTTTTGTTCGGGGGATGGATGTAGGCAGGGGGGTTGTTACGGCGAGTTTTGCGTGCTGCGGGGTTATGAGCTGCTTATCTTTCCACCTGCCTTGCCTTAGATAGAGCAGGCCGAAACGCGCGAAATCCCGCGGCGAGATTGCCATTCTTCCGGGGCGGTCGCCTGTGCCGAATGCCATGAAAGTGGGGTTGTCCTGGCATTGGAGGATATCCGTCAGGTACGGCCGGAGGACATCGGTGTCGATATTTTCCCATGTTGTGTTGTACGCTTTAAGGAAAAGAGCGTCGAAGAACAGCGCCATATTCCAATCGCTGTAGTCGAATGTTTTTCCTGGTGGTTCCGTGACGCCGTATCCGGAGATTTGATTGCATAGGTGCCGCCATGTTATTTGGCGGTCCTTGTGCTGCAGTTGGGGGTTGAGGGAGGCCAGGGCCGGTTCGACGTTTTCGACGGGTTCGTTTATACCGGGGATCATTTCTTTTTCCACCGCCCTGAGGAGGAAGTGGGTATAGAATGGCTTTACGGCTGAGGCGATGTCTTTTTTTGCTGCGGGGTCGCCCCAGGTGTATGCCATATATCCGTTGCGGACGACGCATCCGAATCCGCGGGCATAGTTGCTGAATGCCTTGAGGGCATCGGTATCCATGCCGAGCTGCTGCGGGCGGCGTTGGTCCCACTGTTTGCCGGGGTATATTTCGGGGCTCTTCTGCGGGGCGGGGCAAGCTGCTGCGAGGACGAGTACGAGCAGGGCTGCGGTCGAAATTCGTCTGAGGCATATCATGTCACTATCTCCGTTTCGAAGTCGGATATCAGCCTTTTTTTTGTTTGGTTTATGACCGTGGTTAAGATGTTGGGGTCATTGTATCTGCGCGGAGGCGGAAATAGAAGGGAAAAAGGCGATGCGGAATTGCGTGTCAGCGGGGAGACGCTTCAGTTAGACGGTTATGTCGGCGGTGGTCAGGTGGTCAGAAAGGACTTCGACGAGCCTCTTGCGGTCGATAGGCTTGCTCATATAGTCGTCGCATCCTATTGCGAGGCATTTTTTGTCGTCGCCTTTCATTGCGTTTGCGGTCAAGGCTACTATGGGTGTCTTGATGCCTTCTCTTCTGAGGAGCTTGGTGGCTTCATAGCCGTTCATATTGGGCATCTGCATATCCATCAGTATCAAATCGAATTTCGCTTCCCTTGCCTTGCTTACGGCTTCTTTGCCGTCATTTGCGATTGTGACTTCCAGGCCCATTCTCTTTAGGAGTAATTCTATAAGCGACTGGTTTGTGAGACTGTCCTCTGCTACGAGGACTTGCCCGGTGAATTTTGCCTCGGCGTTTACCTTTGTCTTTGGCTGCAACTCATCCGCGATGTTGTGCCTGTCGAGGAACGCCTCCTGCGGAGCAGTTTTTGCTCCGACGGGGATTCCGAGGGAGAAGTTCGAACCTTTGTTCTCCTGGCTTGTTACGGTGAGGCTGCCTCCGAGTATTTCTGCGAGTCGCTTTGTGATTGTCAATCCGAGTCCTGATCCTCCGAATTTTCTGGTATGGCTTCCGTCGGCCTGTGTGAAGACTTCGAATATCGTGTTGAGTTTGTTTTTGGGGATTCCTATTCCGGTGTCTTCGACATCGAAATAGACGTACATTTCGCCGGCCTGTTCCTGTGCGGAGATATTGACATGGACATGGCCTGCTTCTGTGAATTTGACGGCGTTTCCGACGAGGTTCATGAGGCACTGTCGAAGTCTGACGGGGTCTGTGTGTATCTCTGAGGGGACTCCGGGCGACTCGATGACCTTGAAATCGAGTCCTTTTTCGATTGCCTTCGGTCGCATGAGTGATTCGATCGAATTGAGGATTTCTCCGAGCGAGCAGGCGGTGATTTCGGTTGCCATTTTGTTTGCTTCGATTTTGGAGAAGTCGAGGATGTCGTTAATTAGGACGAGGAGTTCCCTGCCGCAATCTCTTATTGTGGTGACATATTTTTTGTGCTGTTCTTCGAGGTTTTCGTCGGCGAGGATGTCGGCAAAGCCCAGGATTCCGTTCATTGGGGTTCTGATTTCGTGGCTCATGTTTGCGAGGAACTGGCTTTTCGCTTCGTTGGCCTCTTGCGCTTCGCGTGCCAGGAGGTTTGCCCGCTCGACGGAATTGTGGAGTTCTCTGTTTGTTTTGGTCAGTTCCGCGGTTCGCTGTTTGACTCTTGTTTCGAGAGATTCATTGGCCTCTACGAGGGCGACGTCGCGATGATGGATCTGCTCGAGCATTTCGTTGAACGAATCGATTAGGAGCCCGACTTCATCGTTGGATTCTTTTACGGCCCGTGCGGAGTAGTCCTTTGCTTCGGAGACTATTTTAGCGACATCGGCGAGTTTTAGAATGGGTCTCGATATGATTCTCTGCAATCTTGAGGAGAATACATAGGCTGCGAGGGATGCCAACAGAAGTACGCCTATTATGGTGAAGCTTTTGGCCTTGAGCATCGAGTACATGGGCTGCAGGTCTGATCTGAGGCATATAGTGCCGATGGTTTCCTCATCGAGGACGATGGGTTTGAATACGGTGAGCAGTCCGCCTGCGAATTCATGGCCCGGTTCTTTGGGGCCGTCGGGCCGGAGGGTCGGGTCCGGTTCGTCTCTGAAGTAGCTTGCGAATACGTCGCCGGTTTTGAGGTAGATGCATGCGAAGACTACCGAGGATTCCTCCCTGAAGGCCAGCAGTGTTCCTTCGGCGTCGTTTACATCCTGAAAGGCGATAGCTGCGGTGCAGTTGTCTCCTGTCATGGCGGCGTGGGTGGTCATATTCTGGACCATCGAGTGTCGGAGGCTGGCCCACTCGGAGAAGACAAAAGTACCGCCGGCCAGCAGCAATGCGGCAACGCATGTCAACATTATGATTGACACGAGTTTTGTCTTAATCGCCATATTGTGCATAATCGGCATAATCATCACCTTAGATGTCATACGGTGCAGCCTGGTTGATTATCGTCATTTTTGGGTCTGTTCTTCACTTGATCACCTTCTTTGCGAGTCGCAACAGTTGCGATCTGACTTTGAGTTTTGCGTTTTTTGCGGCTGCGGTGCTGACTTCAAAACGGACTTTCTGTTCGTCGGTGACGAAGTTGATTATTCCTCCGGTCTCGATGAAACCATCTATGTCACTGACGGTTAGTACGGGTTGATGGGCGACGGCTTTTAGGATGTCTTTCAGTGCATCTTTCTCGGACCGGCAGACAAACAGGAGGTTGCACTTTTTGGGGGCGTCTATCTGCTTATCGATCCGGGCTTTTGCTGTTTCGCCGAGTTTCTTGAGTTCTGCGATGCTGCTGAGGCGTTTTACGACGACTTTTCTGCCTTTTACGAGTTTGTCTTTTACGGGGTCGAATGCCTTTTCGAATGGGTCCTTTCCGAGGATTGCGAGTATTATCGGGTTGTTGGCATCGGCCTTTTCATCTTCGGGCCAATCTACGAATTTGAGGAAGTTGTAGAGGAAAGCGGCCTTTATTTGGTATTCCTGTTGTGAGTCAGGCTCGGCGTGCGCAGCGGCAGCGGCGCAGATCAAGGCTATGACTGCGAGAAGTAATACTGTGCTATTTGATTTCAGTTTCATGGCTGCCGATTTTTTCCTGTTTTCGTGTTGAGTTTTGCAGGTGTTAGAATCTGCACAGGAGGCTGCAGAAGAAAGTTCTTCCCGGTATTTCGTGTCCGGCGTATTCTATACTTTCGGTGATTGAGTCATGAGTTTTTTTCAGGAGGTCCCTGACACCGAAAGTGATTTCATTTTTTCCGCGGTTGAATTCCTTTGAGATTGTCAGGTCGAGGCGGTTGGATGCTTTTACGGTGTTGTTTGCGGTCATTGGGTTTGGCGGGGTTGTATTTACGAAGGTGTAATTCGTGTTGAATCTCCATTTTTCAGGCAGGTTGAATCTTGCAGTTAGCCCTGCTTTATGCTTTGCCGGCAGAAACGCGCCGAAGTCCTGGTTGGTCTGGTCGGGCTCGAAGGCATTGTATGTGTACCAGGCTGCTATCTTTCCGGCTTTGAAGCGCTTTTCCATTTCCAGTTCAATTCCCCATGAATCGGCCCCGTCGATATTGTCTGCTCTGGCGAATGTCTGGCCGAGGAAGTTTGTTGTTTTCCTGTATCCGATGAGTTTCTCGCATCTCTGATAGTAGGCGTTTGCTTTGAGGGTCCACTGTTTGGTGAGCTTGCCGGTATAGCCTGCTTCGAGCGAGTATGTTTCTTCATTTTCGACGTTGTGCGGCGCGTTGACATTTATCATGAAGAGGCTTGGGGCTGCGGGCAGCATAGTAGTTGAAAATTTCCTTATGCTGGCGAGCGGCGCCCTGAATGCTTTTGCGGCGCTGAATCTGAGGATGTGTTTTTCGGCGTTATCAAGCGAGTACAGGGCCGTTGCGCGGCCTGATATATCGGTATGTGTTCCGGAGTACCAGTCTGCTCTGATCTGGGCTTCGAGTGTCAGTCTGTCGGTTGCTTTGAACCTGTGGATGCCGAATATTCCTGCGTTGTATTCATCAAGCGGGTCTCCGGACATCAATGCCTGCTGGACAGTGTCTCTTGTTGTGTTGAAATGGTCCCACTTGAAGCTGGCTCCTATGGAGGTTTGGTGTCCGTGGGCGGGGTGGAAATTGTATTGTGCCTCTAATTCATGCTGCCTGGTAGCGAATATTGCGGTCTGGGGCCAGTTTGCGTTCCAGAATCTTCCGTTCCACTGGAGGTAGCCGGATGCTCCGTTGTCGAATTTGGCATCGATTCTCATGAATGATCGGATATGGTCCTCGCGCATATCTTTCATCGGGAGGTAGCCTCCCATTTCATAATCCCCCATTTCGATATGCGAGTGTCCGATGCCGAAAGAGAGCTTTGTCATATCGGAGAGATACTTGATCGCTTCGATATCGAATCGTTGATTTCTGGAGAAGTCTCTCGGTCGGAAGGCGCTGAATCCCATGAGTGCGTTGAGGGCGGGCATCGTTGAGTTGTATGTTGCGTTGCCGTGGACGGCGTCGTCGGAGTCTTTTATTCCTTCGTATCCTGCGGAGACTTTCCATGCCCACTTGCCTTGTTTTTGTGCGTATCTGAGGTGGGTGTATGTGTCTCCGAATTCGGTTATGGTTGTTTTGGCGAGGCCTCCGAGTATATCTTCCGGCTTTTTTGTAACTATGTTTATGACTCCCGTAGTGGCGTTTGCCCCCCATGCGGCGCTTCCGGGTCCTCTTACGATTTCGATTCGTTCGATATCTTCGATCATTACAGGCAGTCCTGCGAAGTCCGGCCCTCCGTACACGGGGTTGTCGCAGGGCCGTCCGTTCAGTAGGAGTGTGACTCTATCGGAAAGGGTTTCGTGGAGTCCCCGGATTCCGACGGCGTATTTGCGTCGGTCTATCTGCAGGACATCGACTCCCGGCGCGAGGCGGAGTATTTCCGGGATGCTTGTGAGGCCGCTGCTTCTGATATCCTCGGCGGTAATGACTGATACAGGCATCGATGGTTCTCCGGCGGCCTGTGGGAGTCGAGATGTCGCCGTCGCGATAGGGACTTCCATGAGCTCTTCGATAGACATTTCGAAGAGATCAGTTTTAGGAGCGGGTTCGGCGAGAGCTGCTGATGTTTGCAGGCTGAGAGCCACCAGGATTGCGGTCGTGAAGTATTTAGCGAAATCAGTTATTGCATGAAACCTTCTTGTCCCCATTAGATTCTCCTCAATCCGCACAAAACGCCCAATATTCCTCAGTGTGCAATACTTATCATGGGTGTGTTTTTGCCGGGCCGCTGTTGAAAGTGGCCCGGTACGGCATTTGTATCGGCTGAACTATCACAAATTTTCTTCTGACGAGGGTCATTTTTCTCTGAGCTACTCTTTTTCGTTTTCTTTTTCGATGACACGTTTTGCGAGTCTGAGGAGTTGCGATCTGATTTTGAGTTTGGCATGGTTTGCTGCTGCGGTGCTGACTTCAAAACGGACTTTCTGCTCGTCTGTGACGAAGTTGATTATTCCTCCGGTTTTTATGAATTCATCCGTGTCGCCGACGGTTAGTATGGGCTGATTTTTGACGGCCTTGAAGATGTCTTCCAACGCATCCTTTTCGGACCGGCAGATAAACAGGAGTTGGCACTTTTTTGCGGCTTCTATCTGCTTATTGATTTGGGGGTTTGCTGTTTCGCCGAGTTTTTTGAGTTCTGCGATGCTCTTGAATCGTTTTATGACGACTTTTTTGTTTTTGACGGGTTTGTCTTTTATCGGGTCGAACGACTTTGCGAATGGGTCTTTGCCGATGACTCCTATGGTTATCGGGTCGTTGTCGTTTGCGTCTTTTTCCTTTGGCCAGTCCACGAACTTGAGGAAGTTGTACAGGAATGCCGCCTTGACTCTATACTCCTGATTAGAGGCTTCATCATCATCTGCTCTGGTCTGTTGCGCTGTCAGCACAGCAATCAGAGCCATAACCATCAGCATGAGGCTGCGTGTTCTGCTATTTCGTTTTGTCTTTTCGCTGCGAATCATTTGGAGTATTCATCCATTTCAACTGCTGTACTCATTAGCTTTCATGGTTTTTCGACGAATCATCACTTGAAGCGATACGTTAGTTCTGCCCAGAAGCTCCTTCCGTTCTGTGTAATGACGTCCTGTGTGTGTTCGCTGAATCCCGGGTCTCCATATGTTTTGTCAAACAGGTTATATACGGTGAACGAGGCGTCGAGGTTTTTGGCGATGTTCTTTCCGAAGATTGTGAGGTTGGCGAGCAGAAATGCGTCCGCATGATGGCTTGTGAGTGTTTCTCTCTCTCCGACGTGCTGGAGTTCTACTGCGGCGAAGAGCTTGTCTTTTATTATTGGGGCAATTATGTTGAGCTTAGCCATGTCTTGCGGGGAGTTGCCGAGTTTTTTGTGCGTCTGCTGGTTTTCTGTTTTGACGAATGAATAGCTTGCCCTTGTTCTGACGCCGTTCTTTGCTTTTCCATCGATTCCCAACTCGAATCCTCTTGCCTTTACCTCATCGATGTTTTGAAATACGGAGAGGCCGTCGTCGGGGTCTGTCGTAGCTGTAATCAAGTCCTCTATCTCATACATGAATACGGAAGCTGTTCCCCGCAGGTTGTCGTGGATGTCGTGTTCGAGGACTGCTTCGTATGTTTTGATAGTTTCGGGGCTGAGGCCCGGATTTCCTTTTTGTGACCATCCTCCGTCTCCGTAGTATTTCTCATAGACATTTGCGGCTCTGAATGCCTCTCCGTAGAGGAGTTTGAGAGTCGATTTTCTGGCGAGTTTGTATATTACGGCGAGTCTTGGGTTTGTGGCCGCCTTTCCCCAGTACACGTCCCTGCGGGCGCCTGCGACGACGGTCAGCTTGTCTGTTGCCTGGTATTCATCCTGCAGGAAGATTCCCCAGTGTTCTGATTCTCTTTCGTCGTCGAGGTATATTCCGTAGATATCGTAATTGCCCTGGTCCTGCTGGAGGTCAGTCTGCCATTCGCCTCCCCAGATGAGCTTGTGCCTTTTTCCGAGCCTTTTAGTGAATCTGAGTTCGGTTCCCATCCAGTGGCCCTGAGCGTAGTCGTAGTTTACGTAGGGTTCGGGGTAGATATATCTTCCGTCGTAGTGGTATGCTCCGTAGTATGCCCTTGCCATGACTCCAAGCTTTCCGTCGAAATCATGCTCGTACTTGACGCTGAGGAAGCCTGTTTTGTCACGAGTTCTTGTCCTGTTGTCGTTGAATACTGTTCCCCAGGGGGCCGTGGGTATTCTTTTCTGTCTCCAGACGAAAGCTCCTTGGACGGTGAAATCTCCGTAGATAAGTTTGGAGAAGACGTTGTAGTGCTTTTCATTGTCTGCATGTCGAGCGATTCCGTAATTGGTAGCGGCTGCGTCGAATTCGTCGAAGTAGAGTTTGTCTCCTCTGCTGTGGTAGTCTGAGAATGAAAGGAGCAGGTCTGCTCCGCCGGCGAACTGCTTTCCATAAGTGTATCGTTGTTTATAGGTTTGGTTGTCTGCGGCTGCTGCGGCGAGCTCGATTCCGTCGATGTCGCGGCCTGCCTTTGTGATGATGTTTATGACTGCAAAGAATGCGCTGCTTCCGTAGAGTGAGGAGCCGGGTCCTCGTACTATTTCGACTCTTTCGATGAGGTCCACATCGAGGAGGAATGCTCCGCCGATGTATGTCGCGCCGTAAACGTTTTCGTTTGTTCTGTAGCCGTCGATGAGTATGAGTATTCTGCTGTTGTAGTCTCCGGGTCTCCCGAATCCGCGTACTCCGAGGTACGTGTAGTTTCTGTCGTATGTTGTGTAGAATCCTGGGATGCTTCTCATAATGTCGGCGAAGGTTCTGTAGCCGTGTTTTTGAATGTCATCTGCGGTTATGACGGTAACGGAGGATGGTGCTTCTGAGACTTTCTGGCCGTACTTCGAGGCGCTGTAAACAGTTCCGACGTTGACCCGCATGAGGTCCTCGATTGACATATTGAAATAATCCGGCTCATCGGCTTGCTGATCGACGTCAGGGGCGGCCTGGGAAGGCACGGTCAAGGCAATGGCGACGGCTGCGATGATCGCCAGCAGGGCGACTTTCGATCGGTCCGTCGTCGATGCGGTGCAATCTTGTTTTCTTTTCTGATAAATCATAATTAAGACTATCGTTTTAGAATTTCCAAAGGATGCTTGCGAAGAAAGTTCTTCCGGGGGTTTCGTGTCCCGTGAAATCTCCGATGTCGAGGGCCACGTCATTTGTTTTATTCAGGACATCTGAGACTCCAACCATGAATTCTCCTTTGCCTTTGTCTATCTTTTTTGTCAAAGTCAGGTCAAGTCGATTGAAAGGGTGCGCATCGAGCGGCGTGGCACCGTAACCCCTGGTGATGTCGTTGTACACGTAGTTTGCGTTGAAGGTCCAATCGTTTTCCATGAACAATCGCCCGGTGAGGCCGGCTTTGTGCCTTGCGGGCCAGACAGCTCTCATTCCTTCGCCGAAGGTATCGGTTTGGAGGTTGTTATTGGCGTACCATACTGAGAGTTTGCCCTTTTCGTTCTGCATTGCCAGTTCGCATTCTGCGCCGTATGCTGTTGCGCCGCCGACGTTGTCGAACGTGCTGTTTGTCACCGGGCCTACGGTGACGTTTCTTACGCCGATGATGTTTTCGATTCTCTGGTAGTATGAGTTTGCGGTGAACGTCACATGCTTTGAGAAATGGCCGGTGTAGCCAAGTTCAAGTGATGAGAGGTGTTCGTTTCGGAGGCTCTTGGTGATAGGCAGGACATTGAAAAGGCCTGATACGGAGGTTTTTGTGGAAGTTCGCAGCGCGATGGTTGGGATGCGAAAGGCCCTTGCATAACTGAGCCGGAGGGTATGGTCTTTTGCATCATCGACGGCGTATATTGCGGAGACCCTTGCGGACCAGTCCTCGTCGTTTTCGCTGTGGAAGTCGCCTCTTATCTGGGCTTCGAGGGCGAGGCGTTCGGTGAGGTCGTATCTGTCGATGAGGAATATTCCTCCCCATCGCTCTGAGAACGGGTCGCCAGCGAACATCGACTCATTGGCATTGCCGCCGTTGGTTGTGTCAACGCGAAGCCAGGTAAGGTTTCCGCCGAGTGCGACATCGTGTCTGTCGCCGAGCTTGAAGTTGAATTGCCCGTCGATGTGATGCTCGTTGGTGGTGTATTTATCAATGTTATTTGGCAGGTGTCTGACGAGGAAATTTCCGTACCACTGGATGTACGCGGAGGTGTTGTCGCTGAAGGTGTGGTCCATTCTTGCAAAGGCGCGTGTTAGGCTGGCCCGGTCTTCGGCGGCCGGCTTATATCCGACAAACTCCGTGCTGCCTGACTTGAAGTTTGAGTGCGCGCCTCCGAGTGACAGTTTTGTGCGGTCTGAATATCGGTATATGGCTTCTGTATCGAATCTCCAGTTGCGCATGAAATCAGTTGCTGAGTATCCGTTAAATCCGATAAGCGGGTTCAAAGCAGGGATGCCGGATGCGTACCTTCCGGCGCCTGCGTCATCGGAATCCTCGAAATCTTCATATCCTGCGGATGCCCGCCAGGTCCACTTGCCGTGTTTTTCTGCCATGCGTAGGTGGGTATATGTGTCTCCGAAGTGATTAACGGTTGATTTTGTGAAAAATCCGAGGATGTCGTCGGGGTTCTTCGTGATTATGTTGATTACTCCTGTAGTTGCATTTGCTCCCCATGCGGCTCCTCCCGGTCCCCGGAGGATTTCGATTCTGTCAATATCTTCGACAAGAACAGGCAGTGTGGACCAATCCGGCGCGCCAAGAAGCGTGTCGTTTGCGAAGCGACCGTTAATTAGTACAAGCGTGCGGTCTGAGACTCTCGCCTGCAATCCTCGGACGCCGACGGCATACCGGGAACGGTCGAATCGTCTGACGTCAACTCCTGGAGTGAAGTGGAGTATGTCTGCGATGGTTGTGAGGCCGCTGTAGTGAATGTCCTCGGCGGTTATGACGCTCACAGCCGCGGACGTCTGCCCAGTTTTGCGGGCCTGGCGGGATGCAGAGACCACTTCGATATTCATGAGTTCTTCGATAGACATCTCGAATAGTTTTGCGTCCTGATTTTGGTTCTCAGACGATATCAGTGATGGCATTGCGAGAGCAGGCATTGTGAGCACCAGGGCGGGAAGCACAATCCGGATGACAGTTGTTGCCGTAGCGGATTCTTGCGTTTTTTGCACCATGTCATTTTGCCTTATTTGCCTTAATTGAGTTCATTGACTTTGAAAGGACAATAAACACTTTTACGATTGGATGATGCCGTTTCGGCGGCATTATTATCGGTCCTCGATTCCAAGAGGGCATTCTATGGTTTCTTCTATAGCCTCGGTATCATTGCGACGGCTGATTAGCAGTATTTCCCTTAATTCAACAGGTATTTATTTGATTCGATATTATTTTTCGTTTGGTTTATCGGTCTAAGTATTGGGTATTTGTCTGTTCGTTTGTTTCGGGTATTGGGATTCGGTTATCATGGCGTCAGAATTTCAACTTCATCTGGAGGAAGAATGTTCTGCCCGGTGTTTCGTGGCCTGTCATAGTTGAATTGCCCTTGATGGGGTCGCATGTTTTGTTGAGCAGGTCGGCGACGCCAAAGAGGACTTCGCCTTTGCCTTTGGCGATTTCCTTTGAGAGGGTCAGGTCGAGGCGATGCGAGCTGCCGATCGGGTGGTCGGAGGACGGATTGCCTGGGGTGGTGTCGGTGTATCTGTAGTTTGCGTTGAATGCCCATCCTTCGGGCAGATATAGTCTGCCGGTGACGCCGACCTTGTGCTGTGCGGGCGGGTATGCCCGGACGGACTGATGGCCCTGGTCCGGTTCGAAGTCGTTATATGCATACCATGTTGAAAATCTCGACTTCTTTCGTTCGACGGCGAGTTCCAATTCTGCTCCCCACGAGTCTGCTCCGTCAATATTTGCGGGGGTATAGTGTGACAGGCCGAAGCCATCAAAGGTTTTGTTGTGTCCAATTAGTCTGCTGAATCTCTGGTAGTAGGTGTCTGCTCGGAAGGTGACGCCTCGCGGGAATTTTCCTGTGTAGCCGGCTTCGATGGAGTAGGTTTCTTCATTGTCGAGGTCTTTTGTAGGCAGTTCGACGTTAAGGGCGTAGAGGCCGCCGCCGACGGGCAGCCTGCGGCCCATGGCCTTTCGGACGGCGATCAGGGGTGTTCTAAATGCCTTTGCGACGCCAAGTCTCAGGACGTGGTTTTTCTGGTCGTCGAGTGCGTAGAGTCCTGTGAGTCTGCCTGCCCAGTCTGTGGTTGTTTTTGAATACCAGTCTGCGCGGATCTGGCCTTCGATTGTGAGGCGGTCTGTTGCCTGGTATCGGTCAACGACGAAGAAGCCGGCCATGTATTCGTCGAAAGGCTCGCCGGGATACCAGTATTCCTGGAGGGCGCCTTTTCGCAGATTCAAGTGCGTCCATTGGAGATTTCCGCCGACGGAGAGTTGGTGTCGTCCTTCGTGGGGGAAGTTGTACTGCGCTTCGAGGTCGTTCTGTACGGACTTGTGCTGGGCGAACTGTGTCCAGTTTCCGTTCCAGAAGTTGCCGAACCACTGTAAGTGCCCGGTTGCTCCATTTTGGAATTCATGGTCGATTTTAGTGAAGGCCCGGAGCAGTTCGTTGCGGCCGTCGGTCATGGGGAAGTAACCGAGCTGCTCATAGTCTCCCATTTCCATGTTGGAATATCCTGCACCGAAGGAGATTTCGGTCATTTCGGAGAGACTATAGAATGCCTCGGCATCGAATCTCCAGTTGCGGGCGAAGTCCCTGGTGGTGAAATTGCCGAATCCCATGAGGGCGTTTAAGCTTGGGAAGTAGGATTTGTGGGCTGCGGTTCCTTCTATGGCGTCGTCAGAACTTTCGAGGTCTTCATACCCTGCGGAAGCCCGCCAGCGCCATTTTCCGTTTTTCTCGGCCCATCGCAAGTGTGTATAGCTGTCGCCAAACTCGTTGATTGTTGTTGAGCCGAAGTATCCGAGTATATCTTCGGGCTTTTTTGTAATGATGTTTATGACTCCGGTGAAGGCGTTCGCTCCCCAGACGGCTCCGCTGGGTCCTCGTACGATTTCGATTCGCTCGATGTCTTCAATCAGCACGGGCAGGCTGTGAAAATCCGGTCCTCCGAAGGCGGTGTTGTCGGCGAGTCTTCCGTTGACGAGCAGCTTGACCCTGTCTGAGATGACTCCGCCGAGTCCTCGAATTCCGACCGCATAGGAATTTCGGTGCGGCTGGAGCATGTCAATACCACAGGCGAATTGGAGTATCTGCGGGACGCTGGTAAGGCCGCTGCGTCGAATGTCTTCTGCGGTGATGACACTGACGGGGACGGATAGCTCGCCGATTTTCTGTGCCTGTTTTGATGCGGAGACGATTTCGATATCCATCAATTGTTCGATGGACATGTCGAACAGGTCTTCGGATTGGTTTGATTCGGCGCCGGCTGCCGGTCGGAGGGTAAAGAGGGTGAGTGCGGCAAGAGCCATTAGAATGCGGCGGAGCTTTTTTGAAAGAGAGAGGCTTTGTTTTGTCATTGAAGTATATGCCTTAACATTATATAGGTGGAGGCTCGCGATGCCCCCATCGTGAAATTCTCAGGTCTCCATACCTCTGTAGTCGGTTTGTAATTGCGTCATAACGGTTTCTACGCATTTATCAGACTCGGCTTAATATAATCGAGCGTTAACCAGGGTTTTTCCGGGTTTGTTGAGGCGGCGATATGGTTTTTCTGCGGCTTGTTGTTTGCAGAGAGGGGGGTAACGTGCGAGATCGAGGGGAGGGACTGTCACTGTTACGGTATTATCAGACGGAGCTATTTCATTCGGTTTGGATTTGCCCGGCCGGCGATGTCACGATTGTTGATTTCTGAGCGGCGTTATGCAGGGTGATAGTGACTCGGTATTTCGGGGGCGATCTACTTTTTGGCGAACATGCTGCCTGGCAGTTGTGTTATCAGACCTTTTAGGCGGAGTGAAATCAGGGATGCGGCGGCGTTGCCGGGGGTGAGTTGCGTGTCGGCGATTAGCTGTTCGAGGTGTTTTGGGTCTTTGTCGAGGCTTTCATATGCGACTTTTTCATCGCGGGTCAGTTTCAATTCGGCGATGTCGAACAGCGGCGTATCGACTTTTCGTTCCGCTTCGGCGGCTGCCCTGGCGACGTGCGACTGCAATTGGCCGCCGATATAACCTAATGCGCTGGTGATGTCCTCTGCGGATTCTACGAGGGTGGCGCCTTCTTTGATTAGCCTGTGAGTTCCTTTGGTCAAGGGGGAGTCGATTCTTCCGGGAACGGCCATGACTTCGCGATTGTAATCGAGCGCTGCTTTGGCGGTTATCATCGCTCCCGACCGCAGGGTCGCCTCTATTACAATCGTTCCGAGTGACAGTCCGGCGATTATCCTGTTGCGCGGCGGGAAGTTTTCGGGGAGCGGTTCGAAGTTGAGGGGCAGTTCACTGATGCATGCGCCGGATTCACTGATTAGCCGGAAGAGCTTTTCGTTTTCCGGTGGGAAGATGTGCGCCAGGCCGCAGCCCATAACCGCTATTGTCCTGCCGGCGGCGGCGAGTGCGCCCTGGTGTGCTGCGGTATCGATTCCTCTGGCCATTCCGAGGTATAACCGAAAGTTGTGGATGGCAGGATGATGAAAGCGGCGTATCCTAATGTTTTTGATTTACGGATCATTCAACAGAAAGG
>JAFGCD010000140.1 GCA_016932835.1 Sedimentisphaerales bacterium
CCTTTCTGTTGAATGATCCGTAAATCAAAAACATTAGGATACGCCGCTTTCATCATCCTGCCATCCACAACTTTCGGTTATACCTCAAGATCGCACGCATAAGTGTCTAATCTGTAGAATACTCGGTGCCCACGCTGAGTCCTTCTTGCGAGCCCGCTGTTGTGAAGCAGCCGCAAATGTCTCGATACAACTGATTCAGACTGTTTGCTCTTCAAAGACATCTGTTGAATACTCGTGTCTTCATTATCTAAAAGAGACAACATCTCAAGCCTGGCACTGTAAGCCAGCGGCTTGAGGATTTCACACATCAACGCCCACTTACTATGAGACCGTTTCATCTTATAACGCTATAATACGGAATACTCACATACTTTGCCAAAAAAAACTAAGCCCTAATTGCCTGAAGGCTCTTCAGCATAGCGGCTTCATTAGCGATCCGTTCTTTAAGAACCTGTTCCACACAAGACAGAAACTTCAGAATGCAGGGAGTGTGCAAAGAGTACATTACCTTGAGTCCTTCCTTACGACTTTGGAGCACCCCTGCCTTGACCATTACTGACAGATGCCTCGAAACATTTGACCGCTGTGCCCCGACATGCTCGACAATATCGCACACACACTGTTCGCCGTTACTCAGGAACTCGATGACAGCAAGGCGAATCGGGTGTGCCGCCGCCTGAATAATCTCAGCTTTAAGCTCGTAGAACTTCTTGGTCTCTTTGTTCATAGCCAATAGCCAACAATCCGAAAAGAACAGATTTACTATAACACAATATACTCACACATTAACATGTTGTTCATTTCAGTGCAAGGTATTTCTCAAGTTTTCTGATGCATGCCAATTCACAAGGCTATTCCTTCTCGTACAGCACAATCATTATTGACCGCCAAGTGCTTGTCGAGCAGGGACTTAAATCACATTCAGATGAAAGTCCTTGCCAGTCCCGAGCCTATCAGCTGGCCTCTTCCGACCAAGAAGAAGGTATGGCTGACGCTGATTACTTGTCTGGCATATTGCATCGACCGGGTACTCCTCAGAGCCCCCCATTGGTCGGCCAAGAATGAGGGTACACGGCTCGTCACGAGAGCATCCGATCACGCATCCGATGGTCCAAGCAGGCCTTTCACAACCACGAATCAGGCTGGTCCGGACCCGAGCCGCCTACCCACAATTGCTGTGACCGCAGAAATCGCAAACCTCGCAGTTTGCCTCCCACCGCACAGGGTGGCCGCATTCCTGGCATATGCCACGAAGCGGTGATTTGTGAATGACTTCTCTGAAAGCGACAGTTTCCTCTAATGCTCGGGCTATGGATCTACGGTACAAGTATCTTTGTGTTGCAGGGGTATGCCAACTGACCAACGGATTGATTGTCCGCGAGTCTATTGTGTTGCTCACGGACGCATTCCTAACACAGAAACCAACCAAAAGGTCGCGCGATAAATGGGCACCCGCAGGAGATTGCCTATAAGTTCGGCAGTGCAGTCTGCGAGAAGCTGGTTAAGGGCATGTCTTGAACAACTGTGATCGGTTATTGAACACCCAGTTTCGCCTTGGCCCAGAACGAGCTTTTCCGGCCATGTTTTTGACGGAGCGTCTGGATGAATTCAGCCTGCCGGGGTCGAAGATTGGCTTTCTCTGCCAATTGCTCCATGAGCGCCAAATACTTCGCGCCATGACTATACGCCTTGTAGCGAGCGCTGTTCAAAATGTCCAATAGCAGACTCCTATAGACAAGCCAGGCCTGTGAAGGGTATGGGCCTGCGAGAGCCTCTGCCACTTTTGAAAGCGAACTGTACCACGAGCCGGAAATCTCATCTTGCCGTTGCTCGATCAACCTGGCGGCCCGCTCCAATTCATTCATCTGTACCAGGAAATAAGCTCCCTGCTCAGGGGAGCGGTAATGTTCAGCCAATGAAACAGCTCTGCGGTGAATTGCGTCCTTTTCCTCGACGGGCGTCAGTTCCAGCACCTTTTCAAAGGTGTGCAGACCGAGACCTTTCGTGAATTCCTGCCATAGCGTGTCCCCGGCCTCTTCGGTGCGGCCGAGGGCGATCAGTATTTTGCATCTAAGGGAGGGGTAATCATAAGGTTCGCCCCGGAGGAATCCCTGACCGGCACGACACTTTTCCAAGAAAGTGAGAGCTTCTTGAAAGCGCTCCGCGTCAAACAGACGTCGTGAGATTTCCATCGCGTCAGTTTCAATTTGCTGTTCAGATTCAGAGATGGCAATGTACTCGTCAACATCTTTGAGGCTGTCGGCGATATCCTTCAGCCAACTGATAATCTGTCTTCGGTTGAAGTCGCGTTTCCAGTGGGGTTCTTCGGGGTCGAGTGGTGGTAACTGGGCCAAATCGCCTCGGAGTCGCCGTTGCAGGGCATGCAAACCCTCATCGCCTAATGCCTTGGCGAATTTGCAGATCATATCGTCCTTGACCGCATAATCATTGTCGTGGATATGCCCGTAGACAAGATTGACAAGCTGCACGGTATCGCGCGGTTCGATCCGGCTCCATACTTCTCCCCAAAGCGTTACCCCCTCCTGACAGGTCGGCCAGAGATGGCCATAGGAATCGTCAACCTCAGCCATGCCCCGCTCAGCTTTCTTGACAAAGGACACCAGCAGCTTCTCGGCTTCGACAAGACAGCCCTTGTCCATCAGGCTTTGGATCGATGTGAGAACCTGGTCCAATTCGCGGGAGATCGGCAGGGCCATCTTCCAGCCGTCTCGCTGGTCGCAAAGCCGCCACGCCCGGCTGGTACGGGCGTTGATCTCACTGGCCAATGACTTAGCCTCTTCTTTGGGGGCGGCAAGATCCAGGAGCGAGGCTCGCAGCTTCTCGTCCTCCCGGCAACGAGCCATAAGCCAGGCAATCAGTTCAGGCTTACCAACCTTCTGTAGATAGCTACTCAGCTTGTCGTCGGTGATCTTCTCGACCATAGTCTTCATGCGATATCAGTGTTTATCGATTTGAACCCGCTCAACGTAGGAAAGGGACTCCATATCGTGCAGGAAACTCTTGAGATCACGCAGATAGGTTTCTTTTCGCTTGAAGTGGGCACGCTGGATACTCAGGGTCAGTTTTCGGCCTTGAATCTCCATGAACCATATCTCCAAGCTGCCTCGCGTTCCCCAGGAGTCTTCCTCTATTTCAGGCGCAAGCTCTGGACCAATGTTCAGATCACAGGCAAACTGCATGAGAGGCGGCTTCTGCTGCTTGAAGAGTACCTCCACCACGTACACCCTGGGCTCCAAGCATTGGTCTGCTGAAGAGATTCGCTCGGGCAAGCTGATAACCTTCGTTTGGGGGCAGGTCGCGGTTCTACGCTTCTTTTCCCGGATAGCTGTGAAGCCGGACTCCTCACCCTTGTGAAGATATATACGGCCGGTCATTTTAAGGTCACAGACAGTGGCCCAGCCCCTGCCTGAGACCGGGTCGCCCTCGTCGAAGCCCTGCATGGTAAATTCAAGTCGCTCGATGCCTCCGGCATCCTCGACGCGCCAGTCTAAGTCCAGCTCCACTGCACCGAACTGCATGAATCCCGAGTTATTCCGGCCAACGGTCAAGTATCCTTGGCCGACAAGGTTGATAAAGTCGGCATCCCATGATTCCATCTCTGAGATGAGCCATGTGCCGCGGTATTGAGATCTCATTCGATCATCCTTATGATCCGCTCGGTCTCATCCGGCAGGTTTGGGACAGCACTATCACCGCCGTAAATATAATCGAACTGCCTATGTCCTGCGGTTGACTCAAGCTGTCGGAGAATGCGCGGCACATTATCATCCGGCCCTGCGATGAAAAATGGTTTGCCATCACGACCGAATTCGATCTCTGAAGCCTCTTCGAAAGTGCCGGGTTTATCAAGGACATACTGTGAGAGTTCAAAATCCCTGTGTGAAAGGAAGCCAAACCCCCTCGCAAAGGCAATCGCTCCATAGATGATCTGATGGGCCATGCCTGCTGAGCATTGGGCTGGGTCCTCATCCCGATACACGCTTTCCACAAGCTCTGTGCGGTAACGCAACTGTGAAAAGTCCGTATTGCAGAACGTGTTCTTAAGACCCAAGCACAGCGTGTCCACCAGATATACACCAAAAAGCAGATTGCCGTCAGGCTGACGCCGAGACACAACGACCCTGGCCAAGCCATCTTCTTTCCATGACGGATTAATCAGGCACTCATGGAGGGGATATTGACGGGCGTCGCGGATCTTTTTCTTTGCGCTCAGCAGGGTGTAGGGGATCGCCTCTAATCGCTGCCTTCTCCGCAGCTTGTCCTTCTGCCGCTTCTTCATCAGTTTCTTCTGCCGTCTCGCTTCGCTGAGATAGTGTCAAATGTTGTGGATGAGATTTCTTTCGACCCAAGGGTGGAACCGCTTTGCGGGTTGTTTTGATCTTTTCATTCAC
>JAFGCD010000141.1 GCA_016932835.1 Sedimentisphaerales bacterium
CGACTGAAGGAAATAACGGCTGAAGCCGACGGCTTCGACCGATTCCGCCATCCGGCGGACTGAAGTATATTTTGGAAAGTGAATCGCAGGCTCGATGCGCCTGGACCGATTCTTCGAATCCGGATAGACGACCTTGAGAACTTTGTTACGCTCGACTTCTCTCGGCTCGATTTCCAGCTTCAACTTGAACCCGTAATCCGAAAGAAAACCAAGATCAGGCACAGGATAGTCCATAGCCACAGCGTCGGGACATTCATCGACCTCCGGCACCAGCCACGGGGTGATATGGCCGTCATCGAGCCCGATATCGAGGTTACGACCTTTTATCGACGTCAAGAACAAAAAACTGCCGGAGAACCATTCCCCTCGCATCTTCTCCGCCGACTGCTGGGCCGTCTTCTTCGATTGGGCCCCGAGGCTTTCAATCTCGTTGGCCAAAAGAACCGTCATCGCTTCGTCATATTCCAAGGCCGTATTCCGCAACGCCTCTGCAGCCAGGTGGGTCCCGAGCAGGTTGGAGTAAGAATCTTCCCACGAAAACGCCGAGGAAAACTCCGGATACAATACAATCGGCCTGTACCCGAACCACGTCAGAATCTCGTGCCACGTGCAGCCCACAAAAGCAAAGTACTCGCCAAGCCGGATAGATATCTCGCGGGCAGCGCTTTCTCTCTCATACGCGGCCAGCGAATTCCAGTTATCAGGATAGGTAACTGTAACAAAATACCTCGAAGGCTCATAGAACTTGAACGAGAATTCCCGTCTGTCCCTTCTGAGCTGTTCCAGAGTCCGTCCTGCCAAAAACGCCGTCCAGTCCGCCCCCTTGCGAAGATGAGCGATATCTATGTGCCCGCCCTTGCAGGTGTACAGTATCCCGTTGCCTTCGGTCTTGCTGCTGCTGTAGGAATGAGAACCGAGGTGTTCGAGGTCTGTATAGGTTGTTCCGACTGTCGAACTGGCGTAACAGGACAGCCGAATACGAGGCGGCTTCCTTCCCTTGCCGGCCCCCAGAAAACCCGGCTTGTTCGAGCACGAACACAGTAAAAACGCCGAAACGCATAGAAGCAGCGCGAGGCCGCCGGTGTTTGTTCTGAACTTACAGATTACTTTCATTTTGGAATACCCAGCCTTCTTTGAATCGCGGCAGATTCTACCATTTTCCGCCCGCTGTGCAAAGGCCAAATATCATATCTTGCCGATAGTCCCATAAAACAAGGGCAAGTCTCGCCAGACTTGCCCTTGTCTCAATAATCTGCACGGCCTTATTGACGATACCACCGACATTTACCGACGGATTCGGCCGAACCGAGGCTCAATTTTGCTCTTTTAGGTCGCTTGGCGCCGATGCCTGCGTCTTCGCTACCTTAGAGGTCTCTTCAACGACGCTGCCGGACTCGCTGACCCTCAGTTGTTCGAGCGTCGCGGTCAAGCTGCTTATCATCTCCCCCGTGCTGCTTCGTATCTCCTCTATTTGATTTCTGAACGCCGCCTGGTTCCGCTCGATAGCGCCGATAGCACCGGACAATTCCCGAATAGCTCTTTCCGCCCTGCTATCAGACTCTATCTGCCCCTGACCTATGACCTCGATAACCTCGGCGAGATTGCGAGTGTCGTTTTGAAGCACTTCCTGCAGTTTCACGAGATTATCGCTGAGGGCCTTGACGCTCGCGGCAACCTCCTGAACGTTGCCGCTCAATTCCTGAATGCGGCCCTGCTGGCTCTGCTGCTTGTCCTCAATCCTCGAAAGCCGACCGGCTGTCTGCTGCCTGTCGCTTTGCACAGCCTCTTCGAGCTTAGCCTGCGACCCCGCAAGTACCGCCAGACTTGCCGCAATCTTCTCGGCCCCGGCCTGAACGTTCCTGATCTCGTTCTGCATCGCAGACTGGTAATCCTCCATTGACTGGATCCTGCTCGCCAGTGCCTGTCCGTTGGTCTCTATCAAACCTTCCAGTTCCCTTTGTTTGCTCGAAAGGGCCGCGATATCAGCAACCGCCGTTACCGCCGAATTCTCCAAATCAGCAATGCCTTTTTGAGCCTGTTGCTGCCTGCCCTCAATCGCAGACACCTTGTCTTTCATCTGCACATTGTTTGCCGCCACCGTCCTCTGCAGCTCGGCATGACCCTCTGCCACCGTATCGATCTGAGCCGCCAATTGCTCGGCGCTGCTGTTAAGACTGCCTATCGCCCTCTCCAAATTCGCCTGGTTCTGTTCGATTCGCTGTGCAACGTCGCCTATCTGGTGGGCGTTCATCTCCACCAATTCCTGGAGTTTGAGTTGATTCTCCTCGATCATGGCCGTCTTGCCGCTACAGCCGGCCAAGCCAAACCCAACCGCCAACACCGAAAAAATCCTCACTGCGAATATCATTGTCCCAGGTCTTTGTAGTTTGTCCATTTCCTGCCCCTTCACTTTCCAAATGCGATGATTACTTATGAGGTAAAGCCCGAAATCGGGCTGTCACGATCTTTGCCGCCACAAAACCACGGCGCAGTATTGAACTGCGTCTGTCCGATATATCGGCAGTAACAGTCCGCCGGCTTCACATTTTATAGGACATAGAAGAAATGCCGCCCTCGCCGGCAGCAGGTTGAAGACAGCAGCCGCCCCTGCTCACGCCGACAATGCGCCTATATAGACGCTCATGAACTGCCGAATAACGATTATCGCCAGCACAATCATCAGGATCAGATAGACCACCCGCGGGAACCATATAGCGAACTCCCTGAACCAGAATTCAGCCTTTTCGCCGTTCCGCACCGCCAGACGTTCTGATACCTCGTCCAACTTTCCGGTCTCTTCAGCTATTCGCCAGGGTTCCAGGAATTCCGGCGGCAGTTTCGAGTTCAATCCCTCAGAAAACGCATTGCCCGCCTTGACGCTCGCCAGCGTAGGCCGGAACAACTCGACCACTACAGCATTGCCGACCACCTTCAAGGCCATATCCGCACATTCGGTCATGGGCATGCCCGCCTTGCACGTCATGTGAAAGACCCAGCAGTACCGGCTCAACGCAACATAGTAGATGCCCCTGCCCAAAGCCGGTATCCTAAGCGAAATCCGGTCCAGCATCCTGCGTGCGATGCCGGTTTGAGGCGTCAAAACGATTATCCCGATTATTACCGCTGCGATAAGGTACGGCACAGCCAGTACGCGCGATGCCGTGCGGAAATACGCCCCAAAATCAAAACCGCCAATAATCAGAGCCGGCAACGGCACCACGAAAGCCACGGCATGAATCACGAAGATCGGCAGCATCAAACCGCTCCAAAGCCTACGGCGAATTCGCCTTGAGAATTCATGCCACTTCCCAAGCAAGGTGAACGATTCCGCCAGATTGCCCGATGCCTCGGCGGCGCCGACAATCATAATCTCCAGTTGCGAGAAGACCTTCCCTCGCCCGGCCATAGCCTCACTCAAAGGCGTGCCTTTCTCGATAGCAGTGGTGACAGATAGAAATCCGGCTTTTTCACGTCCTCGCAGGCCCGCTGTGACTGTCTTGAGAGAACGAATCAGCGGCACGCCCGCTTCGAGCAAACTCGAGAGGCTCTCATAAGCCGTCGAAAGCATTTTGCTCGGCATAACCTGAACCCTCAAAAGTAGCTTTGCACGCTCAAAACAGCAACCTGCATATATCTCCGCCCGGACGCCCACGCCGCAGTCAAAGAAGCCATAAACGCCCCTCAACTCTGCATCAACCGTTCCTCGGCCTTGACAGACCACCCGAATTCTAAGCCCCAACAGGCAAATGTCAAGCATAATGCCTGTTTCCGCATAAACGCGGAACCGTCATTGCACGAAGACGGCATGCAGGTTTCCATGGCTGCAGACGCGAGTAAATGACTGTTGATTATTGAATATCGATGCCGTATAGTGAACGCTGAAATGGAGAACTTAAGTTCGTTGCAGGGTATCTATTTGAGGCTGGAATAATGAATGTACTCTTGATTGGCAGTGGCGGACGCGAGCATGCACTGGCATGGAAACTCGCTCAATCGAAGAATCTCGACAAGCTCTATATCGCCCCCGGCAATCCCGGCGCCGCCCAATGCGGGGAAAATATCCCCATCGACGCAAATAACATCGAAGAACTCCTCAAGTTCGCCAAAGAAAAGAAGGTCGGCCTGGCAGTCGTCGGCCCGGAAGACCCTCTCGCCGCAGGAGCCGTTGACGCATTCGAAGCCGCAGGGATAAAGGCCTTCGGCCCCACAGCCGAGGCCGCAAAGCTCGAAGCAGACAAGGCATTCGCAAAGCACATGATGCGATCCTGCTCGATATCCACCGCCGAAGGCAGGGTCTTCGACAGATACCCGGACGCGAAGGCATACATTGCAAGCAGAGACGAGCCGGTTGTCATCAAGGCTGCCGGACTGGCAAAGGGCAAGGGTGTGTATGTATGCGAGGAACCGTCCGACGGCATCCTCGCCGCCGAGAAGATAATGTGCGATAAGATCTTCGGCGAAGCCGGCGCCAAAATCGTCGTAGAAGACAAGCTCCTCGGCGAAGAGGCCTCCATACTCGCCTTTGTTGACGGGCGCAATATCTACGTTATGGAGTCTTCTCAGGACCACAAGGCAATAGGTGACGGCGACACCGGACCCAACACAGGCGGCATGGGCGCCTACAGCCCGGCCCCAATCGTCACCGACAAACTCATGAGTCAGATCACTCGAGAAGTCCTCGTCCCAATCGTTGACTGTATGAACCGAAACGACACACCGTACAAGGGCGTGCTCTACGCCGGCATTATGATAACCGCCGGGGGCCCGCGAGTCCTCGAGTTCAACGTCCGCTTCGGAGACCCGGAGACCCAGCCGATCCTGATGAGACTCAAGAGCGACCTGCTCGAAGTCTGCCTGGCCGTCTGCGACGGAACCATCGAAAACGTCACCCTCGAATGGGACCCGCGACCGGCCGTCTGCGTCGTTATGGCCGCCGGCGGCTATCCCGGAAATTATGAAAAAGGAAAAGTCATAACCGGAATTGAAGCAGCCGAGGAAGATAAAAATGTTAAAGTCTTCCACGCAGGAACCAAAGAAGTCGAAGGAGATATTGTCACCGCCGGAGGAAGGGTCCTCGGAGTTACCGCACTCGGCGACGGAATCGCACAGGCAAAAGCCGCTGCTTACAGAGCGGTCGATAAGATCAAGTTTGACGGCGCATACTGCCGCCGGGACATCGCCGACAAAGCGATGAAGAAAGATAGAAAGTAAAATGGCGGCAGAGCAGAACATGCCCCTCCTGGTCGGAATTGCCCGAAAGGTTATCCGCTGGATTGTAGTGTTTGCCATACTGGCAATCGCAGCATGGTTCGGCTTTATGTTCCTCGGACGCATACTCTGCCGCAACGCCATCAGTCAAATCGCCGAACTCACAAACACGAGGATAGACACCGCCTCGGTCGATTTTCGCAACAACGGTTCGGTGTTCATCAAAGAACTCGTAATCACTGCCGACGAAACCGCCGAATCCGCGCAACCGATTCTCACCGCCCAAAACATACGTGCTCAATTCAGTCCGGGCAGTTTGTTGCGGCTGCGCCCCAGCCTTCGACAGATAGATGTCAACGATTTTGTCTTCAACGCACAATATGATGTGGACACCAACCGATGGAATCTCTCATCCCTCAAATTGAATTTCCCCAAAACATCCGACAGAAAAAAAATGCCGACTATTCGCCTGCAAAAAGGCGTCCTACAGTACACCAAACTCGCCGCCGGCCAGGTCAAGACCGCAGCTTCCATACCGCTGACGGCTAAATTATGGGCCGACCAAAACGCTTACAGCTTCGATTTCAAAACCGCTACGCAAGCCGGCGGTTTCGGAGAGAGCCATCTGACCGGCTCCTGGGAACCGGGACTCCTTAAAATCGCAGGCGGAATCGCATCCGCAGATGTGCCCGAACTCGATATGGCATGGACCATTGACACCATGGCGGCGGTGTTGACGTACGACCGGAACGAAAACTTCACCCTCGATGCCAGGATAAAGGACCTGCGATCCAGAACAAGCCCTGAACTGGGCAGATTCGCACTGATGGGGCCCGGTTTCATCGAAAAATCAACGCCCTTCGCCGCCCTCCAGAGATTCTTCAAACGCTACAGCCCAAGCGGCCATGTGGACATTAATTTCAAAGCCGCCGGAAATCTCAACGAACTCCGGAAAAGCACATTGACCGGAACCGTCAACTGCAAGGATGTCGCGGTCTCATACTACAAATTCAAATACCCCGTGAAAAACCTCAAGGGACCGATTGGCTTCACCAGAAACGGAATAACGCTCAACAATCTCATCGGCAATCACGGCGACGTCGAACTCGCTTTCAACGGATGGACGAAAGGCTTCGCACCCGACTGGAAATACGACATTAAGGTTACAAGCGAAAAAATGACGCTCGACGAGGACCTGTATAACGCCCTGAGCGCAGGCCGAAAGAAACTCTGGGAGGCCTATTCGCCCGTAGGAAGTGCCGCAATCAATTACAGCTTTACCAGGACCTCCCCTCAGTCCAGAACCGAACAGCTCATTCTCGACCTCCAGGGCATCGACGCCGTCTATCGGGACTTCCCATATCCGCTGGAGAATCTCAAAGGCGGAATCTCGTTCGAAGCCGGAAAAGACGACAACGTCATCATTTCAAACGTAGTCTCGGAGTTCGAAGGCAAAAAAATAATGCTCAACGGCAAAGTGACGCGGCGGGCAGACGCCGAACGAGGATACGAAATCTCGATTGATGTAAACAATATCCCGCTCGATTCTGAGTTTCACGCCGCCCTGCCCAAAGAGCAGAAAGATCTCTACGACCAGTTCAGCCCCGATGGAATATTGGACGGCAGGATAAACGTCTCAATGGCCCCGCAGCCCGGCGCCGCCCAGACCTTCACCGCAGACCTCCTGCTCAGAGAAGGCGTCCTCAAATCCGACCACCTGCCTCTGCCGATGACTGACGTCACAGCAGGCGCGATATTCACCCCGGACCAGATAACCATCAAGAAATTCGCCGGGCGATACGCCGATAATGCCGTCTCACTCAAGGGCACAATATGGCCGGGCCAAAACGACCAGCCCGCTCGTTACGACCTGGCGCTCGAATTCAAGGATACCGCTCTGGGCGAGGACCTCTTCGACCTGCTCCCCGAATCCGCAGCAAAAATCGTCGCAGACCTCAAGCCGCGCGGAAAAATCAACCTGACCGCAGACCTGAGCAAACTCGACCCCGAACAAAACTCCAACTACAAATTCATCATCGACTGCCTGGGCAACACTATCAATCCGACCCGATTCTCATATCCGTTGCAGGACATCACCGGCGCCGTAGTTGTGACCCCCCAAATGGTCGAATTCCAAAACCTCGCCGCCGCCCCGAGTGACTCTGTCTGGATGAAAGCCGATACCTCCGCAATCGAACTCAACGGGACGGTAACGCTTGACGAAAAGAGCTTCGGCGAAGCAGTCCTCGATGTGAACGCGACCGATATCTTCTTCGATGAAGCCCTTGGCTCGATCCTGCCGAATTCGATAAAACTTCTCTGCGACAGGTTCGTGCTGCCCAGCCGCTTCGACCTCGATCTTGACAAACTGACAATCTCAAGCCCTGATGATAACGGCTCAAGATTGATAGATGCCGAAGGAATACTGAACCTCGACCGCTGCTCCACGATGATCTCCGGCGCAAAAACAGAAATTAACGGCCCAATAACGATAGCCGCGCGATACAGGACAAACCACGGATTCGACCAATGCAGTCTCTCCCTCGGCAGGCAAAACCTCGAAATACTCGGAAAGACTTTCACTAATGTCACCGCACGGGTTGACTACGACAGCCGGCTGAACAAGTGGGCAACCGATAACCTCGCCGCCGACTGTTATGGCGGCAAGCTGACCGGCAGGCTCGAGTTGAGCAAAAACGCCTCCGGAGCAATCAACTATACCCTCCAGACAGGATTTGAAAACGTTGATCTGAAAAAGTTCCTTTCAGATACGAAGATGAAATCCGACCAGGGACAAGACCGAACCACCGGCAAAATGCAAGGAACGCTCAATATCGGGGCGATACTCGGCGACAGTAACTCTCGAATAGGAACCTGCAAACTCTCAATCGTTGACATGCGAGTCGGGAGGGTATCGCCGCTCGCCAAACTCCTCCAGGTGCTAAGGTTCGCCGAGCCGGCGGAATTCGCTTTCGACAAAATGTATGTCGATTCCTATATCAAGAGAGACCACCTCCTCGTCAAAAAGCTCGACCTGTCCGGCGAATCGGCAGCGTTCTATGGCTCCGGGATAATGGACCTTGAAACGCAGAAGATCGATCTCGAACTCATCGCACGCGGAAAACGGCTGGCTACCGCCGAGGCGTCCCTCTTTGGCTCTCTCGCCGAAGGCCTCGGCCAGGCGGTCGTGAAAGTAGATGTCATAGGAGACTTCTACGACCCCCAGGTAATAACAAGGCCCCTGCCCTTTATCAAAGGCGCCCTCGACATTCTCGGAAGCCCGATCGAACCGAAGTAGCCACCCGCGAAACACCCCCCAAAAACCGCTTCCCACCTTCGAACCTGCCCATTTGGTCGTCAAATACGCTTCTCGCTGGCCCCGCCGCTGCTTGAGGAAGACTCTCCGGCAGCTGGCTGCCCCCCGAAAAATCACCCAAAAAGAATACGCCTGTAACAAAACCGTAACGTCCGACCGCCAAAATAAACCGTGTTAAGAGTAAGGAAATTTTGTTAATCTCTTTCAATAAGGAGATGGTACGATAAATTAGCTCTTTGGCAATCGAGCGATGTTTTCTTTTTTCCACCCCACTTTGGGGTGAGGGCGAAAAA
>JAFGCD010000142.1 GCA_016932835.1 Sedimentisphaerales bacterium
GCCGCCCATGCCGCCCATGCCCATCATGCCCATGCCCATCATGCCCATACCGCCCATGCCTTGGAAATTCGCCTGCTGACCGGCAAGATCGGATATATCGTAAACGCGCGTCTCAAGTTTGCTCGGAAGCATACCAACCGTCGCGATTGTAATCACACCATCATCAATGACGTATCCAATCTCCTCGCCAACATCGCCGGTAACCGCCTTCAGCAGATTCGCAAGACCGGTCCCAAGACGAATCGCGGGCAGCCCATCCATGTTTATCTCCGTCATCGGCTCGACTTCTGCTTGGTCGTACAAGTCCCGCCAGAGGACGACTATCGTCAACGGGGGATCAACGGCATTCTTTATCTCATCTATCGCCGCACTGAAAGGCATAGTCGGCGTCAAAGCCGACAAATCGACTATCTCCTGCAGTTGCCTGTCAATCGCCATATCCTCCGGGTCCAATCCGATCGGCTCGTCGGGCCTTCGGGTCGGTCTCTCGACTATCTCACGCCAGTTCTTGGGATAGGTCACATCGTCGGAGTACGGTATTCCCGTCTCAACCGCGTTGAGCAGGCTCTCGGCTCTCTGGCGGTCGGCCTCTCTCTGAAGTTTGTTCTCCTTCTTGAAGTAGATCATGTCCTTCAGCGTGTCTTTCAGCGTTAACGCTTCGTCATCCAACGGATCCAGTGTGAGCAACGCCTCCAACTGCCCCAAGGCCGCCTCATATTGCCCCTCACTCATAAAAACCTTTGCGCTGTGCATCAATTCGGCGATTCTCTCCTCTTTGTCTCTTTCCATCTGCTCACGCAGTTTCCTTTCGGCCTCAATCGCATCCTGACGAGCCTTTTCCTCAACCTGAGCTTTCCACCGGGCCTCTCGATCTATAGCCTCGGCCTCTTTTGCATTGAGCTGGCTGCTGTACTCGGTGAAGAGCGTATCTCCAAGATGAATCTCGTTTTCATTAACGGTGAACCGTGCTATAGCCACCGTCCTCTTCGCGTCGTCAAAATCGCCCTTTGCCAGACTCGCATCCGCATTTCTAATCGCGTCTTCCACCACCGCCTTGGTATGGCTTCGAATTATGTTCCTTTTTCGCAGTACAACTTCGATGTATCCGCCTTTTTCCGTCACCGGCTGTGGTTCCCGCGAACCAGCAACGCTCACTTCTTCGGCTTGACCCTCAACGTTGCCTGCACCACCGTTGAACGCGGGAGTCTCGGGCTCAGCAATAGCTAAAATATTGACATTCTGTGCCTTCGGTTTATCGAGCAATCGGGGCGTGCCGGAAACCTTCGGCATGGCGAGATTACCCGCTCCTGCCCCACCATTCATGCGACTGTCTATAGCTGCAATATACCCCTCAAGCGACTCGACCATCTTCGGAGGAATCAACCCGCTTGCTATAACCTTAACAAAACCATCCCGGGCCTTCTGAAGTTGCCCCATCTCATAATAACCAAGACTCCGATAGTAGAGCTCTGCAACCTCCTTCTGTCGCTTCTCCAACTCGTTCTGCGCTTTGCTTGAAGTTGTCTTCACGGTATTCTTCGCTCGAACATTTCGAGACGCATTCCTCGCACGTTGCCTCGCACGTGACTGCTCATCCCGTATCGCACCGGTCAACTGCCTCAAAGCCTCAGGGAGCATCTTCCGCTCCGCATCCGTAAGAGTCTGATTGCTCTGAATCAGTTCCAGTTGTGCCTTGGCCTGCTGCAACTGATCTTGTTTGATCAACTCGTTAGCCTGGAAAAACGCCTCGTCAACGCGCTTTCGGCTAACTGCCCCAATTTCAGCCTTCTCAAGGAGATCACGCAACTCCGTCTGCCCGCCCACGGTGAGATATTCCCGGTAGCCCTGCGCAGTGCCGAACGTCTTCACAGCCTCAGCATACGAACCTTCCTCTAACTGCTGCTTGCCGGTCTGAACGTATCTCTGGACCAGTTGGCGCAACGAATCATCCACTCCCGCCTCGGAAGGAGTAGCCCCAGGAAAAACGAGGATAAGCAACGTTAGAGCCGCCAAACCAGCGAATAGAGACCTTCTAACATACGACTTAAAGAAAAAGCTAGGCCTGTTCAAAGCTAACCTCCTGCCCAAATAACCACCCTCATATGTAGAACAACCCCACCAGGATCACCCTTGAGAGAATCTAAGTATTCTTCCTTCACATCTTCAGTTCAGATTCGTGTAGTTTATGATTGTTCATTTTATTGAAAATTACCCATTTTTGCAAGCGAAAAATTTGCCATACGCCCACATAGCCGATAATATCTTGGTTTGTACTACTGCTCAACTAAAAAGTAAGCCAAAAGTTCGAATTTTGACAGCTAAAAATCGGGCCTGACAATACTGAAACAAGCGATTTTGAACGCTCGTGTTAATATAGGTAAGTATCTACGGTGTCACTATGTCAAATAACGCACTAATACTTGCACTCGAAACGTCAAGCAGGGTCGGCTCTGTTGCGCTGGCTCTGGGATCCGAGCTTCTCGCCCAGACCACCTTCACAGCTCCTATGCGACATAGCTGTGAAGCATTCCCAGCTATCAAGGCACTGCTGAACCGCTTCGACCGAAGTCCCGCCCAAATCAATCATGTCTATATCTCCATTGGTCCCGGCAGCTTCACAGGGCTGCGAATCGCCACTACTGTCGCCAAGGTTATGCATCTGACCAATCCTGTCAGGATCGTCGCCGTTGATACGCTCGACGTAATCGCAGCTAATGCACCTACTACGCCATCCGCCGGCAGGATTGCAGCCATTCTTGATGCCAAGCGTAATCAGTTCTACACGGCCGCATATCAGCGTAAAGGCAGACAGGATACAACATCATTAAAGCCGACACCCCAAGACTGTCATGCACCCTATACAACCTGGCAAAGACTCATTCCTGACTCCCTGATGAGCGCATCTGAGTTTCTGTCTCGGTTCGCAGACTCAGCAAATCCCATATATCTGCTCGGTGACGGTCTGCTGTACCACAAGGATAAGTTCCAATCGCCCGGCAGCAGGTTCCTTGACCAACGATATTGGAGTCCTCAGGCCGCCAACGTACACGCCATAGGGTACCAGCTTGCGCTCAACGGAGAGTTCGCCGACCCTGCAAAGTTAATCCCAACATACATCCGGCGTCCCGAAGCAGAAGAGAAATGGCGACAGCGTTGAGCCGGCACAGATACTACCCTTACCGACAAGGCCTCTATTAACATTTCAATCTCTCACCATTGCAGCAGAGCCGCCTGCGGCAAGTAAAACACACCCGGCCCTACACCCGCAGGATAAGGGGTGCGCCCGTCCGGACTGAGCGATACCTGCATGGGCACGACATCCGAGGGATGATACTTTCCGACGTGTCCGTCAAGATATCCGGCATGCAGCGTTATTCTCAGGTTTTTCAACGCGTCATTGGCATCCCTCTTATCCAATGACCAATAAGACGATGAAACATCCGTTCCTTCCGTTATTTCACCTCCAGGCAGTCGTTCGCAACTACCGAAACGACGGGGGCTGCGCCAGTGGTCGTAGCCGAAATAGTCGCTCACCACCAGATCGCTCTGCTCTCGACCTCCCGCAGGTCCTCTCGGACCGATGAACAGACCTTCCTCTTCGCCGAGATAACCGACGTAGTTCCAATAGAAGCAGTATGTCCCTATCACAGGGTCGGGCACCGGTCCAGTATCCGGATTATCCCAATCATCGCCGGCCTCCCATGCCTCATTGATATAGCTGTACTGCTTGGGCGCACTCGGGCATGTCACCACAGCCGCATCGCCAATATAGCCTCCAAGGTACCTGCCCACCGAGCGATGAAGGCGGGGACTGCGTTTCAGGTATCCGGTAAGCATGGTCGGTTCCTGCCAATTCCAATATCGGCCTGTGCCCAACGTCGCTACCGATTCCGGATACCTGTCGTCGTGATCAAATGCGTAGCAATTCAGCGTATCTACTATCTGCCGCTGGTTGTTCATATTCAACAGCGCCTTCGCATGCCTCCGCGCCTTGCCGACAACCGGCACCAATATCGACATCAACACCGAGATGATAAAGATGACCACAAGCAGTTCCATGAGGGTGAACCCCTCCCGCCTGCTGTCGTTTCCGTCAGAGATGTAATCGTGCACTGCGATAAACAATCCCTTCTAACCGGCCGGCCAATTCAGGATCTATTGACCGTCGATTTTTGTCATCGTAACGCTGTCTCTAACTTTCTATTTTCATTCCGGCCGCGCATACTGCCACAGTATGCCTTGGAACATACTGTTCGAAGCCCGAATACGTCACCTCTAAATATCACAAGTTCCGTTTTATCATCCGGACCTATTCGGTCCACTCCCGCACTTGCAGCCATTCTTCAGCCACAACTGCAATATCTATCATATTCACCACTCCATCGCAATTATAATCAGCCGCACTCCAGCATTCACTCATACTCGCGTAAAAACTGCCCCCGTAAGCCCCGATATTAACCCTTCCACCGTTTGGGGTACGCTCGCCGACGGCAGTATCATTAGGGTCTCCGGCGTCCACACAAGGGCTCGTAACGTCATCAAGAACCCATAAATCATGCTCCGGCCAGTACCTACCTCTTTGAGACCGAAGGTGATAGTCGCCGCCGGACGGATTGGCGAGAAGGGGGTCGGCACCGGCCCCATAGCCCCACTTGGCGTTGTCATAGAGCTGCAACACCTCTGACTCGCCCAACTGCCGACTGTAAATCCGGACATCATCCATCAGCCCGTGAAAATACGAGCCGTAATTTATCCAGCCCACTCGTATCGGAGCAGGTATATTGGAGGGTATCCCATAGCCATCGTTGCTTGACGTGTCAAGCCGGCCATTCAGGTATATCTTTATACTCCCGCCGACATCCGTCACGCAGATATGATACCACTGATTGGGATTCAGATTCGTCGCACTGACACAATCGTAGCCGAAATCGGCCCCGTCGGAATCGTGAAAGACCACGTTGTTTCCCACGCTGCCGGAGTACCCATCGCCATAAACCGCCAGCGACCAGGCATTCTCCGGCGTTACCTCCTTGCATATTATCCGTCCCTCGGCACTGCCGAGATCCGGGCCCAGCTTTATCCATACACTCAGCGTCATTTGGTTCGTCAATATCTGCTGGGCGGGCCGGTCGTCGGCCTGGGCATAGCTGCGTCCGTCGAACTCAAGTGCTCCGCCGATTACACCGTCGGCCCACTGGTTCCACCATATCTGCATATCGCTGTCGCCCGCCGAGTCACACGCAGTTTTGCCCTGGCCTTCATCAAGCATCCAGTGACAAATCAGACCTTCAATAGGTTCGGATTCCATTTCTTCCTGAATCCAACTGTATTGGGCCTGGCATTGAAATAAGTCACCGTCGGCATTGTCCCAGAATATGCAGTTGGTGATGTCTGGATTAGCGTTGGCATAAGCGGCGGCTCCGAATTCATTACCGACGACTGTCACATTCTTTATTGTAGGCGAGACTCCGGGCCCGGCCATGAAGATGCCGACAAAGCTGTTCCTTATAACGAAGTTTTTCAGGACGCTGCCAGGTCCTTCGATATTGTGAAACGAAACCGCATAATCTTCCGGCGCTTCCAGTATTGCCGCATCCCCGATACTTCTGACGGTTATCGCCTTGCCGAAGAAGTTAATGCCTTCGGCAGGGCTGTACACCCCGGGATAGACCAGGACGGTATAGCCGGTCAGCGCTGCATCCATACCCTTCTGGATCGTAGCAAAGGCCGTCTCAGGTGTCAGGCCGTCGTTTAGGTCGTCGCCGTTCGTGCCGTCCACATATATGTGCGTCTGAAGCTCGTGGGCGCCCATATCAACGATTCCGTTCATAATGCGGACCCTGCCGGTAAAATCGGTTTCGATCCATGCCGGAACCGATGCGTTATCGCCCGTATCAATACTCGGCGAGCCCGCAATCAGCAGCAAGTCGTCATCGGCGGTGCCGACTATATCGTCAGGACCGTCGGCATCGGCAAAGAGTGGATCGCTGTCAATATTACCTGCTCCCGGCCAGCTTCCTTCAATATTGCTGTATGTTATCTGTATTTCCGCCCCTTCGGCGGCCCAGACCTCGCCGCCGCCGTCGCGGAATATGCAGTTAGCTGCCTGCAGTTTGCAGGATTCATCCACACCCTCCAACCAGCACGTCAATGCCCTGCCATGCCATGCCGAGTTGCCTGCAAACGTGCAGTTGACTATTGCTGCCTCCGACTCGTCGTTATGGATAGCACCGCCCCCATCGGATTCTGTTTCGCCGTCGGCCTCATTGCCGCTGAAGATACAGTTTACCGCCGTCAGCTCGGCGACCCTGTTGAGTATGGCGCCTCCGGCATACGAAGCTGAGTTTCCGAAGAACTCGCAACCGACCAGCGTGGCAGTCGCTCCATAGTAATTGCGCAATCCGCCGCCGCCATCGGCCGTATTTCCGACGAAGCTGCACCCTGTCAAGACCGCTTCGGAGTTGTCTGATAGCGACATCCCCCCGCCTTGGTTGTTCGAGTTCGCGTTGAAAGTGCAGTCCGTCAATATCACCTGCGAGTAGCCACCTACCTTCAGGCCGCCGCCAGAGTTGCCGTGAAAAGTACAATCATTCAATACCGGATTGCTCTCGGAAATGCTCATTCCACCGGTCAGGTTATCTTCGATCCTGCATCCGGTCAGAACAGCATTGCCGCCAAATGCGATAGCTACTCCCCCAGGCCCGCTGTGGAATGTCGTATTCTCAGTGAACCGGCAGCCGGTCATTTCGACGTTGCTGCTCTGATTGTACAGGCCGCCGCCGGCGTATTCGTTGTCAAAACCCGTTGCGACATTACGAACGAAGACGCAATTCGACAGCACGGTACTGCTGTTGATATTGAACATGCCTCCGCCGGTGCTGAATTGGTCGGCCCCATAAACAATGTTCTCGACGAAATTGCAGTCGCTCACGATGGGGCCGGCGTCACGATTGCACATGCCGCCGCCGGCGGTGCCTGGCAGAAGATTCGACCCAGGCGGATAGCCGCAGCAACAATTGTAAGATTCGCCATAGTATGACAATGATTCTGCAACGTTTCGGTGGAATGTGCAATGCGTAATAGTCGGACTTCCCTGGTCGTTGTACATTCCGCCGCCGGTACTGTGTCGGTAGTCAACATCGGGGCACTCACCCAAAACCGGCCCGTCCGAGTGGCCGCCGCTTACTGTAAAACCGTCCAGCACGGCGATGCTGTCGGTGCCGCTGCCGATTACGACCGTATATGAATTCTCCAGCCGGCCTGGGCTGCGAATGAAATCATCGACATTTTCCCAGGTCAAGGCACCCAATTCCGGGTCGTTGGCGTCAAGATCGCCGCTGAGGATTGTCTCATAAGCCACGATATCACGAGCATTAGGGTCCGCCTCACCGTAGCCGGCATATCCGCCCATGATAGTTACGCCGTTTATCAGTTGGAATGCCGCGGTTCTGTCGCCGCTGCCGTTCGGCTCGGCCGCACTTTCATCAGGCCTATACACACCTTGCGCAACCCGTATCTCTACAGGCTTTGCCAAGGAACCGGCGTCGCCAAGGGCATCCTGAAGGTGGTTGTAGGCGTTGTCCCAACTCGATCCGTCATTGCCGCCGACAGCATCCACATCGACATACAGAACCCCTCCGGCAAAGCCAGCCGCTGCCGCAGCGAGAAAAATCACCGCGGCGCCTCGCATTATGCTGCTAACCTTGTCGCAATCCATATGCTCGCCCACTTCCAAAAACCAACCACCTCAGCACCGAATGCCGTCCATCGAATCACCAACTATCCTCTACCAGCTTCATAAGCCACAGGCCTTCCATGCGGCTCCCAGACGATTCGACAGGGCTAATCCGCCTCGGCGAGATGAATTCCTCGGCAGCCCCGTCAATCATTTGAAGATAAGAGAATTTCAATTCCCCACCAACGTCATTATCCACCATGATGAGTATCTCATCAATAGTATCGTTCTCAAGATCGATAGTGTATATAAGAGTAGTCGCATCATGCGTCAACGTAATCTGCACCTTATCGGCTTCGCCGTCCGGTCGCCTGGTCTTAAACCATACACGCTGTTCAGCGGCGTCCCGGCGAACCGTGTCAATCGTATGCAGTCCCATCCATGGCCGGCCCAGCCCTTGAAAGAAGCTCTGCCCTTGATAACCTGACATCGTCTGCCCGTGGCCATTATAAACGACGGCCTTCGAACCGCAGTCCACAATGCGCACCTTGCCCCCAACGCGCAGTTCCAGCCACGGATAGTGCTCCTCCATCGCATCATAGACAAAAGGTATCCGCCCCTTTCCACTAACCTGCTCACTCCCGATTTGGCCCGATATCCTGAAATACGTCCAACCCCGCTTGTGCATCATGTCCCGCCGGTCAACCACGGTCGCGGTAGCAGGCCACTTGTACTTGAAGTACTCCTCATTCATCATATTGTAGTGACGAACGATCCTGGCACGGCTGAGTTCCAGCCCCTCGCTCCTGGTGATTACGAGTAATCCCTTTCCATCGCCGGAGACATACGCCATCTGGTCGATAGAATCTTCGACCGTTGAGATGAAATCCCTCAACTCGGCCCAATCCGTCGGAAGCCGCTGAACGGCAAGTCCGTCGCGGCACATCCGCCAGTTGTTCACATAAATGGTGTTCTTTCTCTTGTCAAAGTAATAATCTGCCTCACCGTCCTGCCACAACTGGCAATACGACTGCGCTGCGCTCGACTCCCACCTGACCGTGCGCATCATCACCGGCCCGTCTTTGCCGGCCGGATAGTAGTACCAGCTCTCCTCCGCACCCTCCTCCGCTCGCGTAACAGTCTGTCCCGCTTGCATGCTACCTATAATATCTTCCATCCGCCCGCCGTCTGGCCCGTTGCTCATTACCATCGCGCCGAGGCCGATCATGCCGCCCGTCACCACGGTGATAACCGCTCCTTTACTCCCGGCCAGGGCAAGCAGGCCTGCCAATGCCCCGGCCTTTGTCGTCACCGATGTCACCGATATCCCCGCCGCGGCGGCCTTGCTCGGCGCCGTCAGCTTGCCGAACACCACCAGAGCCGTAACGAGAAATCCTTTGCCGAAGCCTTTCTTCGACAGTCGTTTCTGAAGCGCTCGCTTGGCCCGGCAGAATCTCACACGCGCCCCCAGTTCACTGCACCCGGTCAATTCGCCAATCTCCGAGTATTCCATCTCTTCATAGCAGCGCATCGTCAGAACCCGTCTCTGTTCGGGTTTCAGTTCCTTGATACACGCAACAACCGCCCCGCGCAACTCCTCAGCCACTAACTTCGCCAAGCCGCCGTCCTCCTGACTGTCCCGCCGCTCTCCATTAGATTTGTTCGCCATGGCCCTGGATCGTCGGTTCTTGCCCTCCTTGTACGCCCGCCGAATCCGGTTGAAGGCAATCGCTCGCAACCAAGGCCAAAACCGTTCGGCATTTTCAAGCTTGCCAATTACAGTCAACATCTGCAGCATAGTCTCCTGAACAACATCCTGTGCCAAATCACGGTCAACTACAATCCGATAGACGTACGCATAGAGACGCCCCCGGAATCGTTCGGCCAAGGCTGCCAGGCTCTTACTATCGCCAAGCCGCGCCCGCCGGACCAACTCAATGTAGTCTGTTCCGTCGTGCATTAACTACCGATAATTGTGCATCTTCTACTATTGCTACTACTATGTGCAGTTAGCGCGCCTTTTGTTACCGTCTATTCTATCAAAATAAGCCGCTCCGCCCAAAAATTTCCGTCTATTCTTATTTTAACTTGCCCCGCCGCATCGACTTTTGCGTAACCACCCCCGATATTGGCTCACAGATGGGGTTCACGCCTGTAAAACGCCAAAATGCCCCAGTTTAACACCTCGCATGGACCCCAAGAACTTCAAGGCCCAGTTCCCCGGAGATTCTATCCCCACCAAGTTCCGCCGACGCAACTAAGCGACCAACCTCTAAGACCCGAAACCCAGAAGAATCGACCCCCCTGATCGATAGAAAGCCCCCGCCACACATGCGGTCATAAGGCACGCCAATGTCGCCGCTACCAGCGCCCTGATTGCCACCCGTCCAACGTCCCGAGTTCTTTCGGGCGCCAGCCCGCATACTCCCCCTACAAAAATTGCCATTGAAGCAACGTGCGCGAATCCGCAAAGCGCATACGTAGTCACCACGGCAGAGCGATCGTATTCCAATCCCCCGGCTTTCATCACAGTTGCCAAGTCTCGATAGGATACAACTTCCGTCACGATGACCCGCTCGCCGATAATTCGTGAGACTTCCGGCGCATCAGAGATCGGCACACCCAGTATTAACGTCACCGGATAGAAAATGTAGCCGAATATCGCTTTCAAAGACCACTGACATTCAATTCCAAAAACAGAGCTTATCCACCCGCCCACTCCACCCACAGCCAAATCCAGAAGCGACACCAACCCCAACACCGCAATCAGCAGCGCTGCAATTCCAACTATCATCTTCACCCCCGCATTGGCCCCGGTGATTACGGCCTCGAAGAGACTGTTTTCCCTCTCGTAAAACGGTCGAACATGCACACCCAATGTCACCGGTTCGCCGCTTTCCGGCAGGATAATCTTCGACATAACCACCGCCGCCGGCGCCGACAACAAAGACGCCGAAACAAGATGGCCGGCTATAGTTGGAAACTGCTCCTGCAAACTGAAAACATATAACGCCAGAACATTCGACGCCACCGTAGCCATACCCGCCGTCAGCACCGTACACAATTCCGACTGCGTCATCCGGCCAAGATAGGGTTTGACCGTGAGCGTCGATTCAATCCCCACGAAAATATTACTTGCCGCAACCAGCGATTCGGCCCCGGATATCCGCATCAGCCGGGTAAAAACATACGCAAATCCCCGTATCACAAGCGGCATAATACGGAAGTAGTACAGTATCGCAATCAGTGCAGAAAAGAATATGATGGTCGGAAATGCCTGAAATGCCAGCATGAATCCGATGGAAGTTTCCCCATCTTCGTTGACCTGTCCGGGACCGAGCGCCAGTCTCCCGAAGACGAATTTGGCTCCCGCAGACGCCGAATCGAGTATTTGAACCACGACATCATTGACCACCCCGAAGACATCGGCCCCAACCGGAAGTACAAAAACAAAGACCCCAATCAACAGTTGCAGGGCAATCCCCCAGCCAATTACCCTCCAGTTCATACGCATCCTGTCGGCAGAAAATACCCACCCCACTCCCAACAGGATAAACATACCTGCGAAACTGACAAGATTATGCACATCCATACAGCACCAGCTTCACCAACACATGGCCCCGGTATTAGAAGTCCGGCTGTTGCCTATTCTAAACCATCAAGGCCCTGACGTAAACGCCCTTGTCGCCGCTGCCCCCCAGCTTAGACCAGCATGTCCAGCCGGGATGATCGGCAACTTCGTGGTAAAAAAATGATTGATTTGCCTGAACTTCTCGAATATCCTGCCGTAAGCGTCTTCACTTGGATTTTCATCCTATAGCAATAGCTGAAACTTGAAATATTTCCAGCCGCCGTCGTAAAACAACAAGGAGTCACGCAGATGGCAGCAATGCAGGGAAATCCACAATTGTGGCACTTTAAGCGATGCGCAGTGATCGTAGCACATCCCGATGACGAAACCCTGTGGACCGGCGGCACGATATTACTACACCCCGACAGCAAATGGCACATAATAACGCTCTGCAGGGCCGGCGATGACGACCGCGCGCCAAAATTCGCAAGGGCGCTCGAGGCCCTCGGCGCTTCCGGAGCAATGGGCGATCTCGATGACGGCCCCGAACAGAATCCCCTCAAAACCAATGACGTCCAGCAGACAATCCTCGATCTGCTCCCATGCGATCGATTCGACCTGGTCCTGACACATGGTCGATGGGGCGAATATAAATACCACCGGCGGCACGAAGAGGTCGCTCATGCCGTCATGGCCCTGCGGGAATCCGGCAGACTGCTCACACCAGAACTGCGACTCTTCGCATACGAGGACAAGGGCGGCAAAACCCTTCCAAGAGCCGTCAGAGACGCAGACAGCTTTCTCGAACTGCCTCAGAACATCTGGCAGAAAAAATATGAGATTATCACGAAGATATACGGTTTCACCGATACCAGCTTCGAGGCGACTACCACCCCGAAACAGGAAGCTTTCTGGGTGTTTAGAGATACCAGCAAAACTAATCTTGTTTGACGGAGCCTGAAAAAATGAAAGTCCTTGCACTCTATGACTACCCCGCATCGCCGGCAGGCCTTGCAACACAGGGCAACCTGCTGCACAGGGGGCTTGAAGAACTCGGCGTCGATGTACACTCGGCAAACTTCGAGTCCGCGCAGGAAAAGGAATGGTACTATCGATGGTTCAAGCCCGATGTCGTCGTCGGCGTCGGCTACTGGGGCCATACTCCACATCTCGTCATGCACCCCCAACGATTCGGCGTTCGCCCCGTACCCTGGCTCGTCGTGGACGGCTACATGGCGAATTACAAGGAAATACTCGATGCGCTGCCTCTTGTCCTTGTAACATCAAAATGGGTCAAGAACGTATATGTCCGCGACGGCCTCAAAGGCGACAACATCGAAGTCCTGCCTGTCGGCTGTGATACGAAAAACTTCGCCCCAAGGGAGAAGAATGACCCGAAGGTCCTCGCAGTAAGGGAAGCCCTCGGCGTCCAGCCCGACGAGATAATGATACTCACCGTCGGCGGCGATGCAACGAGCAAAGGCGCCCAGGAGGTGATGCAGGCCTTGGCAATGATTGACAACGACGTGCCAAAATGGAAGTACGTCTGCAAGGTTTGGCCGCAGCCTCGAACCGAACACCAAAACCTCATAGACCTCCAACTGGCTACCCAGCTCGGTATCAACCAGAAAGTCGTTTATACGTCCAATGTTGTTTCCCGCAATTTCATGCCATATCTGCTGGCCGCCTGCGATATCTATGCCGCACCATCCAGACTCGAAGGTTTTGGCATGATACAGGTCGAGGCCAATGCATGTGAAAAACCCGTCATCGGAATCAAAGCCATGGGAATGCTCGACACCATGCTCCACGGACAAACCGCTCTGCTCGCCGGCATCGCACAGGAGATCAGGCTCCGCGAGGTGACCGTAGGAGATGAATCCGGCTATGAGGAAGGTCACAGGGTCATATTCAAACGCGGACGCACCGTTGACTACAGGGCCAGCACGCACGATATCGCCGAACATCTCAAGGAACTGCTGACAAAGCCCGACTTGCGCCGCAAGCTCGGCCAGGCCGGCAGGAAACGTGCCGAAGAAAACTTCGCATATAGACTCGTTGCTCAGAAATTCATTAACCTCGTTACCGAAAGACTGGGGATATCCTGACTTGGACAAACGCGACCTTCGACTCATCGAAAAATGCAGAAAAGCCGCTCTGGAAGTCATGCTTCACAATGTTCACGGCCCGTACCACGGCCTGCCTCGAACCGCAGGCTGGGGCTATCCCGAACCATATACCCGTGACATGATGATATGCTCCCTCGGCGTGCTTGCCTCTGAAAACAAGAAACTGAGGAAATCGCTTCGAAGGGTCCTGGAAGTCGCAGCAAGCAACCAGACCCGCCTCGGGCACATCCCCTCGCTCATACACGACCCCCAGGACCGCGGCGCAAGTGACTGCACGCCCCTGTTTCTGGCAGCCGTCGGCTTCTACAGGATGGCCACCGACGAAACCGACTTCCTTAAGCCGGCTGTCCGCAGGGCGCTGCGATGGATGGAATACCAGAGCCCCGGCGACAGGGTAATGGTCGCCCAACTGCCCACAAGCGATTGGCGCGACGAACAATGGGTCATCGGCTACGGCCTTTTCGTAAATACCATAGTTTACACATATCTCCGCCTTCACGACCGCCACGAACAGGCCAACGAACTGCGAGAGCTTATGGCCAGATTCAGCATCAAAGCCGACAGGCAACATCGGCATGTCCACGAAGGACTCGTCCTGAAACATAAGCCATACTACGCCTTATGGTCTTACAAAGTATATCGTTGCGACAGGTTCGACCTGCTCGGCAATTCAATGGCAATCCTTTCCGGAATTGCCGCCAAGTCGAGGTCCAGGGAGCTTATCAAGTGGATCGAAGCAGAGTGCAAGGCACTGCAGAAAAACGAGGACCTTGCCGTTGACTTGCCCCCCAATTTCTTTCCCTACACAAGGCCCGACGACCCCGACTGGATACCCAGATACAGAAAATACAACCAGCCGGGAGAATACCACAACGGCGGCATCTGGCCGTTCATCTGTGGATTCTATGTCGCCGCACTCGTCGCCGCGGGCAGATACAGATTAGCGGAAAAGAAGCTTCTTGCCCTGACACACCTCGTTCGAGGCGCCAGAGAGGCACCCGTTGATTTCGGATTCAACGAATGGCACCGCGCACAAGACGGCACCGCCCAAGGCCAGGATTGGCAGAGTTGGTCCGCTGCTATGTACCTCTATGCCGCCGCCTGTGTCGAGCAGAGAAGGACCCCCTTCTTCGACCAGGTCCGCCACCCGCCCGAACCGGAAGCACCGTAGTATCTGCGATCTGAACGATCCTGCTGTGATTATTACACAGTGTTTATCCAACAAAGACCGCGAATACTCGTTCTTGCCCGAATTTCGTTATATTTGAGCTTCGCTATTGTGTTATACCCCCTGTAGCCGATTTTTTCTTTTTTTTTAAGAAACTTACGTTTTTCAATTGACAGATTGAAAGTTTTAAGTATAATAGCGATTGCAATTGAATTATAAGGCTTTTGAAGAATATGTCTAAACAACTGAATTTACCTGTTGCCTGTCCGCTTTGCGGCGATTCCATCGCTGTAACGCAGATTCGGTGCACCGGCTGCGGAAGCGAAATTAACGGCTCGTTCGCCACTGCCGGGCTTACAGGCCTGCCGGTCGAGTATCAGAAATTCATAACCGTCTTTCTCAGGCACCGAGGCAACATTTCTCAGGTCGAAAAGGAACTCGGAATATCCTACCCCACCATAAATAAGATGCTCGACAGTGTAAACAACGCCCTCTCGGCAGCGACGCCCCAGCAAAAACCCCTCACCAGAAAAGAAATACTCGACTCAATCGAAAGGGGCGAGATGAGCGTAAAAGAAGCAACTTTTATCCTGAAGAACCGTGAATAAGGAGATGGTACGATAAATTAGCTCTTTGGCAATCGAGCGATGTTTTCTTTTTTCCACCCCACTTTGGGGTGAGGGCGAAAAA
>JAFGCD010000143.1 GCA_016932835.1 Sedimentisphaerales bacterium
AAGTGTTTTCCTGCATGCAGGAAAACACTTGAAACCCTCCCCTAACCAAATCCCTTAACCTGTGCCACTTCTGCTGACGGGAAACAAGCCGGAAGAATCATTGAAATCAACCGCAGGATAATAAGTAATGGCCGGGTCGGCGCCCTTATTGTATCTTGAATCGACGACCGTATCGTCCACAATTGTCCAATCCTGCGGATCCACGCTCATTAATGTGATGCTTTCGTCCCCAAGAACAACATTCTCGTAATATGTGCCCGTCGATGCTTCAAGAACATCTTCATCGTTAGCATCGTGAATAGCCGTTTGTATCGCGAAGGCAAACGTCTCCTGCGTGAGGTTATAGACTACCTGTATTGGGTGGGGGATGTTGCAATCTATGGTCTTGTCGGCTAAGCCCAGGCGGCCTGTGGCCCCTTTTCCCCAAGTCCATATAGTCCCGTTAACGTCGATAGCTAAACTGTGCCAGTAGCCAGCCGAGATGGCGATGATGTTCTCTAAATAGCCCTCGTTTGCGTCGTGGACACCGTTGCGATTCCTATCTCGCCCGACGACACGAACCGGCGTTGCGCATGGGTCGTCACAGCCGTTACCCAACTGGCCGTGCTGATTATCGCCCCAAGTATAGACATAACCATTAACGTCCAGAGCCATCGAATGAGCCTCGCCCGCCGAGACGGCGATAATATGCTGCAAATACTCATACGGGTTGCATGGATCATCGACAGGCTGCTCGCCACGAAGGACGAGGACGGGTGTACTGTTGCCGTCGGCAACCGAGCCGTTTCCCAAACGTCCGCCGTTGGATGTATTCTGCGACCCATCATCGCCCCATCCGGCTCCATTGTTTCCCCAGGTATATACCCTGCCCCTGTGGTTCGGATCCGGCCAGATATAGCCGTTCGGGTCCAAATAGTACTGATAGTCATCATACGGCTCATATTTCTCTAAGGCCATCGAGTGGTCCCACCCCGCGCTGATGGCGACAATGTGCTTTAGATAGACCTGGTTCGGTTCATTGTAGTCTTGCTCGCCGCGTTTGACGCGTATGGGAGTATCGCTGTACTCGACGGTCGTGCCGTCGCCAAGTTTGCCATATCCGCTCTGATAGCTGCCGCCGTCAATAGGCCAGGATATTGGCGAGAATATACTCTACCGTCTGTTCCGTACAGGCCGAAAACGCGGCATCGCACTGATGTTGTGCGATCAGGTTCCGGGGCAGTTGGCGCCGGCGATCTTGGGTAACCTGGCCTGCCGAATCGTTATGCGACTGGCCGACAACCAGTCGATCTGGATGGTTCAAAGCTCGATGGGGATGGACCGAAGACAGAGCCAGGCAATCAGCACCCTGGAGTCTCGCCGGGCGGTTATACAGTACACTTTGCATCCTACCCCGTTCGAGATCGAGGTTCCAGAGTTAAGCTTCCCAGCCAAACCCCAGGAACAACAGTTACATGACCAGACCCGTGAATTCCTGTCGCAGATGAATTGGAGCATCTTCGACGATAAGACCGGGCAGGCCCCAACTGCACAGGAACCGATGCCGGATGACCTGGCGAGAGATGCCTTTAAGGTGATGATGCGGATCTGCGAATCGCCTGCCGAGACAATAGAGCAGCGGTGCGAAAAGCTGGAGATGGATCGGGCCAGGGAGTTCAGGGCCAGGGCCGAACTGGATGAGCGTGGATTCATCGGCCAGGTCAGGCAGACATTGGGCGGCAAGGTCAAGTTCTTCGGTCCCCTTGAGAAAGGTATTGCCTGGGCCAAGAAACGCAATATCCACATCAAGAAGTTCAAATCAGGCATCGTGCACGAGTACATCTTAAGTCAGGTGGAAAAGCGTATCGGCTCTTTAGGCACATCCTGGCGGATGCAGCGTAATAGCTCCATCGCACGCGACCAGGCGCTGCAACCGGACCTTCTGGCAATGGCGCCGGATGGCAGACGCATTATCGTCGAGGTAACCTGCTCGAATCTCGATTACGATGCCCAGAACATCATTACGGAATCACAAATCGCAGCGGTTGATCAGCTCATAGCAGTTACACCTGATGCCAGAACCAAGAAGTCTCTTGAAAAGGCACTGGAGAAGCAATTGTTTCAAGCCCCTGAGACGAGCCAGCGCCGACCAATCATCGTGCTCGAGGCTGCCCAGTGTCTGGCAGATGAATTTGACTGGGCCGAGGTGGTTCAGCCAAAACAGGAAGACTCAGAGTCTCAGAATGGCTCTAACTCTGATCAGAAAGGAACAGAATCATGAACGACCCTCTAAACCCTATGGATGGCTTCGATCCTATCGGTAATCCTTTGCACCAGGGCGATCCCCTGCTGGATGGTCTCTTACCTGGAATGGGAGTCCCACTTGATCCGGTTGATCCACTGAATCCGCTCGGAATTCCCGGGATTGTGCCCGACCCCCTGCAGCTTGGCGATCCCATGTTGGACGCCGTTGAGCAAAGCATCCAGAATCCGCCTGGTTTTGCGGATCCTTTCTTAGAGCAGGATGGACCGTTCATGGACGATGTGGCCAAAAGGCTGGACCATGTCGAGGCAAGTATAGAGAACGCATCCCCTATCTTACCTCTTCAATCTGAGCAGATTGGCGCTGGGCCGGTGATGGACAACGAGTGTATCTCTGCACGCACCGAATTGTCCGAAGATGAATCCAAAACTCCAGAGGCTGAAGAAGAAGGGAAATCGAGGGATGCACCGCAGCAGCAGCCCCAAAGAGCAATTCCGCTCAGGCCCGGCTTGGACCGAGAGCCTCCCTTTACTCTTAGAAGCGGAGACGGAGGGCACGGTGGCCATCGCGAACCTTCTGCCAGAACGGCGTCTGCCGCAGGGCGCTTCACAAAGACAAGGGGCACCAGCGGTACTCGCTTCTGCCCGGATACCAACTATTCGGTTGATAAAGAGGATTGCCGGTGCTGCGACAAATACCGCCACTGGCCTGAGGGTGCCGAAGAAGAACCCAGAGAGTGCTGGCACGATTGGATGGCCACACCCAAGCTGGAAAAGCGAGCTGACGAGGTCGACGACGAAGAACCGTAATAGCGCCTCGAATTACTGGCCTTCTGCAAGAATCAGCCTCCCCGGCAACTCTTGTGAAGTGGCAAGGTGGAAATGCTACCGCCATATGAAAGGAGACCGAACCAATGGAATCCGGCATATTCTCGGCACAAAAGATCCTGAGACCGGGAGCACATATTGAAGGGAGGTTAACAGCGTGAGCAAAGACCATCCGACAGGACAACAGCGTAGTGTGATAGATTGGCCGCCACGTCCAAGTGTTTTCGCTGAGTTGCTGACCCCGGTGGAGGCCGCACAGTATCTTAGGCTCGACGAGACGGGGAACCACACACCCAAATCTGCGGTCCGAACACTGACATACTGGCGACAAAAAGGAGAGCTGAAAGCCACAAGATTCGCACGGCGTGTCTGGTATCGCCGCTCTGAATTGGACCGGTTCCTGGCTGTCAAAACCGAGAAGTAGAAAAACGCCAAAATTTTTGTTTGCGCCCTGGCCACCATGGACATATATTGACTACTGGGTCAGTCGTCCTTGGTGGCCCATGGGTTCCAAGAGAACCAGGAGGTTTATCATGGCGACTGAAAAAGTTGGTGTATATCGTAAATACCGTGGACCAATCCCTACAGACCAGACCGGCAGACCATTGCCCAAGACTGAATGGTTGAGAAAACGGTCCTTCAGCTGGGCGGCCCGCTGGTTTGGCACCGAAGGAAAGCGGTACAGTAAGAGTTTCAAGACAAGAAAGGAGGCAGAAAGATTTGCAGATGAAAAACGAATAGAGGTCCAACGAGGCAAACAGGATTTGCCCCAGAGAGTCAAACTGATGAGTTTTATGGCAGAACATAAACGAATAATGCGTGGCCAAGTAGCATATGCCACCCTATACGACCAGATGCGGGCACTCAGGATGTTTGCAGCTCATGTCGGACAGGACGTGGAATTAACCAGGATTTCACCGCGACATGCGGAGTCCTTTGTTGCCTTCCGCTTCAAGTCAAGGGTCAGGATCGCTACCGTTAACAAGGATATAAGAACGCTGCGCAGAGTCTTCAGCCTTGCGGTCGAGCCAAGAGGGTACATACCAGCCGGTCAAAATCCCTTCGCCAAGATCAGGGAGCGGAAGGTCACTTTCAAGCCCGTCCGTTATGTGAAGGTGGAAGACTTGCTGGCGCTCTTGGACCGTACACAGAACACTTGGTGGAAGGCATTAATAACATTGGCTTACACCAGTGGCGGCCGAAGAGATGAACTGCTTAACCTGACATGGGCGGACGTTGACTTTGCACGGGGAAGCGTGTGTTTCTCACCGAAGGAGGCCTCCGAGCAGTTGATTGCCTGGGAGCCAAAGGACCACGAGGTCAGGGTAATACCTGTACCTGAGTTGGCGGTTCAAGTGCTCGCTGACTTACAGAATGAGGTCGAAGAGGGTAGCCCCTACGTGTTCATCGGCGAGAAGCGTCTCGCTCACATACTATCCCGCCGAATTAAGAATGCCTGGGACGATAGGTGCGATTTGGTCAACAATCTCATTCGTGATTTGCAGGTCATGTGTGCTCGTGCGGGCGTAGAGAGCTTCACTCTTCACGACCTGCGTCGGTCATGCATCACCAACTGGGCTCAGGTCCTGCCTATACATGTTGTGCAAAGACTCGCCGGCCACAGTGATATCACGACAACTCAACGGTATTACTTGGCGGTTCGGGAAAGCGACATGGAAAGGGCCAGACAGTTCCAATCCGAGATCCTCGCAGTTGACCTGACTGACCCAAAACTGACCCACTCGGCCCCAAAACAGCCTTTTTCGAAAGGGACTTCGTGAGACGAGTATTTGTAATCCCTTTTCTCAAAAGAGCTTACAAAACTGGGCCCAGTAGGATTCGAACCTACGACCAATGGATTATGAGTCCACTGCTCTAACCGCTGAGCTACGGGCCCCGAGTTCGGCCCAATATATATCAGAACCGCGAGGCACTCAACCTTTTTTTGCAGACAAATACATACACACACATTGGATTAGCACATGACGGGTCTTTGGCGGGGCGAGGATTCTCCAACCCGACTCGCGTCCCCAGGCCAGGACAGCATTGTTGGGTAGAATTGGCCTACCCACTCTTCACGACACGTATAACCTGCTCAAACTCGTTTAGAACCGCCTCATCCTTCTGTCTTGTGAAGGCATTTATCAAAAGGATTAAGAGGCAACTGGCGGCAAAACCCGGCACTATTCCGTACATTTTCTCGTCCAGGCCGAGCTGCTGCCAGAGGACCAGCACTACGGTTCCTGTGACCATTCCGGCCAGTGCGGACTGCCACGTAGTCTTCCGAGAGAACATCGCAAAGAGTATGATCGGGCCGAACGCCGCCCCGAAGCCGCCCCAGGCATCTGAGACTGTCTCCAGAATCGTGGTCCGGCGGTCCAGAGCCATCAGCAGCGCAATCAGCGAGATTACAATTACGCACACCCTGCCGATCCAGACAACTTCGGTTTCCGAGGCGGTTCGTTTCATGGCCTTGAGGTAGAAATCCTCCGACAGGGCCGATGAGGCCACAAGCAACTGCGAATCAATGGTTGACATTATGGCTGAAAAGACCGCCGCCAGCAGCACCCCGCCGAACCATGGATTGAACAGGTCGATTATCATATAGATGAATACCTTCTCGGCTTCCTGCTTGCCGAGGCCTTCATACTGCGCCACTGCTATAAGGCCGACAACCACGGCGCCGGCCAGGGATAGAAAGACCCATACGATAGCTATGGCCATCGACCTGCCGAGCCTGTCAACCGATTTGATGCTCATGAATCGCACGAGTATATGCGGCTGGCCGAAGTAACCCAGCCCCCAGGCCATGCTCGATATTATCGCAAGAACGCCTGCCGGGCCGTGCCCCTGAGCGAACAGGCTTGTCGATATTCCTTTCGAAGCCATTGCGCTGCGAATCGCTTCGCTTCCCCCGGTTGTACGGTAGGTCAGTATCGGCACTACTACAATCGCGAAGACCATCAGGGCGCCCTGCAGCAGATCGGTCCAGCAGACGGCCAGGAAACCGCCGAGAAACGTATAGGTGATAATAACGAGACCGCCTATAATCACCGCGTAGTGATATTTCACATGGAAAGTCGATTCGAACAGCAGGCCCGCCGCCTTGAGCCCTGACGAAGCGTATATTGAAAAGAATATGAGGATTATTATCGCCGAGACGACCCGCAACAAACCTGTGGGATCCCTGAATCGCGTCTCGAAGAAGCATGGCAGGGTAATAGCATTTGTCTGTTGCGTATAGATCCGCAGTCGAGCTGAAATCAGTTTCCAGTTCAGGATCGTCCCGATGAACAGACCTATCGCAATCCAGCTTTTACCAATTCCTCCGAGATAGACGGTGCCTGGCAGCCCCATCAGGAGCCAGCCGCTCATATCGCTGGCCTGCGCCGAGAAGGCCGTTACCCAGGAACCCATCGCCCTGCCGCCCAGCAGGTAGTCCTCGATGTTAGACGACTTGAAGTAAAAGTAGAAGCCGATTCCCAACATCAGCAGGAAATATGCGATGAATGTAACCAAGGTCTCAGTGGACATTGCAGTTCATCCTTCTGTCGGCTAATGCTGTGCACGCGCGTCTCGTACCCGCCAATGCTTCGCCACCCACATCGACGAACCGACTCTACTGCAGCACGGGCGGCTCAACAGCCTTGCCTGCTTTTTGGGCAACCTGCTGCTGGTCGCCGTATGTCCCGTAGAATGGGACGTTGCCGTCCAGCCAGACATATAATCGCTCGAGGTCTTCTTCGGGTAAATTCACGTGCGGTTTGTGCGTTTCGTCTGCGAGGACTTTCATCAACCTGCTTTCATCGGTGCCGATACGTCCGGGCCTGGTGACTTCCTGGGTGATACTGCTACCGCCCCACTCGTACCATCGGACATAAGGCCTGAGGGTTTCGTAAGACCGGCTGAAAGTACCTGCGTTTTCTCCGGTAAGCACAAGGCCGCTTTTGCCTTCACCGCTACTGCCGTCGTGACACCGAACGCAATGCCGGTCAAGAACCCCCTGAACAAGAATCGGATAACTGAAAGGCATAGTACCTTCCGGGCCGGGCTTAATCTTCGAAGGCGGTCGCTGTAATGCCATGAGTTTTCGGCGACCGGGCGGTACGGCTCGGCGAGGCTCGTGACAGCCCACGCAACTGCGGCGTTCGCCGGGCTGAAGGTACGTTATGCTCCTCATGCTCTGAACGGCCCTGCCGTTTTCATCGACGGCCTGGAAGTAAACAGGCTTGCGGGCCGGAAGGCGAAAATATGCGGAACCGTCGGGTTCAACCGGGACGGTGCCGAGCAGCATACGAGCGCCCTCGGCATTGGCATGACCTATACGGGGCTGGTTGACGGTGTGGTTGTGGGTCTTGGGCAGGACCTGAAAAATGCGAAGTTTGCGAATCGGCCGTGACGCAGGAAGCGCGAAGTGGCTCTTGCTGACATCAGCGAGAATAAATTCGCCCTCGTCTCCGAGAGCCGGGTCCAAGTCGGAGGGAATCACCGGCGGAACGGGGCGCGGCGCAAGCGGAATCGGATACATGCAGGATATATCCTCATCGCTGTAAAGCAGTTCGAGATTGCCGAACCTGTCAAAATAATAGAGGCCCGTTCGCGTATCCTCCTTGACGCCGGAACCCATCCCGGGGAGCGGGTCGAAGCTGAAGCCCACGTAGAAATAGTCCTCGCTCAAAGGCCAGTGCCCGTGGAAGTAGCTCTTGGGCCAGCCCGGCGCCTCGGGGAAGCAGACATCCGGAGTGAGGACCTCTATCGAATCGAAATCATCGCCGCCAGCTGCGGCATCGAGCTTCGTTCTCGACGGGTCCACTATTACGAGGGCTCCGCCGACGTCGGCGTGATGAGCGCCGGCAATAAAAGCGACTCGATTCGAACCGGGGATTGCCCTCGGCTGAAAACAGGCATTGATCCGTCGCGTGTAATTGCCGAAGAGCGAGACCGGATTGCTGCCGTCCGGATTGCTGATCCATAAGCCGTGGTAGTTGGCCGCCGAGCGATCGACATAGTCCCATCGGCAGTAGGCTATCCTGCCGTCGTTGAGGACCCAGGGATGCCACTCGCACGTCTCGTGGAAAGAGAGCGTGCGGATGGTCTGCCCGGAGGTATCCATGCAATGCAGGGTGTAAGTCGGCAGTGGCTCCCATGGATTGTTGCAGCGGATGAAGCCGCCTCGCCTGGTGGACATGAACGCTATCGAACCGTTCGGCAGCGGATAGGGGTCGAAATCGTCGTCTGAGCCGCGCGTGAGCTGTCGCAGGTTCGAGCCGTCGGCATCCATTGCATATATGTGGAAGCATTTACGTTGCGGAGAGTAAAAGCCTGGCTTCTCGGCGGAACGTTCTGCGAAGGCGAAGTAGATCGTATTGGCATCGTATGACAGGGACAGGGTCGTGTAGTTTCCTTTCGGCAGCCTGCCGTCAATCAAGTCCCGCACCCCAGCGGATCGCCACGGCTCTTCAAGAACGTACACACCGCCGCCGGATATATCGCCGTAGTCGCAATAATACCCCAGGTACTCGTGCAGCATCTGACATATGAATCGCCGCCGCTTCATAAACACCATCGGCTTCGACGAAATCAGAGGATTCTTAAACGCAGCGTCCCGCGTAGCCCGGCGAATCTCGATATACAAAGCAAGCCGAGCCGACATACCGAGTGAGTCGATTTTCTCTGCCTCCGTTTGCAGACGATTCAAGGCAGCCGATTCGGAGCTTAATCGAGGGCCGTCCGGCATTGCCTCAAGAGCATCTATGAGTTTTTGACCGCGCTGCAGCGCTTCACGAACCGCCTCAGGCGAATAAGGCTGACGATCCTTTCGCTGCTCCTGAGCAGCCCAGTCTTCCTCCACCATCGCTTCAAAGGCATCAACCGTATCTTCTCCCGCAATCGCCGGCGCAGTCTGAACAAACAGTAGCATGATAATGAAGATTGCCCGGCACTTGCAGCGTTCGAGTACCCTGGTCATAACCATTTCCCGCAAAACAGCAACACAGATATTGTACGAGTGCTATTTTAGCAGATTTTTCGGCCCGCTGCCACTGGAATGATGAACATCCGACGCCGACAGACCTATTTTGTTCCCGGTTTCGCAACCTGCTTGTCCGCATCGTCGAGGACAAGGACCCAATCGTTGCCCCGGCGCTTGTCGCCGGGCGGATCGAACCGGCGAGACCCGGCGTTCTCAAACGTTCCTATCGACTCAGCCTGCCCGCTGCGAGGGTCGAACCACCACGCTCTAACCTTTGAGCCGGATATCCTGCCCAGCGTCACTTCGACGTCCTGGCCGTAAGGCAGGTAGATGAATGCATAACCGCTTCCGCGAGTGGCCTGTATATGCTCGGCGCCTCGGCCGGGGTCGCCGGCAACGAGCGACTGGTCCGGGACGCGTGAAAGGAAAGGCCGGGACTCGATCAAATTGCGGACATGTATCATATCCCAGGCCCCCGGCAGATCCAGAACGTCGTACCAGTTGTTCCTCGCCGAGGAAATCGGCGCCCGGCCCGGCGCATACATCTGCCAGATGTCGTGACAGCCATAGGTATGACCGAAGCCGCCTGCAAACAACGCCCAATACGCCGCCTGGCGAACATCAAAATCACCGAACCAACCGTTTTGCGGCTTCCAGTTCACAGGGTGATCCTCGTAACGCGGCTCGCCGTCCAGACAGGGCTTGGTCGGCTTGCGATTGTAGTCGGCGGAAACACGGTTGTAGTTATCGTTGTCGAATCTATCGTGGCCGGATTGGAGCATGTTGAAATCGAGCCATGAATCTGCCCCGAACCATTGCGCCGACGTCCGCCCGCCCTGCGGGTGGTAAGTCTTGAGGTGTCTATCGTTATCGCCCTGCTCTATTCCCCTTGCCATTGCCCGCCAGACGCTCTCGACACTATCGGCCAGCCGGTCGCCGCCGAGTATCCAGATGATATTGGGCTTATCCTTGTACCGGTTTCCAAGAAACTTGCCGTAGAATTCGGCGTCGCCGAGATTGTTCGGCGTGAAGATAACGGGTCCCTTGCCCCACGCCTTTGTCACCTTGTCGCCCCAGGTTGGCAGCATACCGATATAGATCCCCTTCTGCCGTGCCTTATCGACGACATAGTCAACATGCTTGAAATACGCTTCGTTGGGCCGTCTGGGATTATTGTCTGCAAAAGGCCTGTCGCCGTTTGCGTTGGGCGTGTTCAGACCGTCCAGTTCCGCAAGCACGACCGCCTGTATGACCGTAAAGCCCTTCTGCCGGCGGTTCTCCAGGTATCTGTCAATCTCTTCGCGATTCAGCCGATGGAACAATTCCCACGCCGTATCCCCCAGATAAAAGAACGGCGTGCCGTCGGCGTGAACAATGAACCTCTTATTCTCCGAGACCTTCAAATCCCCGTGCCCGAAATCCACCGAAGGCCCTTTCCAGGGCTGCTCAGCCGAAAGCAAGCTGGTGAACATAACAGCGAATACGACAGCAGTATTTATCTGTTTCCTGAAACAGCTCATCGGTAACACGCCTCCAAAAAATTGCTTAGCCCTGCAGTTTGTGTGTTCTCAATATCCGCCAGTCTATTGGCTAAGGTCGGGGGTGTCAATTCGATAAACGGCCTTGAAATCAGTTGTTGCCGCACAAGCATTAGGGTATTATGGCGACGTATTCATTTAGAAGTTTCTTCACAGCAATAGTAAGGAGACGACTCATGAAGACTGCAACGCGGCGAAGTTTCATCAAAGGCTCTATGGCCGCAGGCCTGTCACTTGCGATACCCTATTCCCGCACCAGAGGGGCAAATGACGATATTCGCGCAGCGGTCGTCGGCATCCGCAGCCAGGGCACAAATCACATTAACTGGTTTCGCAATATTCCCGGCGTCCGAGTTGTCGCGATATGTGATGCCGACAGTCAATTCCTCGATCGAGAGCGGCAGAAGTTCAACGAGCGAAATGAGAAAGTCGATACCTACACAGACTGCCGCAAGCTCCTCGAAGATAAGAACATCGACGCGGTCATTACAGCCACGCCGAATCACTGGCACGCCTTGGTGACAGTCTTGGCATGCCAGGCGGGCAAGGATGTATATGTCGAGAAGCCCGTCTCGCACAACATCCGGGAAGGCCGGCAAATGGTCGCCGCCGCTCGCAAGTACGGGCGGATCGTACAGGCAGGCACGCAACGAAGATCGGATACCGGCCTGGCAGAGGCAGTAGAATATATCCGGCAAGGAAACCTCGGAAAGATTCGCGTGGTCTATGGAATTGTATATGTGCGGCGAGGCAGCATAGGCAAGGTGGACGGCCCGCAGCCGATTCCGCAGTCCGTCGATTACGACCTCTGGTGCGGCCCGGCCCCAAAAACGCCGCTGATGCGAAAGAGCCTGCACTACGACTGGCACTGGGTCTGGCCGACAGGGAACGGAGACTTCGGCAACAACGGCATCCATTACATCGACGTATGCAGGTGGTTCCTCGGGCAGGACACACTGCCTGAAAAGGTAATAAGCATCGGGGGCAGGTTCGGCTACATAGACGACGGCGAAACACCCAACACCCAGATAGTCCTCTGCGACTACAAGCCAGCGCCAATAATCTTCGAGGTACGCGGCCTGCCCAGAGCAAAGGATGACCCCGCTATGGACGAATTCAGGGGAATCCGAGGCGGAGTCGTCGTCCAATGTGAAGACGGGTATGTCGCCGGCGGCGGGGCATACGACAACGACGGCAAGAAGATCAAGCAGTTCAAGCTCACCGAAGGCGCCGGCCACCACGAGAACTTTATAAAGGCCGTCCGAAGCAGAAAGCAGGCCGACCTCAACGCCGACATACTCGAAGGGCATCTCTCCAGCGCCCTGTGTCATATGGGCAATATATCGTATCGCCTCGGAAAGCAAGCCGACCGAGATCAGGTAATCGACGCCTTGAAAGGAAATCCTGACATGGTCGATTCGTTCGAACGCCTCCAGGAGCACCTGCTGCTGAACGGTGTCGATGTAAAGGCCACACCCCGAATACTCGGCGCCGGCCTGGCGATGAATCCAGAGAAAGAGCTCTTCGAAGGCAACCTCGCCGACCAGGCCAATATGCTCCTGAGCCGAAATTACCGGGAGCCGTTCGTCGTCCCTGAAGTCGTGTAAGAAAGCTTACATTAAGAATAATAACATGGAGACTGCCTGATGTCCGAACCATCCGAATCCTCCCACCCCGACCATCGAGCGCCCTGGTGGCGGAGTATCGGCCCGGCCCTGATCACGGCGTGCGTCGTATTCGGGCCGGGAAGCCTGCTGATCAGCTCCAACGTCGGCGCCAAATACGGATACGAGTTGCTCTGGATGCTGCTGCTGACCGGCGTGCTGATGGGGGTTTATATGACGACCGCCGCTCGCGTCGGCGTCGTCGGGGGAGCAACTCCCTGCACGCTCATCGCGCAACGCCTGGGCCGAACAGCCGCCGCAGTTATCGGCATCAACCTGTGCCTGATCTGCTCGGCTTTTCAGTTCTCGAATAACCTGGCCGTCGTTGCCGCCGCCGAAGCCCTTGTTCCCAAAGTACCATCAACAATTATCCTCATTGCCCTCAACGGGCTGGTCATGGTGTTTCTCTTCAGCGCCAAGGGTGTCTATCGCCTGCTCGAAAGGGTCATGAAGGTCATGGTGGGTATCATTCTCGCCAGCTTCGTAATCAACCTTATTCTGGCGGCGCCGAGCCTCGCAGCCATTCTAAGAGGCTTGATTCCCGGCCTGCCGGAGAATATCAGTTTTGCCATGCCCCGCAAAGTAGCGGGTCAAATCGAAGATCCCATGCTGCTGATTGCATCTCTGCTGGGCACGACCTTCTCTGTCGCAGCAGCCCTTTATCAGGGCAATCTCGTCCGCGAGAAGGGCTGGACTCTAAAGGACTACCGCCGCGGCATCGGTGACTCTATCGCAGGAGTAGCGGTACTCACGCTCGTCAGCGCAGTGATAATGGTCACAACAGCCACGGTCATCCCCGGCCAACAGGCCGAGAACATAGGCGTCCTCGCCAAAGCCCTGCAGCCGCTGCTCGGCTCGACCGCATATATAATCTTCTGCGTTGGGCTTCTGTGCGTCGCTATGAATCCCTTCCTCATAAACGCGATGATCGGAGGAAGTATCCTCGCAGACGGTCTCGGTAAAGACGCCAAACTGAGCGACCGCTGGTCGAGAATTTTCACCGTCGCCGTATTGCTCGTGGGAATGTTCGTTGCCATACTTGCTCTGAGAACCGGTCGCAAGCCCGTAAATCTCATAATCTTCGGCCAAGCCCTTACGGTCATCGGCAATCCGCTGATGGCAGCGACAATACTATGGCTGGCAAACCGCAAAGACATAATGGGCCGACACCGAAATACCCTGCTGCTCAACATCCTCGGCGGTGTAGGTTTTCTCGTTGTTTTGTTCATGGCCGTCAGAGTCTTGACTCTCGTCGTTCTCAAACTAACATGATTACATCGATACAGGACAACTGAAAATGAAAGCTCTCGAAAAGCACCGAAAAATCAGAACCGGTCGTCCGCTTGACCACTGCCTTTTCGCTCTCGCCGCCTTGCTGATGCTCTCCTGCAGGCTCGGCCTCGGTGAGCAACACCCCATACCAGAGCCCGGACAAATCCACAAGGAAGACGCCAACCTCACGGACGAATCGCAATTGCGGCAAGTTATTCGCGTCGGGCCGAATCGTGAGTACAAAAAGCCCAGCCAGGCCGCAAAAGCCGCCCCTGACGGCGCGATAGTCGAAATTGATACAGGCCTGTATGAAGGCGACGTCTGCGTCTGGGCTCAGAACGACCTTACAATTCGCGGTATTGCCGGCTACGCCCATCTCAAGGCCGACGGCGCCTCTGCACAAGGAAAAGCAATCTGGGTCGTCAAGGGGCGCAATACGACCATCGAAAACATCGAGTTCTCCGGCGCAAGAGTTCCCGACAAAAACGGCGCCGGCATCCGAATCGAGGGTCCGGGGCTGACCATCCGCAAATGCTATTTCCATGACAATGAAAACGGAATCCTCGGCAGCGGCGGCGAGCAGAGCGAGATCTTCATCGAATTCAGCGAGTTCGCACGCAACGGCCACGGCGACGGCTACTCTCACAATATGTACATAGGCCACGCCGGAAAGCTGACCGTGCAATACTGCTGGTCCCACCACGCCCGCATCGGACATAACCTCAAGAGCCGGGCACATGAAAACCATATATTGTATAACAGGATAATGGACGAAGCCGACGGCACATCCAGCTACTGCATAGACCTGCCGAACGGCGGACCGTCCTTCATCATCGGCAACCTCATCCAGCAAGGCCCGAATACCGACAATTCGACTATAGTCTCCTATGGCGGCGAGGGCCTCAAAAATCCGAACCCGCAGTTGTACATGATCAACAACACCCTCGTCAACGACCGCCATACCGGCGCCTTCGTTTACATCCAGAACGGAGCCAAAGCAAAACTCGTAAACAACCTGTTCGCCGGCAAGGGCACAGCCATCAAAGGCAAAGCCGAGCAGGTCACTAATCTTGCGACCGATACGCCGGGCTTTGTCGATAGAGCCAAATTTGATTACCGCCTGACCGCATCGTCGGCGGCGGTCAACGTCGGTTCAGAGCCGGGCGCATCTGCGGGTCGCGACCTCACGCCTCGCTTCGAATATCTTCACCCCGCCGGAAAGCGCCCCCGCCCCGCGAACGGACAAACGGATATCGGCGCCTTCGAGTACACAAATGATTAGCAACCGGCCAAATAATCCGGATAATGACAGGAGACCGAAATGTACAAGCGAGAAATTATCTTTGCGTTGGTAATCATATTCCTTCTACCCGGCGTCGGATTAAGCAAGGATTTGCGCGTCCTCCCGGAGATAATCGACGACGGCAGTGCGAACGATATGATGAGTCGCTACCTGCGCGATACGGCCAATCGCTGCTTCGAGAACTGGAAGCAGCAATACGAGCAGCGCAAAAGCCCCGAACAGATTGCCGAATACCAAAAACGTATCCGCGCTGAATTCGCCGAGGCAATCGGAGATTTTCCCCAACGCACACCTTTGAATCCCAGAATTGTGGGAAAGGTTCGGCGCAAGGGCTACCGTATAGAGAAGGTAATCTTCGAGAGCCAACCCAGACACTATGTAAGCGCGCTTCTTTTCCTGCCCAACAAAAGGAAAGGTCGGCCTTTCCCGGGTGTCTTGATCCCCTGCGGCCACAGTGAAAATGGAAAAGCATACGAATCCTATCAGACGATGGCGGCCCTGCTGGCGGTCAACGGCATGGTCGCCCTCGTATTCGACCCCATCGACCAGGGCGAAAGAAGCCAGTTGCCCGAGAAACTCCCCTCGCTATGGGGCACCAAGGCCCACACAATGTTAGGAGTCGGGAGCATATTGCTCGGGCGCAACACGGCCTGGTTCGAGATATGGGACGGAATGCGAGCCATCGACTATCTGGAATCACGGCGCGAGGTTGACGGCGACCGCATCGGCTGCACCGGCAACAGCGGCGGAGGAACGCAGACCTCATATCTGATGTCACTCGACGACCGCATCAAAGCCGCAGCACCAAGCTGCTACATCACCAATATCTACGAGCGTATACTCGATCTCGGCGCCCAGGACGCAGAGCAAAATATCTTCGGCCAGCTCGCATTCGGAATGGATCACGCAGACTATCTTATGCTAAGGGCTCCGATGCCGATAATGATTTGCGCAGCGACGCAGGATTTCTTCGATATCAGAGGCACGTGGCAATCCTTCCGCTACGCCAAACGCCTGTATTCGAGGATGGGGTTTGCCGAGCGAATCGATCTGCTCGAAAACGACGCCCCCCACAACTACAACCGTCTCCAGCGGCAAAGTGTCGCACGCTGGATGTCGCGATGGCTGCTGGGCAGGGATAAACCCATTACCGAACCCAATATTGTGCTCCTCAGCGAAGAGGAAACAACCTGCGCGCCCGACGGGCTGGTAATGAACATCGAAGGCGCCAGATCAACTTACGACCTGAACCGAGACTTCGAAAAGCAGTTGGCCCGCCGGCGCAGAGAACTCTGGACCAATACTGCCCCGGCTGAATTGCTCGAGCGAGTAAGAAAGACAGCAGGCATCCGTCCTTTGGCCGATATTCCAGCCCCGAAGGTCGAGGAAACCGGCGTCATCGAAGGACCGACCTGCAAAATTCACAAGCTGATTCTAAAACCCGAAGAAGGAATATATCTGCCCGCCCTGAAATTCGTCCCCGAACAAACCCCCGCAAAAGGCTTGGTGCTGTATCTGCACGAGGCCGGCAAGGATGCCGACGCCGCCGAGAACGGGCCCATTGATGAACTCCTCAAGACCGGACGAATTGTCCTCGCCGTCGATATTCGCGGCACAGGTGAGACCCAGCAAAACGACAAGAAGAACTACTTCAAACCCGATTTCGGTATCGACGGCATTGATGTCTTCACCGCATATCTGCTCGGACGGTCATACGTGGGAATGCGGGCTGAAGACATACTCGTTTGCACGCGATTTCTGCTGGATTCTCACGGCGACGCAGGTCCCGCCGTGGACATCATCGCAATCGGCCATGTCGGCATCCCGGCTTTGCACGCCGCGGCCCTCGAACCGGCCTTGTTCGACTCGGTCAAGCTTAAAAACTCGTTAATTTCCTGGGCCAATGTCATAGAATCGGGGCTCTCGTTCAATCAATTCATCAACACCGTACACGAAGCACTTACAACATACGACCTGCCAGACCTGGCCCGTTTACTCGAAGATCGCCTGACTATCGAAGCGCCGAGAAATGCACTCGGCGAAGTGATTGACGCCGATTGCGATGATGCCGCTGAATCGAAGAACTGATTCTCCCGGCGCCACTTTTCCAAAAAGAAAGCTGCCGCCTTTTTGACGCGGAATATTCTTCACCGACGGAGGGCTATTTTCGCCGATCACACGTCCGGTAAACACGATTGCGAAGAGACTCAATCAAGCTCTTTCTTGCGACAGGCGGTCGCTGCGTCCGAATCTAAAATATATTATTTACGTTAATCTGGACCCTGACCATATATTTTGCTTGACTCCTGGGGCCGCTTCGGATATAATAAACAAACTAAATGGGGGTTTAGTGTTACTTGCATTATTTGAATATCCGGGGGTATGGGTAACTCCGCAGCATGCACGGCAATTAGCTGTCGTATGAGTACCACAATCCGGCAAATGGGGGTAAGGGACATTGGGTACTGCAGTCACCACAACAAAGCAGCCGCGATCTTCCAAAGCATCGCTCCCGGCGGACATACACCTCTTTACGCAACACACAAAACCGGCAGCGTAGCCGGGCAAAACTAACAAGGCAGTACTGAATCTGTAAATTCAGGCCCGGCAGATGACAGATTGCTGCCGTCTGTCTGCGGGCCACAAGTTCAGGGGGTAGGGTATTATGAAAGCAACAAAAACAATCATCACACTGGTCCTGGGAATCTTTTTCCTTCTCGCTCAGAGCGCATCGGCCGTGCCCATATTTCAGGTGTACATCGACGGCGCCACACCCGGAACAATCGGGCCCGACGAAGACACATGGTTTACAAACAGCAACCCTTTAGATCTAATCGTTTCTGGCGCCTATGGCCCCAAAATTGACGATCTCTCAAGTGTCACGCTGCTGATTTCGGTTCCCCAAGGCGAAACGGGAACGATCTCAATTACGGGCGGAGACGGCGCCGTGCTGCTGACCGAAAGAACCGATGCCGCCGACGGCTTCTACAATCCCAACACCGATGCAGTGCTCGACCTGCTGACAAATGAAGCCGGAAACGCCGACGGATTCGACGGCTACGCAGACAAAGACTTCCTGCCCGAAGACGTCGAATTCAACAACCACTATCCGTTCCAGGAAGGAATCTCCGACTTTCTAATCTACGCCCTGGGCGATTTCGACAAGATAGCCGATGCCGTCTCCAACTACTCGACCGAAGACGGAATCTCGTATAACGTTGCCGACGGCGAGGAAAAGCTGTATTCCGTTTTAATCAGCGGTTTTTCAGCGGCCCATTTCGATGTGTATGGATATGCCGAGGCGGACGGATGCAAAAGCTTCCAGTCAACATGGAGTATGAATCCCGCTTCGCACGACGCCACATACATGGTGCCCGAACCTGCAACGGTATTTCTCCTGGGCCTTGGCTGGGGCATGCTACGCAGAGCAGGCAGAAAAACACACGGATTGAACCGTGGGTGAGTCTTCGGAACAGCTCATATAGAACCTAATTAGAAGCACAGGTCCCGGCCCGCTTGCTCCTTTTGCCTGCGAACAACCGCCCTTCGGGCTTCGCATGGCAGTGGAATGGAGCATCAGGCTGGGGCTTTTTTTGCCCCTCCGGCCCATGGCCCATCACTGCTCTACAGCCTCAGCCCTATATCCTCAGACTTCCGCCGTATCAGACGCGACAGAGCGAGCAATATTACCGAAACCTCTCAAGAAGCGCTTACGACCCAAGACCGGGAAAAAAACGGATCGATCCACGGCCCCAAATCCCTATAGACTTATATGTTCATCCGTATCGGCGCGGAAATCGCCCGTTGCCGTGCTGAAATACCACGCATGTGAACCGCCGCCGATGACCCCATCTATCTCGATCGTGTCGAGATCGTTGAATGGATTCGTCGGAACCTTGGGAACATAGGGACCATAGGGGCCGGCAGCATCAATTGCGCCGGTCTTGTCCGTCTTCAGTGTCATGGCCTGTTCGAAACTCACCCCCGCAGTCGTGCCGGGGAGATTGTCGTTGTGCTGTATCTTGTACAGCCCGATCTGCGCACGCATCACCTGAAGATCCGAGCACAACCGCGATGTCTTGGCTTCAGTCGCCGCAGGCTTGAATTGAGGAATCACGATGGCGCCGAGAATCCCGAGTATAACCACCACGACCAGTATCTCAACCAACGTAAAACCGCTTCTTGTCTTTCTGAATGTTTTTCTTTTTTCCATCATAAGGGCACCCTGTCTCACTTCTTTTCAAACACACGCACCTCAGTCATCTGCTTGCGAAAGCACCTGCCGGCCCCATATCATCTAAAATACCCGATTCGTCCTCCTGTGCGTCTCCGGCAGCAGTCGCACCAAACAGCCGATAATATTGCCGCAAAACTGTCCGCAATGCAATTCGACCTTCGTACCGCTCCGTCCGAGTATGCCGGGAAATCGCCGGCAAGATACGGCTTGCGTGTTTTCAGACTTCATTTTCTTTTCAATTAGCTCGGTACATATCCCGATAGTACTACTACCGTAAAGTATAATAACCGTATCGCTTCGAGCAAAAGGGCAAAAAGATGACTATTCAATATCCTCCAGACAACTTTATCATAGTCGATCTGCCCTCGAGAGAACTGGAGATCGGCGAGGAACTAAAGGCAGCCAACGAAGCCGCAGCTTCGAACCCTGATTGCGATGTTATAATCGACTTCTCGCGAGTCGAGGTAATAACATCTTCGAGTCTGAGCAACCTTATGATACTGCACAACATGCTCACCGGGAGAGCGCGTCGCCTCGTGCTCTGCAATGTTTCGGTCATAACCAAGTGTGTATTCAGAGTTGCGGGGCTCGACGAGGTCTTTGAGTTTGCCGGCAATAAGACAGCAGCAGCAGCGGCAATTCGCACTCATGTCAGCCGATAAACAACTCGATTCCTCCACTGCTCGCGCCGCTACCGGCTCCCAGACAAAATCACCCGACGCAATCCCGCGTTGATTACAGATTCTCCCGCACGTATTTCACCGCGTTATTGAAAATCATGGTGCCGTCGGCGCAAACCTTGTCCTCTCGGCGGGTCCAGCGAGGATGCTGCGTGGGGCGGATAAACCTCTCCGGATGAGGCATCAGGCCAAGGACTCTGCCTGTAGCATCGGTAAGACCGGCTATCGATGCAACCGAACCGTTCGGATTGACCGGGTAGTCACCTTCTTCGCCGTTCTTATCGACGTACTTGAATGCAATGCAGTCCGCCGATTTCAGATTATCCAGAATCGCTTCATTGCGCACAACAACCTTCCCTTCGGCGTGCGCTATCGGCAGGTAAATCCGCCTGCCAGGCTCGATGAAAACACATTTCCCGGTTTGAGGAGCAAGATAGACCCACCTGTCCTCGAACTTGCCGCTGTCGTTGTATGTTATCGTCACCTCGTTTTGATGCCTCTTAGCACCGCCTCCGGGAAGAATGCCCGCCTTGACCAGCACCTGAAAACCATTGCATATCCCCAACACAAGCTTCCCCGCCTCGATGAATTTCCGCACTGCCTCGCTAAGGTGATGTATAACCTGATTGGCCAGTATTTTGCCTGCGGCCACGTCGTCGCCATAGCTGAACCCGCCCGGAAAGACAATTATCTGGTAATCCTTCAGCATGTCCACATCTTCGATAATCCTGTTCACGTGTACCCGCTGAGCCTTCGTCCCGGCCAACTCGAGCGCATACTCGGTCTCCATATCGCAGTTGATACCTGCCGCACGCAATACTATCGCTCTTACTTCTGTCATCGTCTCCCTTTTCTCTTATTACCAGTCAAATGTCTTCTGCCAGGCGTTTTTCAACGTCTCTATGTCGATGTCGATGACGTTCCCGCCGTCTTCCGATTTCACCACAAACTTCTTTTCTTCCGTCACTCTGCCGATCTGCCCGAACGGGACTTTAAGCATCAGCCTGGCAAAGGCATCGTAATTGTCCGGCTCGACTTCCACGACATACCGGCTGTTCGATTCGCTGAACAACTGAGCATCCGTTCGCCGGCAGTCTTTACTCTTCGGCAACCCGCGCAAATCGGCCTCTATACCCAACCCGCCTGCAAACGCCATCTCAGCAAGACAAACAGCCAAACCGCCCTCGCTGCAATCGTGGCAACTGACTACCAGCCCGCTCGCAATCGCCTCGGCTATACTCGATGCAATCCTCGGCGCAAGGGCGAGGTCCAGCTTCGGCACGTTCGCGCCTAATTCCCCCTTCACCCTGTAATAGTGCGAGCCGCCAAGTTCGTCTTTCGTCTGCCCCACCACAAAAAGATTGTTGGAGGCCTTTTTCGCATCCATAGTAACACATTTCCCGATGTCATCGACGATCGATATCGCGCTTATCAGCAGGGTGGAAGGAATGGAAATCCGGCTGCCGTCCTCGCAGGAAAACACATTATTCAGCGAGTCCTTCCCCGAAATAAAGGGCACTGAAAACGCCATCCCGCCGTCGTAACATGCCTGCGAAGCCCTTACCAGAGGCCCGAAGGTCTCCGGTCTGGTGCAGTCGCCCCAGCAGTAGTTGTCCAGAACCGCAATCCTGTCAAACCGCCCGCCAACGCACACTACGTTCCTTATCGCCTCCTCGATCCCTGCCAGCGCCATCCAGTACGGGTCGATATCCCCGTAAACCGGGTTCATGCCGCAGCTAATCGCCAACCCTCTATTCGAACCGAGCTTCGGCTGGATCACCGCCGCATCGCTGGGGCCGTCGTTGCTGACGCCCGTCAGCGGCTTGATAACCGAGCCGCCCTGCACCTCATGATCGTACTGCCGGATTACCCATTCCTTGCTCGCAACGTTGTACGATGAGAGAATCGCAAGAAGTTCATCGTTGTAGCTGTCCTTCTCGGAAATACTCGGCTCATGCAGCTTTGGGCTGGTCCAAACCGCCTTGCGAGAGTATTTCGGCACCCCGTCATGCAGAAAATCCATTCCTAATTCGCCGACCTGCCGGCCCTGGTAACGCAATATCAACTTCTTGTCGTTCGTGAATTTGCCGACTACCGTCGATTCGACATTTTCGTCGTCGAATATTTTCTGTATCGCAGCCAGATTCTCCGGCTTGACCGCTATGACCATCCTCTCCTGGGCTTCACTGATCCATATCTCCGTATAGTTGAGGCCCGCATATTTAAGCGGCGCCTTCTCAAGATCAACCTCGGCCCCCAGTTCCTGGCCCATCTCGCCGACGGCGCTGCTCAGGCCTCCTGCACCGCAGTCGGTGATTGCTTCGTAGAGACCGGCTTCGTTCGCCCGCACGAGGACATCCAGCATCTTCTTCTCGGTAATTGGATTGCCGATCTGGACCGCATGGGAGAATATCGTCTCATGCTCGTGCGTCATCTCGCCGCTCGAAAAGGTCGCCCCATGTATCCCGTCCCTCCCTATGCGCCCGCCAACCATAACGATGAGGTTGCCGGGCTGGGCATTCTTGAAGCATTTATCCTTATCCATGATGCCGATATTGCCGCAATAAACCAGCGGGTTGGCGAGGTATCGGTCGTCGAAATAGATCGCGCCGTTGACTGTCGGTATCCCCATCCGGTTGCCGTAATCACGAACACCGGAGACAACGCCTTTCATGATCCTCCTGGGATGCAGCACTCCCTTAGGAACGTCTTCAAGACTCATATCCGGCCGGCCGAAGCAGAAAATATCGGTATTCGCTATCGGACGCGCGCCCATACCGGTGCCCATAGGGTCCCGAATTACGCCGCCGATCCCGGTTGCGGAACCACCGTAAGGATCAAGAGCAGAAGGATGGTTGTGCGTCTCAACCTTGAAACAAATCGCAGAATCCTCATCGAATTCAACCACCCCTGCATTATCGGCAAATACCGATATACACCAGTCCTTGTCCAGGTCCTTGGTCGCCTTGAAGACCGTCTCTTTGAGAAGATTGTCGAAGTGAATTTCCTCACCTTCGACCGACATGTCCACAGAACTCTTAAGTGTCTTGTGAACACAGTGTTCACTCCAGGTCTGGGCCAGGGTCTCCAGTTCTATGTCAGTCGGCTCCCTGCCCAGGTCAACATAGTGCTTCTGAATCGTCCGCATCTCAATCAGATTCAGGAACAAATCCTTGTCCTTACTCAAAGCCTCCAGCCCTTTGTCATCGAGTTGGCGTATGGGCCAGTGCAGAACCTCCAACTCGTATGGCTTGAGGTGCGGGCTCGGAGGTTCAGCTTCGTCACCGATTATGCAGTCCTCGATGCAGTCGTTTGCGAGAACCCTCTTGGCAATCATCTCAGCCTTGCTCTGCTTGATCTCGCCAAGCAGTACATACTTCCTGGCCGTTCGCACATTGTCGGTCTTGACCCCCATGTCCGCCAGAGCAGTCATTACGGACTGCGCAACAGGATCGGTAACGCCGCTCTTGAGATGCACTTCGATCAAAGTCGCCTTCGCAAGGCCGGCAGGCGCCTTGCTCCTGCCAATGTAATACTCCTCGCAAACCGCATCGCTCAGAAGTTCTGTCGCAACACGCCTGGCAAAGCTCTCGTCGAAATCCGCCTCTATGAGAAAGACCTTGGCCGACTGAACCGCCTCGACCATATCGAGACCAAGCTCTGTTATATCCTCCAGAACACTCTGGCCATGCACATCGGCGAAACCCGACCGATTGAAAACCTCAAACCTCCATTGCCTCACGGTATCCGTTCCTTCCCTTTCTTTTCGTATCTTATCACCTTGCGGCGGCTATCCCTTGATTACCTCAGAAACTTCTCGACTGGTCTGTTGTCCCGACTCCCGGCTGCGACCCCGGGCTTCGACAATTCGCAAATTGCCCGAACCACGCCGCCGGTAATCTTCGTCCGGCCAAAAGACCTCAAAACCCCAACAGCAACCGAGCCGCCGGAAAAACCCGAATCTGCAATGATTATTTACTCTAAGTGCTTAACAACAAAGACCTTGCATCGCCTGCATAAAAAAACAACTCCTCCAGAAACTACTGCCTGAGAATCTGAATGTCAATTTTTTTCTTTGATTTACGAGGTCGAAATGGTAACATTGTGCTTTTATGGTAGGATTAGACACGGATGTAGCTGGTGAGAATTAAAACTTGGACCTCGAGAAAGATGCCCGTTATAGATGGGCCGTTTTTTTATGGACACTTTTTCCGAATGCTGTCGCGCAGGCGGAATATTGTGACAATATGATATGCCGGACACTGTAAACAACATCGCTGCCGAGGACCATCTCGACTTTGAAAACGATGTCGCCGATCTTGACCGCCAGATGAAGGAGCTGCGCAGGCTCACTTCTATAAAGGGAATCGACTACTCGGCAGAGACCCGCCGACTTCACCAGGAACAAGTCGCCCAACTCAAACGAATATACTCGAATCTTACCCCATGGCAGACAGTGCAGGTGGCTCGACACCCGAAGAGACCCATCCTGACCGACTATTTACACCTGATGGTCAAGGACTTTCGAGAACTGCACGGAGACAGATCTTTCGGAAACGACAGGGCAATCGTGACAGGACTCGGCCAGATAGGAAGAGAAAAAGTCCTCATAGTAGGGCAAAACAAAGGCAGGAATACAAAAGAGAAGGTCGCCTGCAACTTCGGATGCCCAAATCCCGAAGGATATCGAAAAGCAATGGCCAAAATGAAATTCGCCGAGAAATTCGGGATTCCAATAGTGACCCTGATCGACACGCCCGGCGCATATCCGGGAATCGGCGCCGAAGAACGAGGCCAGGCACAGGCAATAGCAGTTAATCTCGCACAGATGTCCCGACTCAGGGTGCCGATTATCTGCATCGTTATCGGAGAAGGAGGATCCGGAGGAGCACTCGGAATAGGTGTCGGCGACAGGCTTGCGATGCTGGAATTCGCATACTATTCCGTGATATCGCCGGAAGGATGTGCCGCAATTCTCTGGCGGGACGGGTCACAAGCCCCGCTCGCCGCAGAGGCACTCAAACTAACGAGTAAAGATATCCTCAAACTCGGAGTTATTGATGCAGTTATCCCCGAGCCTCTCGGCGGCGCGCACCGCAACCTCCACGACAATATCTACAATGTCGAGCAGTATATCATCAAGACCCTACGAGACCTCAAGCGTACGAAACTCGACAATCTTCTCGAAAACAGATACAAGAAATTAAGATCGATAGGCGCAGCTTCATCCGAGAAGCTCCGCAGGAAAACCCAGGCCGCCGCTGACAGAATCGCCGTCGCACTACAGGCGATATCGCCCCGATCGAAGAAAGTCCCCGCCAAGGTCTGATATAATCTCTTCTGCCCCTCTCGCCCAGGAACGTCCCGACAGGCAAAAGCAGCACTGATAACAAAGCTGATTCCCATACGCATGCAAATTACTCTTGGCGCTGTCGCTACTTTGCGTTATTCTGCAAACGGTCTTACTGTTCCTGCAGGCCCTTTAATGAAAGTGCCGGCATACTGTTCATAGTCTCAACTATAAGGAGATGGTACGATAAATTAGCTCTTTGGCAATCGAGCGATGTTTTCTTTTTTCCACCCCACTTTGGGGTGAGGGCGAAAAA
>JAFGCD010000144.1 GCA_016932835.1 Sedimentisphaerales bacterium
GGCAAAAGATATCTGGATATGACTGTGGAGAACGACACCCCCGCCTTACAGCAAAAAAGAATTTACAGAAAGAACGTTGCTTGATCGGCTGGGCTGATTATAGTAGGTTTAGTGTTACTGCTAAAATACTATCCCCCAAGCAACTCCTGACACATATTCGACAGAGCATAGATGGAATATACGAAATTGGAGAAATGGCTCTTGCCAAAGAAATGGCACGATGATGCCCTTCTTGAATGGAAGCAACCGCAGGAAGCTTGGCGTATTCTTGAGGAGAAATCACGCTCGTTGAAACGAGTACTTTTTTGGACAATCCTCTTCTTTCTATTCTGTTCCTTGGCTTGTCAAGTGGTCGTTTGGCTGGACGACGGCTCCTTTCCTCTCAAGCACCAACTGTTTATTTCCCTATTTGCCAGTGTAGGTAGCATAGCTGTGGCTTCGCTCATTTGGTGGTTTGCCCCAGTAATTATGAAGATTTCCGATACTGCGATTACAAGACTTGTATGGAATGACAGAAAGACATGGCACTTCAAAAAGCTTCGGGAGTATCGTTATGAGTCGCTTCAATTGAATTCGAAGATAGTGCCTGTTCTTGTGTTGACTAACATCAAGGGGAAGCAGTTCCGAATGGCTCTGAGCGATTCAATCAAGTTGGATGAGCTTGCTGGTATACTCGAAAAGCATGGTATTCTTAGAATGGAGTCGGAAGCCGAACCATAGCACCTCCTCCTTCTCCACCTCTCGAAGCACCCCGTTTTTCACCTATTCCACAACTCACCACCCACTCAGAGTAGGTATCTCCCAGACGCTCAGTTGCCGCTGGGACTACTTGTGTAGGGAGTGGGGGAGTAGTGGAGTAGGGAAAATCCTCATTATTCGGCTAATAATGAGGATTCTGAAATCGGGGTGATAGGATTCGAACCTACGGCCTCCTGCTCCCAAAGCAGGCGCTCTAGCCAAGCTGAGCTACACCCCGTTTTTCTTTGGCCTGCGGCCAAGCCGGTGCCTGCGAAACCATTGCGGGCGATTCTTCGTTACGGCAAGACCCTGCCGCCAGCGCAGCCATTGTAAGAAAAGAGTACCGCCGAGACAACCATTTTAACTTGGGCATTGTGCTTTTTAGGTTCACATAGCTCTTGAAGCGTCTTATGGTGCTCAAGGGCAGGCGGGGTTAAATGATGCTGTCAGTACATCAGAAGCAGGAGTTATCGGCTGTGCTTCGGCGGCATACGGCATCGCGCAGCCAGCCTCCGAATCGAAATGACCTCGAAATGGCCGCGGAAACCGCATTAAACTTGTGTTGCCCGCCAATAGGGCCTCGAAATTCCCCCGCCCGCAAACGCCCCTTATGCAAAAAAACAATTGCATAATGCCTGTTATTACGATACAATACTTAGCGTTAAGAATGTTCTTAAAAGGTCAGAAACCGTGGGCAGCCGCGCCGTCAGCCGATGGGAGGTAAGTGATCATGGCTGGTATGTTCTACTCATTGCAGGAAGCCGCCGAGAAGCTCGGCAAGACACCAGAGGAAGTCAGCGAAATAGCAAGGGCGGGTAGATTACGCGAGTTTCGCGATGGCCCGAATCTGCTGTTCAAGGTCGATGAAGTCGAAGCGCTCGTCGCAGAAGAGGGCGTCCCGATCCAGATAGAGGGTTTGGAAGATGAGTCTATGGCGCAGGCTATGGAAGTTGAAGCCCCTATGGATTTGGAGATTCCCGACGATGAAGTGCCGCTGGATTTAGGCGACGCCGATTTTGACGCTCAACCACCGGCCGCCCTGGAACCCGAAGCGCCCCTGGAGTTGGATATACCCCAGATGGAAACGCCCGAATTCGAGGCGGCAGAACCAGTGTCGCCGGACTTCGATATGCCCGTTGAGTTCGAGACACCTCAGCCGCAGACGCCCGAACCGGCGATGCCGGAGTTCGAAATGCCTTCTGAAATTGAGGCGCCGGAAATGGAAATCCCGGAACTTGATGATGCGATCTCCCATGGACAGCCGGCCGGCACCAGTGAAATTCTACTGGCGCCTGAAACAGGGGCCCCGGTCGCACCAAGTGAATTGACCAATGCCGATACAGCCATAACCGGCGAAGGTCTCAGCGTTCTCGGCGAAACCGACAAGGATTATGCAATAACCGACGATACCCTGGGCGAAACGGTAGGCTCGCTGGGTCTTGCCGCAACGGGAACCACCCCCGAAGCATCTCTGGAAGAGATTGAAGGAGACGTAAATCTTGACAGCTTCGGAAGCGGCTCCGGCCTGCTGGATCTTTCTCTGCAGGCCGATGACACTTCGCTGGGCGGGATTCTCGACGAGATATACACCGCCGAGGACGAGGTCGTTGAGCCGGCCGATGCCGGCACCGTGGCGGAAGTAGCCGCAGAAGCGGACCAAGTGGCTGCTGACGAAGGACTTGTTGCCGCTCAGGCCGGCCTGGCCATGCCGGGGTTCGCGCAGGTCTTCGAGCCACCCCTGGATAAGGGCGGCAAAATCCTTACGGGGCTTATGATCTTACCCGGTCTTTTGCTAATCTATACGTTCATTGTGACGCTCAGCGGACTCACAAGCGTGGTTCCATCGGTACTCACACCGATTCAGGGTGTCCTGTGGTATGTGATAGGAGCGCTTTGCGCAATCTCGCTCGGCGTGGGCATATATGCTCTCGTGGCCGACATGGAAAGCTCTCCAAAGCCGCCAAAGGCGAAGAAAGTAAAGCCCAAGAAAGAGAAAAAGCCCAAAAAGGCGAAGAAATAATCGTGGCCTGACGCACGCCTAAAGCGGTCTCCACCCTGCCGTCACATTTGCCGGCGGGCTGCTTTTGGTAAGGTCCTAATCCTGCCCTTCTCCGTTTGCACTCACATCAGGCTCGGCTTGCGTTGCTGCCTTATGCTCTTCCAAAGCAGGCTGTCCTGCCTCTGAGGAATACTCGGCGATAGGAATAGCCGAGTCGTGCGATATCTGCATTGAAATGCCCTTTTGGCCCTCGTAAGAGACTTGTGAAACAGGAATCGCCGGTTTCCCGGGCTCCTGCGATTCAGCAGTGTTCCGATCGTCATCGGCCTCTGTTACCGCGATAATAGCATTCTGGACCGCCTGCTCAGGCGGCTCATCGGTCAATGCACGCAAGTAAATTGTAGATACCGAGGCCGTTTGCTCGGCTGAAACCAGCTTTGACCTGACCAATTCCAGCAGACCGAGAAACAATCCGACCATAACCAGCCGGCCGCTCCCCCGCTCGAAAATCTGCTCGAAAGTCAACTGCCCTTCGCTCTGAAGGCGATGCAGTATCTCTATTTGATACAAATCAATAGGTGTATCATCCTCGATATGACGGACATCCACGGCGGTGCCTGTCGCCCTGCATACGGAGTCGAAGGCCTCAAGCAGGTCCCAGATACTGATCTGCTCGATATCAACCTCCGGCTCACTCTGGCCGCTCAACATATCTATAATGCTGTCCGGACGCGCAAATCGCTGCTTGTGCTCGTCTGCGGCGGCGTTGAGAAGATTCGCAGCATCCTTATATTTCTTATATTCCAAAAGCTGGCGAATAAGCTCCGCACGCGGGTCTGAAAAATCTTCTTCCCCCATCATTTCGGGCTCGGCCTGAGGCAGCAGCATCGCCGACTTTATCTGCATCAGCGTCGCGGCCATGACAAGAAAATCACCTGCAAGATCGATATCGAAGCTCTTGAGCATCTCGATATACCGAATGTACTGGTCCGTTATCCGCGCGATGGGGATGTCGTAGATATCGACCTCCTCCTTGCGAACCAGATACAGCAGCAAATCCAGCGGCCCGGCGAATATATCCAGATTTACACGATAATCGGCCAATTACTCCTCCTGTTTCTCATTGGATTCGAGTATTTCGATTGCTCGCCTGGCATCGCTCTCGAAAGTCTGTACCTCCACGTCCGCCCCGGCAACCATTCCGGAGAAAGTATTGGCTACATTCTCGCCCGTCACAACCGATTTGATGCCGTTATCGGCCAGCAACTGCTTGGCGAGTTCCGCTTCGATGCCGTCCTCAAACCGTGCGACTGTAACAAGCTTCTCATCCATCATTGTACTCCCAATCCGACGGCTTTCCTCGCTTTGGCAAGGGTCTCGGCGGCAACGGCCTTGGCTCGTTTGGCGCCGTTTTCCAGGACCTCGTTGATATAGCCGATATTACTTGCGAGCTCAACTCTTTTCTCGCGGTAGGGCTTGAAGTAGTCTATTATCAGCTCTGCCAGCCGCTTTTTGGCTTCACCATACCCCATGCCGCCGTTTTTATACCTATTTTCCCACTCGCTCAGTTCTTCAGCCGACGCCACTAACTTCAAAAGAGCAAAAACGTTACAGTTATCCGGGTCTTTCGCATCTTCGACGGGCGTCGAGTCTGTAACGATCTTCATGATCTTCTTCTTAATGCCGGCTTCTGGCTCGAATATCTCGATCGTATTGTCGTAACTTTTGCTCATCTTTCGCCCGTCCAGCCCGGGAACCACCGCTACGGATTCGATTATGTGCTCCTTCGGCAGGGTCAGTATCTCGCCGTAATTGTTGTTGAACCGGATGGCGATATCACGGGTCACCTCGATATGCTGCTTCTGATCCGCACCGACAGGAACGAGATTGCTGTTGAAAATAAGTATATCCGCGGCCTGAAGGACGGGATACGCAAACAAGCCGTGATTCGGGCTGAGCCCCTGGGCCACCTTGTCCTTGAAGCTGGTACATCTCTGCAGAAGCCCCATAGGCGTAATGCAGGAGAGCAGCCACGTCAGCTCTGTAACTTCGGGCACATCCGACTGACGCCAGAAAACCGTTTTTTCCGGGTCAAGCCCCAGGGCCAGATAGTCTATAGCAACATCGGTAATTCGCTGAGCCACTTCAGCCGGTGCCGGATTGCTTGTCAGCGAGTGATAATCGGCGATGAAATAGAAACACTCATGCTCGGCCTGAAGCTCGAGCTGCGGACGCATAGCTCCGAAGAAATTGCCTATGTGAAGCCTGCCGGACGGCTGGATTCCCGAAAGAACTCTCAAATCAATCTCCTTGCATCAAACCAAGCAACGCGAATAATACGGCCGTTTTGTGCAAGATTACCCCGCCGGGGCCCAAATGTCAAGTATTAAGAATGCACCCTTCTCCCGCGTGAACGGTTTTTCGCCCGGCTGTGAACTATCATTGCCTGCCGCCTGCAAAGGCGCCTCGGAAAGCACCTTCACACAACAGGGGCGTGTCCCCCCGTTTATATCGACAAGAACAGCAACAGGCCCCGCCGCCGACAACCATCAAGGCCTTCTCAAGGAGTGATCAAGGTCGTAAACAAGCCGCCAAACGAGGCCGACATGAAATTCAAATCCACCCCAGGGCCTGCAATCTATACAGTTCCGACATAAAGGCCAAGGTCGGACCTCAGTATCAGCGGAGCAGTTGCCGCAAAGTCAGGCTCTTAAAATCTGCGGTCTCTTTGAACGTGTATATGACTCACGCTCTGCCGAGGGACTTCATATACCGCTTTGATTTGCGAAGCCCCATTCTCGATGCTTTCTTCTTCACTGCGTCGTTAGGCCGCCCAAGCTTGGCGGAAATCATCGCGGTGGGATTGTTGGGGAAGAGCTTTTTCAGCAGAGCCAAATCACTCTTTGTCCATACACCTTTCTTGAGCTTCTTCGTGGTTTTTCTCTTCTTCTTCGCCATTGGATGAGTCCTTTCACATCAGATGGACATATGGCTAAACACTCGCTTGCGGTGATTCTATCAGGTCACGCACATCAAATCAAACATTTTTCCGATTTATGGCAAAAACTTTTTCCATACCGGAAAAGCGGGCATGTTGGCATCGGCCTGGATTTGGTATATACTCGGTATTATTCGCGTCCCTCCGGAGGCATGCCTCCGGGGACAGTTCCCGTTTCAGGGAGACGCGAATGTGACAAATAGCCCGGATTACGCAGAAAACATGGGAATTGTCCCGTGGTTCGGATGATACCCAAAGCAGGAATTCTTACCGGAATGCTACAAAGAGGGAAGTTGTCGGTATGGTGAAGATTACCGTTGCACAGACATGTGACAATCTGGCCGATCAGCTGCAAAAAAGGCCTCTTTCGAACGACAAAGTGTATTTCTGGTGGCTGGGCCAGGCCGGCTTTATCTTCCTTTACCGGGGCCGAAGCCTGATGATCGATCCGTACCTCTCGAACCACCTGGCGGAGAAATATGCCGGCAAGGAATTCGACCATGTCCGCATGATGCCCGCCCCCATTCAGCCGGAACAGGTGCAAAACCTTGATTGGCTTCTATGCACACACGCCCACGGCGACCACATGGATCCGCAGACACTGCCTTTGATAATGCAAAACAACCCCAAGTGCAGAATAGTGGTCCCTGCCGCCGAGACAAGCAGAATCCGGGAAATTGGCCTGGATTCCGATACGGTCATCCCGGCTGACGAAGGCGATACTATCAACCTGGCCGAGGGTATCACTGTCTCCGCCATAGCATCCGCACACGAACAGACAAGAGTCAACGAGGCCGAACGGCACCATTTTCTCGGATATGTCATCCGTATGGGGCATTTCACCGTCTATCATCCCGGCGACTGCGTTCCTTACGCCTCTCTGGCAAAAAAACTCAGGGACAAGGGTATAGACCTGGCCTTGATGCCCGTCAACGGGCGTGACGAATATCGAGCCGAACGCAATATCCCCGGCAACTTCACATTCGAAGAGTCTCTCGATCTGTGCCGCCGGCTGGGTATCCCCCTGATGATGTGCCACCACTTCAGCATGTTCAGCTTTAATACGATCGACCCGGCTGTGCTGAGAGACATAATCGACAAATTGGGAGCCGGCGAGACTGTCTTGGTCCCTCAATTGAACAGGCGCTATTCGCTCTCGAAGCAGTAACAGCCGGCGACTACTCGGCTTGCCAGAAACCCAACATGTGGTCGTAAACCCTCATGTACTCTCGCAGGGCCTTTTGATACGCATCCGACTTGTCGCTTCGCGGCCGGATGGTCTCATCTACGATTCTCCTGCTCAGGGCCTCGGCGGCAAGGTCGTCAATCAGGGCGACTCCCGCAGCTCCCAACAGCGCCGCTCCCTTGAGCCCGGCCTCAGGCTCACAGGCCAGTTGAAGCGGCCTCTGGATCACGTCGGCCTTTATTTGGCTCCAGAGCTTATTGCGGGCGCCGCCGCCCACGCAGAACACCTCACCAATCTCAAGACCGAGACTTTCGAACAACCCCACATCCCTGCCCATGCCCAGAGCCACGCCCTCCATGACCGAGCGGACAAAATGCGGGCCTGTATGGTTCAGCGTTATTCCGAAGAAGCCGCCTTTGCCGGCGGTGTTCTCGCGCCGCCGCTCGCCCAGCATATAGGGATAAAACAGCAAACCGTCGCTGCCTTCAGGCGCCTCGTTCGCTATATCGATAAGCCCGTCGTACGATATTTCGTCGCCTCGCAGAGATGTAACCAAATCCCTGCACCATTTCATACTCAGGCCGCCGCAATCGAGCAGCGTAAAGGGAATCCAGCCTTCGACAACATGCCTGAGATTCTGTATCCCCGGATGAATCAGTGGCTTTTTGCTGTGGGACGCCAGCAGCGCGCTCGTACCTGTCACGTCGGCGATGGTCCCCTTGGAAACCACCCCGAAGCCCAGCATTGAGACAGGGAAATCCCCGCCGCCCGCTACTACCGGCGTACCGGACGTCAGGCCGGTCTGCTCGGCAGCCTGTGTAGTGACCTGCCCAATCACGGTATGCGAGGCCTTCGCCGGGGCAAAACGCTCCAGGTCCACACCGACCGCTTCAGCCAATACGGGCGAATATTCATCTTTTTGACAGTCCCAGAGAAATGACCCGGAAGCCTCGCTCGGATCGGCGGCGGCTACACCGGTAAGCCTGAAATTGATGAAATCCTTGGGAACGAGGAACCAGCGGGTCTTATCATAGGCATCGCCGTCGTTTTCTCGTATCCATCGCACCTTCAGGGCCGTCCAGGCCGGATTAACGGAAGAGCCGGCAATTCGCGCCAATTCCGGCTCATCATGGTTCTGTCGCACCGATTCGCACTGCTCGCCGCAGCGCTTATCACACCAGAGCTGCACCCACGGCGTCGTCACATCGCCGGCCTCATCGATACCGACAGGACCGTGCATCTGCCCGCAACAGGCAACCGCCGCAATCGAATCAGAACCTACGCCGGTTTCAGCGAGGACCTGTCTGACGGCCTTGCAGGTATTGAGCCACCATGAATCAGGCTGCTGCTGCGCCCAGTTTGTCCGCGGGCTGTCAACTTCGTGCTTCACCTGGCCTATCCCGAGTATCAGGCCGTCAGCTTTGACCACCGCCGCCCGAATGCTCTGGGTGCCTATGTCCAATGCAAGGATGTTTTCCCTCATTTTAGGGCCTCGACTGCATATTCGCTCAATATCGCAACAGAGCCTTAATCACCTGCCCGCTTTCGACGGCGCCCAGGGCATCGTTAATCTGCTCAAGCTCGAATTTGTGAGTAATAAAATCCTCCGCCTTGATTCTGCCCTGTCGAATCCACTCGCAAAGAGGTTCTTGTGCCGCGCGTTCCCGGCGGCGGGTAGGCCACTGGTGCATATACAGGTTGAAATTATACGGGCCGGCGTCCTTGTCGATGGTTATCTCGGATTCGGCGACTACGCCATAAACGCAGATCGAGCCGCCGAGCTTGATCATCCCAAGTGCTGTGTTGATAATGGCACTGTTGCCGACTGCGTCGATAACCGCATCGAACGGTTTGCCCCGCTTGCCGACAAGCTCCTTCAATTCCTCGCTTTCGGGCGAGAAGACCGCGTCGGCCCCGCACGCCAGCGCCTTCTCCCGCTTGTTGTCCAGCGGGTCAACAACGCCGATATAACCCAGGCCCAGCAGCTTGCCGAACGTCAGGAAGCTCAAGCCCACCGGCCCGGCTCCGAATATCAAAATATCGTCGTCCTTCTGCAGGTTGAAATCCCCGAACCCGCCGTAAACCTCGCGCCAGGTGCACAATAATACGGCGGCTTCGACCGAGATGTCGTTCGGCACGGCACGCTGAATCTCATAGCATTCGAACCACCCGTGTTCCGCGTCGGCGACACCGTCGGCAACCATCGCATCGTGGTCGGTCGCCAGCGTGTATTCACAGAATCCGCCCCATCCGCTCGAATATTTCAGGTCGTCGAATTCGAAGACCAGCCCCCCGATAATGCGGTCGCCCAATTTGAAATTGCGAACCTTCTCGCCGACCGTATCGACGATGCCGACCGACTCGTGCCCCAGAATAAGCGGATACTTATCGACGCCGGGGAAGTGTCCCGAAACCAGTTTGCCGTCGGTCGCATTGCACAGGCACGCGGCCTCCGTTTTGACCCTTGCCTGGTACGGGCTGACTTCTGGCTCGCCGACATCGACGATTTCAACTTTGCCCGGTTCAATAACTGCGACTGTTCGCATGAATCTGCTCCTTCTTCTTTTGACTGCTGCTCCTGCTCAATACCCCTGCCTGCGATGAGATCAGGACATTGCCGGCCGAGACGATAACGATACCCAGTATCAGAACGCCAGAACCGGCTTAAGCCGGTTCTGCAGCTGTTATTTCGCGGGCAAATCGATATAGGCAATCGTATAGGGTTTGTCGTGGGCGGTGTTGACCTTATCCGGGCCGGTCACCTTGTCGAAACAGGTCACCACAAGCCGATCGCCCCAGACGATCGGCTCTCCGGGCTGGTCCAGTCCGCCTTTGGAGCCGTCGCAATCCGGGCTTCTCGCCAGGACCCGGACCTTCCCTCGCGGAGAGACCACGCAAACCGCATTTTCCGAAAAGTCGGCGACGTATATATTGTCGTCACCGTCAACGCATATCCCGTCGGTCGTCCTCATGCACTTGTCTTTTGCGAATATCCTGTTCGAGGCGACATTGCCCTGTGAATCGAACGTTATCTTGTGAATCGTCCCGTCGCCGAAATTTCCGACAAATAGATTGCCCTTACTGTCGAAGACCAGGCCATCGACGCCGTACTGGCAGTTCATATTCAGCGTTTTGAATTCGGCCAGCAGATTCTTGTCGGCCCGCGTATTCTTGACCTTGACTTGCCTGTCGTCGATGTCGAAGCGATATACCGCACTGACCAACTGTTTTTCCTTTATCTTCGGCAGCATACTCTGGGTAACGTATAGCTTGCCGTTGTGCACTCGTATCCCGTTCGGATGCGCCATCCCGTCGGCCACTATGGTTGTCCTAACAATCTTGCCGTTGCGGATTCTAAGCCGGAGTATCCGCCCCTTGTCGTTGGGCTTGACCCAACCCTGGTTGTCGCACACGAACAAATCGCCGTCGGGCCCGAAGGCGATTCCCATAGGACACGCCACGCCGGTATCGCCGCGTGTGGGCACGGCGGTCCACAATCGCGCCTTGTCGTCTTTGCCGATTTTCATCAGCACAGCCGGCCGCGATTGATCGCCGTAATTCGGGCAGGCAACGACGATATTACCCTCGGCATCGATTGCCATGCCGTCCGGAGTCGGGCATATATCCGGCAATTCCACCAGCAGCTTCGAGGCGGTCAATGCCGGGCATTTCTTCTGAGGAACGTACCCCTCAACAGGCCCTTTGCAGGATACCAGGGCTGCGCATCCAAGCAAGGCCGCCAGCCAGATCGAAAAAAAATATCTGTATGATTTCGACGAATAGGTATGCATGATTGGCGTCCTTTTCAGAGAATCATTCTTGAATACCAAACCACAGCGATTCGCTCGAAATGATAGCCTCAGCCGGTGAATAAATCAACACTTACTCCGCCAAACGACTCTGCCGGCCTCTCTGTGCCCCGATTCGGCACATTGTCTTGAGTTATACCGCCAAAAACGCTAAAATACTCGGTAAAGACCGACGCATTGAAAGGCAAACTAAGTATGAACAACCGGCGGCGCTGCATTCTTACTCGCTTGACTATCTTGACTTTCGCCATGCCGATTATGGTCTGCATTTCCCTGCCGGTTTCGGCCAGAGGGCAGACATACACAAGGAAAGACAGCTTTTCCGAGACCATGCTCGGCTCTCGGTCGGCACTGAAGGCCTCGGCTGTCGATGAGCAGGTCGACGAACTCTATCGGCATCTTCGCTTGCAGCTAATGAGAGATTTCCCCATCGAAGCCGACTGGATGCTCCAGGATAATGAGAACAATCTTCGCCGGTGGTTCGACGCCGGCGATAACGCTGATATTGAAATGAAGATGATTGCCGGAGTCCTTGGCGAAATCGGCGCAGAAGGCGCTGAATTGAAAGCTGCTTTCGAAGACCTTAAACAGAAAAAGATCCCGGCTGACGACAGGCAATGGCTCGATTTGTATATCGAGGCCTGCCGAGTGCGAAGGGCCGCTCGGCTGGCTCGCCTTATCGAGGCGGCCCCAAGAATCGTGTTCACCAAACACTTCAATATGGGCGGCTCGCACTACGCCTATACGGAGGCCCAATCCGACGCTCAGGCCGAACGCCAATACAGGCCCGGCGCCGGCCTTTGCATACTTCATCTGGACGGGCCCTACGGCGAGGTCGAGACGCTTATCGACGATCGCAAGGGAGTCATTCGCGACCCCGGCGTTTCATACGACGGTAAGACCATTCTCTTTTCCTGGAAAAAATCCGACCGCCAAGACGACTACCATCTCTATGAAATGAACGTCGAAACCCGGAAGATCACCCAGATAACATCAGGCCTGGGGTTCGCCGACTATGAAGCCGACTATCTCCCTAACGATGATATAATCTTCAACTCGACGCGATGCGTGCAGATCGTTGATTGCTGGTGGACCGAGGTCAGCAACCTCTATACTTGCGACAGGAAGGGCCGATTCCTCCGCCGACTCACTTTCGACCAGGTGCATACGAATTTCCCAACCGTCCTCGCCGACGGAACTGTGATTTACACCCGCTGGGATTACAACGACCGAGGCCAGCTATTCCCGCAACCCCTCTTCCAGATGAATCCGGACGGCACAGCCCAGCGGGAATTTTACGGCAACAACTCATGGTTCCCCACAACGATACTGCACGCTCGCGGGATACCCGGTACGAACAAGGTCATCGCCATCGCTACGGGCCACCACAGCCGGCAGACGGGCAAGCTGATAATCGTCGACCCGGCCAAGGGCCGGCAGGAAAACAGCGGTGTTCAACTAATAGCCCCCCTCCGCGAAACCAGGGCCGAGAGGATCGATGCATACGGCCAAGACGGCGAACTCTTTCAATATCCCTACGGTCTGTCTGAAACCGAGTATCTGGTGACCTATTCACCCTTCGGCTGGGCACAGGAGCCTGTCCTGTTCAATATCTACTATATGACCATAGAAGGCAGACGAGAACTGCTCGCATCCGATCCGGGCATCTCGTGCAACCAGCCGATACCGATTACGCCCCGGCCCCGCCCGCACCTCAGGCCCGGGATGGTCGATTTCCAGCAGGGCTGCGGGACATATTACTTGCAGGATGTCTATCAGGGCGACGGTCTCAAGGGCATACCCCGCGGAACGATAAAGAAGCTCAGAGTAGTCGAGATAAAGTTCCGGGCGGCGGGAGTCCGGTCCAACGGCAACGGCGGCCCCGCAGGCGGAGCACTTGTAAGCACCCCGGTCGCAATACGCAACGGCTGCTGGGACGCAAAAGTGATTCTGGGAGAGGCCGAGGTCTATGAGGATGGTTCGGCCTGCTTCGATGTCCCCGCACGCACGCCGGTTTATTTCCAGGCGATCGACGAAAAGGGCTATGCCGTTCAGTCTATGCGGACATGGTCAACTCTCCAGCCCGGAGAGACATTTTCTTGTGTAGGATGCCATGAAACGAAAGACGAAACCCCTCTGGCCACTGCAAAGCCGACCATGGCAATGAAAGCGGGGCCGCAACAACTCGAACCATTCTACGGACCGCCAAGAGGATTCAGCTTCAGCCGCGAAATTCAGCCCATCCTCGACCGCCATTGTACCGCCTGCCACAACGACCGGGCCAACAGGCGGGGACTCTTCGACGGCCTGGCCGATCTTCACGGCCATCCTCCGGTTTCGCCTAACGGCGTTTCACTCCCCGGCGAGACCGCCTTCAGTCTCCTTGATGCCCCTAATCGGGACGACAACGCAGGCAGAATCTGGTCCGACGCCTATCTGGCCCTGACGAACGGCGGCGAGCCGGACACCGGGGTCGTCCGATGGCTCAATGTTCAGTCCATACCCCCCATGCTGCCGCCTTATTTCACTGGAGCGGTAAAGAGCCCGCTGATTAAGATGCTCGAAGCCGGACATCATGAAGTCGCGCTCTCGAAAGAGGAGGCAGACAAAATCGCATCCTGGATCGACCTGCTCGTGCCGTACTGCGCCGACTATCTCGAAGCCAACTGCTGGACCGACGAAGAACTGAAGAAGTACCTGCACTACCAGAACAAACGCGATCTCATGGCCGCAATCGAGGCCGACAACATCCGCCGGCTGATTGCCCCGACCGGCCCGGCGCCCGATCTGCTGCCCTCGAATGACCCGCTCGCAAACCCATACCGCAATCTCGCGGTCAATCCCGGGGCCGTCATGGGGTATGCTCGCTCCTGGCCGCACGCCTCCTCGAACAGCGAATACAACAACATGCCCGCATTCGCCGCACGTAACGCTATCGACGGCAAGACCGAAAACAAAGGCCACGGCGACAATTTCCCCTCCTGGGGGCCCGACAAACGCAGCGACCTCTGGTGGAAGGTGGATTTCGGAAGACTCGTGGAAATTGACAAGGTGACTGTCTATATCAGGGCCGATTTCCCCCATGATGACTACTGGCACAGCGCAACGATCGAGTTTTCCGACGGTACAAAAGAGGCAATATCCATCGAAAAGACCGCCGAGCCCCAGGCATTTACGTTTGAGAAACGAACCGTCTCGTCGCTACGATTGACCGACCTGAGAGAGGCAGAGCCCCTCGGCTGGTGCGGCCTGACGGAAGTGCAGGTCTGGGGCAGGGATGTTTACGCGTATCCTTCACCTCTTGCAGCCATCTATAATCCGTAGTCATCATGAAAGGAATCATGCACGTGAAATTGGAGAAGGCAGACAAACCCACATTCTATTTCATCGGCGTAACGACGGGCAGGTCGTCGATTATGAGGGTATTTCCGAAATGGGCGGAGCATCTCGGCCTCGGTGACTGTCCCATTAAGGGTATTGACTGCAAGTGGCATGACGAGCCGGAGGTTTATCGGCAGGTAGTCTCTTTTCTCAAAAACGACGAGCTTTCTCTGGGCGCCTTGGTCACTACCCACAAACTCGACCTGCTCGCGGTCTGTCGGGACCTCTTCGACGAGCTCGGCCCCGACGCCCGACTGCTCGGCGAGATAAGCTGCATCTCCAAAGACAACGGCAAATTGATCGGCCACGCCAAGGACCCCGTCACCAGCGGACTATCGCTCGAAGCGTTCGTGCCGCCAGGCTACTGGAAACAGTCGCACGCCCGGATGTGCCTGCTCGGCGCAGGCGGCTCGTCGCTGGCGCTGACGACATACCTGATGAAAACCAAAGATCCCGCCGATCTGCCGTCCAAGGTATATGTCACCAATCGCAGCACCCCGCGACTCGAACAGATGCGCCGAATACACGAGCAAATCAACCCCGGCATGGAGGTCGAATACATCCACTGCCCCCGTCCCCAGGACAACGACCGCGTCGTGAACAGCCTCGAGCCGGGTTCGGTCGTAGTCAATGCAACCGGTTTGGGAAAAGACGCCCCCGGCTCGCCCATAACAGGCGCCGCCGTCTTTCCCGCCAACGGCATGGCATGGGAGTTCAACTACCGCGGCGACCTTGTTTTCCTGGACCAGGCCAATGCCCAGAAGCAGCAGCGAAACCTGCACGTCGAGGACGGCTGGACATACTTCATCCACGGCTGGACAAGGGTAATCGCAGAGGTATTCCATATCGAGATACCGACCGCGGGGCCGGCATTCGACGAACTCTCGGCAATCGCCGCCGAAGTAAGATAGCAAGGAGAGAATAATGACACCCGGAGAATACCCCAATCCGATAGACCCGTTTGCCGTTCTCATAGATCTCGAAAAAGGCACTATGCCCGAACATACGAATCACCTCGTCCGGCTCGCCTCGGACATGCGGGGCTATTACGCAGACAGTCGAGCCCTGGAGAGCTTAATCAGCGGCGATGCGGACCCGCTCCATTACGAAGTCTTCGAGATACCCGTTATCCCCGAACAGGCGGGACAGCTCATGTATTGCATCAGTAAGCTCCAGCCTGGGAAAATCGGCGACGAATTCTTTATGACAAAAGGGCACTACCACACCGTCGCCGATACCGCGGAAATCTACCTGTGTCTCAAAGGCGGCGGATACATGCTGATGAAGACCGCAGGCGGTAAATGCGCCGCCGAAAAGATGGCACGGGGCACAATGGTGTACGTTCCGCCTTTCTGGGCGCATCGGTCGGTCAATACGTCCGGCGATGAGCCGCTAATATCGTTTTGCGTCTATCCCGGCAACGCAGGACACAACTACGGCGATATCGAAGCCGAAGGATTCCCGAAGAGAATCTTCGAGCGAGACGGCAAAATCGTTATCGAGTAAAACAGTGCCGTCGCAGCGCCTGGAACGAAGCGGATAAATAAGCAGGCATTTGCACTATTATCCCGTCTTCGAAGTCGGCTTGGTCAAAACTAATCCTCGAAACTTTACGCCTTTTCCGCCGAACCCAACAGTTCAATCTTCTCTCTGACCACCTTGGCCAGTTCGTTCTTAATCGGGCCGAAAAGCTGTTGTGCCGGCGGATCGGGCCGCGTCTGCGAGTCCGCCGAAGCCTTCAATCCTTTCGCCATCGCTATTCTGCAATCGGCATAGATATTCAGTTTGCATATCCCGTTGCGCACCGCCTCCTGAATTTGGTTGTCCGGCGTCCCGGACCCTCCGTGCAGAACCAGAGGGACTTTACTGACCCGGTTCAACTCCTTGAGCCTGTCGATATTCAATTCCGGAAGCGATTCATAAACGCCATGAGAGGTGCCGATAGAAACCGCAAGGGCATCGACGCCCGTCGTCGCAACAAATCTCTCGACATCCCCGGGCTCGGTAAGCACGCTTTCAATCCGATTCGTCGCCTGCAAATCGACGCCGCCGACGCAACCCAGCTCACCTTCGACACTGACGCCTTTTGGATGCGCCAGCCGGGCCGTAGCCTTGCTTATTTCCACGTTTTCCTCGAAAGGCAGGGCCGAGCCGTCGATCATTACGGAAGTGAAACCGCAATCTACAGCCTTTTTGATGGACTCCAAATCCGTCGCATGATCGAGGTGCAGCACAACCGGAACAGAATGAAAATCAGCGGCAGCCTTTATCAAACCCGGAACATACTCCCACCCGTTACCGTCGAGGTCCGCCCCTATCAGGCACATCAGAACAACCGGCGAGCGCATCTGTTCGCACGTTTCAAGAATCGCCCTGACCATCACGTCTTCGACGCAGTCAAACGCAGGAACGGCATAACCGGCGTTTCTGGCATCGGCCAGGACCTCTTTCAATGTAGTAAGCATGTGCTTGCCCTTTTTCCATTTCATTATCATTCCGCCGGTGCTTCGGCTGTAAGCTATGGCACATCGCGAGAGTTCAATTCGCTGATGACCAGCTTGGATTTTCCCGGCGACGGAAAGGGAATTTCGTCAACTCGCCGGATATTGATTTCCATCGATTCACCGAGTGTTCTTATCAATTCTCTGCGGACGTGCGATTCCGTCTGCTCGCTGAAATCATCCGCAGGCACCAGATAAACATCCAGGCTCCCTCGCCGCTGCTGCACCAGTTGAGCCGCCCGCAGACCTGTAGTATGGTAGAAGACGAAAGAAAGGCCCGACACCCACCTGCCGTCGGCTCGCAGAACGCGGTCGTCGATTCTCCCGGTAAACCTCTCGACCAAAGGCAGGGTTCTTCCGCACGCGCATTTCTCATCGGATCGCACGGCGTAATCGCCCGTATCGTATCGAAGAAGCACAAACGCTTTGTTGTGAAGACCCGTAGCAATAATACGTCCCTCTTCGCCGGGATCGGCCGGGTTGCCGTCATCTCTGATGATTTCGACAATCCCGTATTCCGGGGCGATATGATACCCTCCCGCAGGACACTGGCATATCAAGGCGTTATGCTCCATCAATCCGTAATCCTCGCACACCGTCACGCCCGTCCATGACTCGATGGATTTACGCTGGTAACCTAAGAGAGGCTCGGCGCAGGTGATTACATATCTTGGTTTGACATCTTCGATTCCGGCGTCACGAAGAAAACGGCAGAGCAGTTCGATCGCGCCCGGATGCCCGCGCCACAGCCTGATGCGGTATTTGCGAAAGAGCCTGGCATATCGCTCGATGTTGGATTCGTCAATGTCAATCGAAGAAACCTCGAGACCTCTGCACATGCGGTTCCAAAGGTAGCCGTCGGGAACATCAAGAACCCTGCTGCGAATATCCAGAAACGACTGCCCCAGTCGATACCCTGCCCACGAGAAATGCCTCCACTGGCAGACAAGCTCGAGTACGTTGGAAGCCCTGTCCCAGTAAACGCGCAGCGGAGTTCCCGTGGTCCCGCTCGTATGGGCCAGACGAGGCTTGAATCTCTCGAAGTTGTCGGCCTTGAATTCCTCATGCTTCTCAAGCAATACATCCTTGTGCAGGATGGGAACAGCCGACAAATCTTCCAGCCCCGCAAAGTCCGACCGCCGCAAGCCGAGCCTTGAAAAAAGTGCGCGGTAATAAGGCACGTTATCGAAACAGTGGTCCAGCAGTCCCGACAGCAGCTTCCATTGCAGCGACCGCAGCTTGTCGTTCGAATAGTACTGGCTTTTCCACAGAACACGCCGCCAACGGCAGATCAGCCAGGGATGAAAAAAATCTGTGAGTCTGAATTTAACCACTGCCGAGCACAACCTCCAACATCAGCGACATTGCGGTCATTCTACTGTTTTTCTGATATACAGGCCATCGTATTCTGTCTTGTCGTATAGTTTATCCAGCCCGCATTCTGCAATATCCAGCGCGAAATCAGAAATGAACTTCGGCCTTCGAGACCTGATCAGTTCGCAAATGTCATAATCGCCGTATTTGTTGTCGGTCAGATCGTTATAGGTATCCAGTCCCTTGCCCGGTGTGACATGGAACCAGAAATAGTGGAGGTCGCGCCTGTAAAGGTTGAATAACTTGTTCCCATCATATACGAAGTCCGACTTGCTCGAATTGGCAAGGACAAAATCCACCATCTCAAATTGTGAATGTTTCCGCACGAGACAAATCTTTCGAGTTAAGAATTTCGTCGGCATATATATTATCAAGACTATCAGCAGGATCCTGGCTGGTGCAGGCAGTTTGAGATTATCAAAGCCCAGTTTAAGAAAGCACCCGACAACAACGCACAGAAGAGCGACAGGAAACATGAAATAGTGATTAAAAGGCCCCTTGATCAGGTATAGCGACAATAACAACACTACCGGAATAAAGGCAACGGTCTTCAATGCCGGGCTTGTCTTTTTCTTCAGGAGAATCAAAGCCACGCCAAGGGCCGAAAGCGACCAGAATACGGGTAAATACTTCGTGAAATCCACCGCCGCAAAAGGCGAGCGACTGTGCGCTGCATTGCGAGCAATATTGAACAGCCAATTAGTAACAATATAATCTCGAAACGAATCGTTAAGCGCCAGATGACCCGCGAAGACAAGCTGGGGCAGCAGAAAGAAGATGCAAAAGCACAGCAAGGCTCTGGCCGGCATCTTCCTTCTGAACAACTGCCAGGCGAATATGGCAGCATAAGCAAACAGCAGAAAGAGAGCCTTCTGCAGGAACAGAAATGAAACCGATGCGAAAAAGCCAGAAAGCGCCATGAATCTGTTCGCGTTTGACTGAAGAAACCTGGCAAGGCAGTAGATTGAGACCATGCCAAAGAGGACCATGGGAACATCAGGCCGAATCTCTACGGCGGAACGAACGAACATCGTCATGGAAAACAGCATGATCACTGCAATAAGCCCCGCTTCTTTGGAGTTTGTCAGAACGCGCGAAAGCAAATACGCCATATAGCCGATACCCAGCGTGAATACGAGTGTCAGGAATCTGAAAACTACAATGCTCCGCACCGTATCTCCGAAGACCCATAGAAACGGCGCCATAAAATACCACAACAGCGGATTATGATGCTGGAAAAAATCGCGGTAGGGCGTTTGCCCGTTCTTCACGTACCAGGCGCTGTGAATATGCTCGAACTCATCGACGTTGAAACGCTCATTCATCGACTTGAGCAGCAGTAATAAGGTGAGCAAGGCCGCTATGAGAAGCAGGCTATAGAGGTACTTTCTGCTCTCGTTCATAATCTCGTGACCCGGCGGGCCTGTATCCGGTGGATATGATGTTTGTGCCGTTCGCGACATCCGGCTTAAAACTCGTGTATTCTTGAACGATCTCCTTGCCGAATCGCAGCATGTCGTGAATCCAGGAATAGACAAACCTGCCGTTTCTCCCCGACGTCCGCAGATTCGAAAAACGGCTAAGGTATTCCAGTATCTCTTTGACCGCACCTTCAACGCCCACCGTGAGCACAGGATAAGCGTAGTCCAGTCGCTTGACAGAGGCGCTCATAATTTCCGCTTCTGATATCCAGCCGATGTCAATAAGTCGCGAACCGACCATATCGATGAGCTCCGCATCTCCGAGATTCCATATCTCATCGCTTTTTTGGCAGGGAATCTCCGCTACGAGTGATGTCTGAGACGCCGGAGACATGTGAATGCATCTGTTCTTAGGTTCATATAATCGTGTAAAGGGAAAACTACGATCCGGAAAATATACCGTAGCGGCCTGCGTAACTGATTCCGTGTCCAAAAAGAGCGAAACCAATACCAGACTGCGATAACGCAGCTCCTCGCTTAGTCGCAGAAGTCTTTTAGGCGCAGCAGGCTTCATTGCTCTGAGAAAATTGCCGAGCGGCAAAGTGCTGACAACTTCCTCCGCCCGCACCCACTTTTCTCCGTTGATCTCTATTGCCTCGATCATTGCCTTGTTATGTGCGATACCCGTGACCGTTGAATCGGTGCAAATATTGCTCCAGCCGCACACCCCCGCAAGTTTCTCCGATATCGAATTGATTCCGAATTTTGGGTAGTAGAACATGCCTTCCAAATGTCCGGCCCCTGCCCTGCCGGGAGATACGGAATTTCTCAGAAGCGACCTCAGATTCAGGCCTTGCAGCCGCTTGCCTGCGATGACAGGAGAAAGCTTCGCACACGGCTGGCCCCAGAGTTTCTCCGAGTAGTTCAGAAGAAATCGCTCTGCTATGGTCCTGCCGTAAGTGTTCACTGCGTAACTCTCGAAGCTCTTGGCCTCCTTCGGTCCGCGCAATTTCCCGCGCAGTATTTCAAAACCGGCCTTGGACAGAGTGAAAAAACCTAGGTTTCGGGCAATATCGAACGGAGCAAGCGGAAAATTCACGAGTTCTCCGTGGTCATATATCTTGCTGGGAATATCCACTTCCTTCAAATCCGACCCCAGTAGCCTCTGAATCTCCTTTGTAATCTCACTGTCCCGGTCATGAAAACGATGTGCGCCTGAGTCAAACAGAAAGTTGCCGTCCTTGTGAGTAATACAGTTGCCTCCCACCCGACCGCTTGCTTCGTAAAGCGTAATAGGCAGGCCCATCTTGGAGGCGTAGTATCCGACTCCGAGTCCCCCCAAGCCTCCGCCTAAAATCGTAACGTGCGGGCCTCGACTGCCCCGATGTTTCTGCATTCTGTCACCATGCCCCCTACAACTGCCAAAAATTCGATTCTGCAGAACAATACACATTCCGCGAACGAATGTCCAGCATAAAAAAACCTCCCCCGCAGAGGCGCCCCCTCACATGTACGGCCCGAAAGCAGCCTATATGTTGAACGCCGAGAGTATCTCGCTGGCCACCGGCGGACATCCGGAAACGAAATATCCACAACCCTTGTGCCTGGCCGTGCAGTTGCCCACGCACAGGGTGCCGTCCGGCAGTTTCTCATGACCCTTGCCGATAGCGATGACAATCTCCTTGTCATCAGGCACGCCGTCTCGCAACTGCTTGCCGTATTTCTTCAGAAACATCAACAATGTGGACTGGCACGCACTGCAGGATTGAATGTCCAAAACAGTGTACCCTGAAAACTCTATCGAGAGCTCATCCGGAGGCGGAGCGAATGGGTCCTGGACGTCTTTCCAGTTCCTCGGATATGCCTCAATGGAATCGAGAGCAATAACACCATATCCTCTTTCGGAACCGACACGCAAATGTGGAATATCACGGCCGGATATCCCCATCATACTGCAAGCAAGTGAATCCGTCGCAAAGGCATCGACGCCGGCAAGCACAACACCCAACGCCTTCGGCTTGCCCGCACTTGGCCCCAATCCCTCCATACCGACAGTGCCATCGATAATCGACAAATGAGGACGCAAAACCGAAGACATATCCGCAATGGCTATATCCAGCGGCTTCTCGTCGCAGCCGGAAAGTTCCGGCAGCATATGCAGGTCAACCTTGGAACGCCGCCATAAACAGCCTTTCATGTTCTTAACCGATAATGTCACGCCGGTATGCATATGTGTCTTCATCACAGGAATTGAGACAACAATGTCATATTCCGCAACCTCTCTGCATACCTTGAGCGATTTAATCGCAACGCCGTCGGGAATATCGACGGTAACATACCGACGCACATCCATATCGATCAATGGACATTTCCGTTCCTTGGCGACGGCGGTGATGCCTCCGGTCTCGAAAGCCTCCAACGCCGCTACTCCGGTTATGGGGCTCTCGCCGACGGCAACATCGGCCCCGGCTTCCCTGAAAACGTCAATTGCAGCGGCTACAACCTCCGGATGTGTCGTAACACCTGTTCCGAGCTGGGCGTTACGGCCAACATTCGGCTTGAGCAATACACGCTTGCTCTTCGAGGGCGACAGGTCGATGTGTGAAAGCACTTGCCGTGTATTCTCGTAAGGGTTATCCCCCGAGGCCCAGAAAACAGACGGGCGAGAAGCCTCGAACTCAAAAGGCGTACTCGACAGCACAGCATTGTCGTCAAGCTTGTCCTTGTCGCCGTCCGTCGAACTAACTACATTATCAGCGTCAGGTGTTTCCATAATCCTTTTCTGATTTACATATTTACCCCACAACCGCTTCAGTCATTCTAACATAAAGATGCAGATAGTCAAAGACTCATTTGCACAGGGAACAGACCGATACCGGCCCGGGCTTCATAGAAGTAAGTCCCTTCAGATACGCATGTTAGGGTATGAAAAATTCTTAAATGCCTGTGACAGGACGGACTGGAGCAATCATGCTGACCGGCATTTCTTTCCGACTCATTCGACCTCCTCAAATCCCCGCAACCTTCAACCACTCCTGCCCCATCAAATACGCCCCGGCCATACTGGGATGGACCCCGTCCCCGGCCCAGTGAGCCGGAGGAGCCTTCTTCACGGCATCATCGAACATCCCCTGGAATGGAACAAATAGACTGTTGAACTCCGCTGACATCTTCTTGGCGACGGCCCGGTATTGATCAAACTCGGGGAACCACTTATCATTCACAGCCCCGCAACGGAGCACAAAAGGTTCGCAGATAACCAGTTTGACATTCGGCAGCGCCTTCACCGTCCTCTTCAGAAGCGCCCTGTAGTCCTCCTCGTATTTTGCCACGGTGCCGTTATAATTGCCGTTCAGAGAATGCCATATATCATTAACGCCAATCAAAATGCTGAGAACATCGGGCTTGATATCCAGGCAGTCCTTATCCCACCTGTCAGCCAACTGGAACACCTTGTTTCCACTGATTCCCCTGTTATAGATTTTCAATTCGTCGCCGGCCTTCTCGGCCAGAAGCTGAGTCGCAATTGAATAAACATAACCTTTCCCCAGTGCATTTGTGCTGTTGGCGTTTCCTTCGCTTCTTCTATCTCTGCCTGCATCGGTTATGGAATCCCCCTGGAACAGAATGGTGCCGCCTTTTTGAATAACCGGGCCTTTCTTGGGCCTGGAACCGCGAGAAGAACCGCCACAGCCGGAAAGCGCAAGGGCCGTACCTCCCAGTGTCGTTGCCGTTAATGACCTGATAAAACTCCGTCTCGATGTTAGACTTGTAACCTGCATTGTTTAGCTCCTGTGTTTTTTGATAGGTTAATAATGAATATCACCTGGCATACAGCTTAGTCCATTAAACAAATATTGTGCTCTCCAGTCTATACTTCTCCATTACTTTCTTCGGCCTCCCGCACTCTGCGGGACGGACACGACCGGCAGCACTGGCAACAGGCCATCCGGACGCCGAGCGAGTTTCCGGCTGCGTATGATACCTTTGTCGCCGCTTAAAAGTGCTCGATTTCAGCGGAGCACTGCGGCCTACCCCGCTTTTCCAAACTCCGGTCCACGCTAAACTCGGTGTAGAAGCCCACCCTTGTCCATTTTCTTTGCGTTATTTGCCGGGGTCGGCGATAATCGACACGGCCGGCGACAAGAGGCTTTATGTGTTTGAGTGGCCGCCCGGACAGGCTCTCACTTGGACAACACGGGAATCTGCAGGATTCAATGATAATGATGGAACGAGCGTCAAACCGGAAGAGATGTGTACTGCAACTGGCCTGCCTGGCAGTATTGGCCCTCAACGGTATCACGGCGGGCGGCGAAGATTCGAAATGGCGGCAGCCGGTCCCGAGACAATGTCCTAATCTTTTTGAATGGACGGACACGTGCAATGTGTACGTGCTCAAAGAAGGCGACTCGGCGATCATGATCGATCTGGGCGACGGAAGCGTACTGGCACAACTAAACCAAATCGGCGTGACCGGTATCGACTGGGTGCTGTTCACTCATCACCACCGCGAACAGTGCCAGGGATTCGCTCTGCTGAAGGGTTGGAATGCCAGGACAGCCGCCCCCGCGTCGGAGCGGTCTTTTTTCGAACAGCCCGACTTATTCCGCAAGGTCAAGCCCTCCCTTGATGATCCGTTCACGGTTTATGGGGCCAGCTATGTCCGTCCGCCGGTCGAACCGATACTCATCGATCGCGCATTTCAGGCCGAAGATACCTTTACCTGGCAAGGCTATCGGCTGCGCTGCCGCCGGACGCCCGGCAACAGCCCCGGCGGCATGACTTACTACCTCGATACGGACAATCAGCCGCTGGCATTCTCCGGCGATGTGATGCTCGACGGAGCCCGTATGCACACATGGTTCGACACCGAGTGGGACTACGGTTTCGGCAAGGGACTGGAGACGCTGATCGACTCGGTGGATCGCATCGCATCCGAAGCGCCCTTTTGCCTGCTGCCGTCTCACGGCCCGATTATCTCCGAACCGAAAAACCAATTAGCGGACTACGCCGGCAAACTCAAAGAACTGCAGGCTGCTTACGTGCGCGGCTATCCGGTGCACAATGTCACGGACAAAGAAAAAGACCCTCTTTCACGTCCGACAGCGGCTGTTGATGTGCACCGAGTGACGCCGCACCTGTTCAAATTCAACCGCCCTAACGAAGGCGGTAATTTTTCAATCATTATTGCCGACAGCGGCCGGGCCCTGGTCTCCGACTGCGGCCTTATGAGTCCCGAGTTCCTCGACCGCGCGATTATCCGGATGCGACAGCACCTCGGACTCAAGCAAATCGACGCTATGGTTATTTCGCATATGCACGGCGACCATTTTCTGCTCGGCGAACACATGCGAACCAGGTATGGGGCCGAGATTTGGACACTGGACCGCATCGCCGATAAGTGCGAGCATCCCGAGCGTTATGACTATGCAGCAATGATCCAATCCTATAACTCCGGAATCGATTCGCTTTCCATCGACCGGCGCCTGCGGGACGGCGAGATAGTCCATTGGGAAGGATATCGCCTGCAGTTTGACTGGATGCCGGGCCAGACGGAGTTCGGCTGCTGCCTCTGGCTGGAATTGGACGGCAAGCGCATCGCCTTTACCGGCGACAATATCTTCGGCAACCCCGCTGACCCTGCGCAGGATGGTCACGAAGCAGTCGTCGCCCGCAACAGTGCCGTCTTTGAGGAAGGTTATCTCTACGCAGCGGAGTATCTGAAAAGGCTCCGCCCGGATTTGCTGATGGGCGGCCATTCATTCGTAATGCCCGAGCCAAAGGAATTCATCGACCGCTATTATAAATGGTCTCAGGAAATTATTCGGATCTATCGGGGATTGATGCCCGGCCCGGATTATCGCTATCGATTCGACCCTTACTGGGTCAAGGCCGAGCCCTATAGAGTGACATTACAGCCGGGCAATTCGGCTCAGGTCCAAGTCGTCGTGCGCAACTTTCGCCGGCGGGATCAGCATCATCGCATCAAAATATGCACCCCTGGGGGTATCGTTGCCGAGCCGGCCGTATTGGACGGTGTGGTACGCGGCGACTCTCGCCAATCTTTTCCTGTGCGCCTCTCCGCGGAACAGAATGCCGAAGCCGGCGTCCGCATCGCTGCGTTCGACATTACGATTGATGAAGAACGCTGCGGACAGTGGTTTGACTTCATAGTTCAAGTCGATGATTCGCGGGCCGAATCCGCAATCGGCGAACCGGGACATTAAGATGGGACGGTTTATCGCATGCTGTGGGACTATTGCATTTTCGACCGGAATCGTATAGCATTCCAGGCAAGGCTGTATGAACATTGCGAGGGTGTGATACGGAAAAAGTCTCGAAGCGGGGCGGGTGACGTTGTGGGCCGGCGGTCTTGATAATGCTGCCGTAGAGTCATCGCCGCCAATGGGCATTGAAGTTCTGTGAGGTGAATATGGGCTCATTGAAGAACAGTTCAGGAGCCATATCGTACGCAGTCCTGGTTGTGGTGCTTTTGCTGGCGATGCTGCCCCAACTGTTTGTCTTTTCGCATATTACGGATGATGCCTATATCAGCTTTCGATATGCAAGTCGTCTCGCTTCCGGCCACGGGCTCTCATTCAATCCCGGCGAGAGGGTAGAGGGATTTTCCAATCCGCTCTGGACGCTGCTGATTGCTTTGGGAGTAAGGCTCAGTTCCTTCGGGGCGCCTGATATTGCGCGGGTCCTGGGGATTCTGTTCTCCTTGTTTACCGTTATTTGCGCATGGCGGATTTTCTGTCGAGACAAGACCGGCGCGTCCGCCGGCGCGGGCAACTTCGCATTTTTCTGTGCAATACTTCTGTCCAATCCCGGGTTCCACGTATATGCCACAGCCGGGCTGGAAGGGCCGCTGCTGATGTGCCTGGTCACTGCAGGCGTGGCGCTGTCCATGAAAAAATCGGTTTCATACAGCTGCCTCGCTGCCCTGGCATTTGGGCTTGCCGGGATAACCAGGCCGGAAGGACTGCTTTATGGCCTCTTATGGTTTGCATTCACGTTGAGCCGCCCGGAACGCGGCGAATCCTTGCTGCGCCGGGAATCAGGCCGACTGATTCTGGTATTGCTGCCCTGGTTAATCTACGAGTTGTTAAGATGGTTCTACTTCGGGGCGCTTCTGCCGAATACCTTCGCCGCCAAACCGCCGGGGGTCTTCGGCGGTGACACGCTCGCCGTAAGATACCTGTGGCCCTGGATCGGTTCGGTGGGCGGGCTGGTCGCTCTTTCCGCGCTGGTTCTGCTGAGAATCGGTCATTCCGGCCAAAGTAAAACGGCGTTCAGGGCATGTGCCGGACCTGTAATTGCCGCCATGATTTTCACAACATACGCTCGCGGCGACTGGATGCCCTTTGGCAGGTTCATTGTACCGGTCTGGCCGCTCGTTTGCATTGTGGTGACTCTCTGGCTTCACTCAGCCCTGGAAAACCTCAAAGGCTACTCCCTGCTCAGGTTCCCCGGCGTGGCAAAGTGCATAGTCGCAATGGTGCTCGTGCTCTCGTCGATATTGACCTGGGCCGATGCAGTGATTGCCTATAGCGACAACAAGGAATTGAACATGTTGATGAGGGGGCAGGATCAAATAGCCGTAGGCCGATGGCTCGCCGATAATGTGCGGGAAGGCGCCGCAGTAGCAACGATAAGACTCGGCGGCATCAGCTATGCCGCGCCGAAACTTATATTCTGGGATCTCAACGGCCTTACAGATCGCGAGCAGGCAGCATTTGTTTCGAAGGGCAGGCCCGGCGGACCAAGAAACGACCCAATCCTCAAGCGATCCCCGCAAGTACTCGCAATGGTCGAATATGCCGGCCACCAAAAACAGCAGGCAATCGCAGAGGTTATCGAATGGGTCCGCGACAATTATTCACGCATCCGTTCATTCCCCCAGGGAAATTACGGAACGTTCGATATATGGGTAAGGAAGGGCGCCGAGGACGTGGTGATATCAAGCTCCGACTCTCAGTCATAGAAACACAAAGCGTTCTGAACCTGCCGAAAATTCCCGCGAATCGTTCGAGCGACTCGCCGGTGCGCGGGCGTACGGGGAGTCTCAGACCACTGCTGTCTCAGTCGCGTGTTGTTTGAGCCTGTCACGCTCCTTTGTCAGCGAGTCCAGTTTTCGAGCGATGCTTGAATGCTGCGAGAACAGCCTTGTTAGCTGAGAAGCTTCCTCGGCGCTGAGCGGTGTATCTCTGTCCTTGACTTTCCACTCCTTTTTGAGTTCGGCTATTCTTTCGGTGACTTGCTTCTTGTTGGTTTCCACCTCTGCGATCTGCCGCTCGATATCCTCCAACTGCTCGACTGCATTGCCGGGCCTTTGATCGGCTGCTTCTGCTATTCCTTGCTGGGACTGCGAGACATGCTCGTCCATCAGTTCGTTGAAATGTTCGCGAGCATCCTGGAATTTCTTCTCAAGGCTTTTACCCTCGCCCCTGCTATGTGAATGTTGGTCCCGGCCTTTCACCAACGAATTCAACGCATTGACCTTGTTCGTATGTTCCTTGAACAGCCTCGCCAGCCGCGTTGCTTCTTCGCCGTCGAGAGGTTTCTCTCTGTTCTTCAAATTCAACTCTTTCTTGAGCTTGTCTATTTCCTCTTCCACCTTCTTCTTCGCCGTTTCAGCCTCCGCGATCCGCCTGGCAAACTCTTGCGATTCACTTTGCCCGCTGGTGCGTACCTGTGTCTGCCCCTTGCCCGTACTTGGTTCATCAACTTGCCGTCTGGCTGATTCTACGGTCTGTCGGTTTTCTGTAAGCTCCTTCTGCAATTGTTCATTTGCGGCTTCCAGTTCCTCGATATGTTTCTCGTTCTTTTCCAGCCGCTCACGATACTGCTGCAACTGCTCTTCGACCTGTTCCTGCTCAGCGGCCTGACCGGCCAGTTTATCTCTTGCCTGATTCAATTCGTCTATCTGTTTACTGAGATTCCTTTCGACTTCTTGATGCTCTAAGACATCCTGCCGCAACTTCTCATTGGCGGCTTGAAATTCTCCGATTTCCTGCTCGGCACGCTCCAATTCTTCGCAACTCTGCTTCAATTGCCCTTCGATTCGCTGCTGCTCGGCAGTTTGATTCGTGACTTGTTGTCTTGCCTCGTTCAACTCGTCGATCTGTCGTTGCAATTGCTCATTGGCGGCTTTTAGCTGCGCGGTTTCGCTTGCGGCGTCCTGCAGTTGATTTTCATATTGCTGCGACCTCTCCTTCAAATTCTTGCTCTGAGCCGACCGACTCTGGAGTTGCTTCTTCAGCTTATTCAATTCGCCGGTTTGCTCTGCGAGTTCCGACTCCGCTTGGCGCAATAAACCGCTCTGTTGCCGAAATTGTTCCTCAACCTGCCGGTTTTCCGCGAGGGCCTGTTGAAGCTGCTCGTTGGCCGCCGTCAATTCCTGAACCTGCTTCTTGAGGTCGTTCAATTCGAGGGTCTGATCTTCAAACGCAGTCTCCGTTTGACTCAATTTGTCAAGCTTCGCCTGGAGTTGTTCTTCGGCATGCTGATGTTTGGTCAGTTCCTGCTGCAGTTGTTCATTGCCGGCGTTCAACTTCCCGGCCCGGGCTTCGACGTCCCGCAACTGCTCGGCATGCTCCCGCAAAGTGTTCTCCAACCGTTCTTTTTCTTCTCGCTGTTTGCGAAGCTCTGCCCTGACAGCATCCGACTCGTCGGTTCGTTCTTCGAGTTCCGCCCTTGCGTCGCTTAACTGATCGTTTTGCAGGCGAAGTTCCTTCTCAGTTTGTTCGAGTTCCTCGATCTTCTGCTGCAGTTGTGTGTTTACAGACTCGGCCTCTTCGCCGCGCTGCTCGGCGATCCGGAGTTGGTCGTGATATTGCTTCGACTGCTCCTCCATCTGACATCGCTCAGCGGAGAGATTCTCTATCTGCTCTTTCATCTCATTCACTTCGACGGCATAGCTTTCAAGCTGCGTTTTTGCCTCGCTCAGTTCCTCGACCTTCTGCTGGAAGCCCTTCTCTTCTTGTTCGGATGCGGCCAGTCTCTCTTCAAGCTGCTCGTTTGTGGTCCGCAACTGCTCGGCCTGCTCCTCTGCGCACAGGAGTTTATCACGATACTCCTTCAGCTTGTCCTCAATCTGAGTTTGCCTGGCGACCTGATCATTAAATTGCTCGACTATCTCATCCAGTTCGGCGGTCCGGTCCTCGAGTTTTTCCTTCACATTACGCAGTTCATCCGCTTCCACTCGAAGCTGCTCAATAGTCTGCTCGTGCTGAGCCATATCCTGCCGGAGACGTTCATTGGCCGTCTCTAACTCGGTGACTTGTTGGGCAGACCGCTCGGCCTGCTGTGACAGCTTGCCGTCCAGAAGTCCGTTAGCCTCTGTCAAATGCGAGGCTTGACCTCGAAGCTCCTCATTCCGCTGGTCACGCTCCGCCAGTTCCTGCCGCAATTGTTCCTCGGCTGCTCTTGATTCGTCTCTTTCCTGTTCAGACCGCTCCAGCCGGTCACTGTATTCCTGTAACAGGTCGTTCAACTGTTGCTGATCTGCAGCCTGGGCCTCCAACTGCTCTTTCGTCTCCTCCAACTCCTCCGCAGCCCGCCTGAGTTCATTCTCAGTCTTTTCGTGTTTCGCAAGGTTCGCCTCGAGCTGCGAGTTTGCAGCGTTCAACTCCTCGACTCGCCGCTCGGAATGCTCCAGCTTTTCACTGTATTCCCGCAACTCGTTCTCAAGGCTTTCCTGCCGGCTGCTTTGCTCGCAGAACCGCTTTTCGGCAGCGGACAAATCATCGACCTGCCGCTGTATTTGCTCTCTGGCGCCGGCCAACTCGGCACTCTGGTCGCCGAATTGTTCCTCTGTCGCGACTAACTCAGTGACCCGCTCCCGGAGTTCTTCGATGGTTTGTTTGTATTGCGCGAGTTCCCGCTGCAATTGTTCGTTAGCCGAGTTCAACTCTGCGATATGTCCCTCCGCCTGCTGTGACTCCTCGATGTAGCGATTCAATTCCTCTCTGAGACTCCCCTCCGATTGCGTCCGTTCGGCAGCTTGTTCACGCAGGGCCTTCTCAGCTTGTTCGTGGCCCGCTAATTCTTGGACAAGCTGCTTGTTGGCGGCCTGCCACTGCTCGGCCTGGGCCTCGATATGCTGCAACTGCTCTGCAAGTTCATGACGCTGTGAAATCTCATCCTCAACTCGATCCTCCGCTCGGCCCAGTTCTTCGGCTTGCTGTCGATATTGCTCTCTGGCGTCGTTCAGTTCACGAATCAGATCATCGACCCGCGCCTTCACATCGGTCAGTTCCTCGGCCTGCTGCCTGAAATCCAGCTCAATCTGCTCGCTCCTGGCATACTCTTCCTGAAGGCGCTCTTCAAATTGCTCCTGAAGTCTTTCATTGTCGGCCTTTAGTTCTGCAGTTTCTTCCCTGGCGGATTCTAATTCCGAGAGGTAATCCTGTAACTCACTTTCGATTTGCCGCTTCTCTGAAGACTGCGCATCGAATCGCCTTCCTGCTTCGTCCAATTCTTCCTCTTGCTGCCGCAATTGCTCTCTGGCGTCGTCCAATTCGGCGGTCAGGTTTCGAACCTGAGTTTTGACACCTTCAAGCTCGTCGGCTTGTCGCCGGGACTGTTCTTGAGCCTGTGTGCGTTCGGCCAGCTCCGCCCGCAGTTGCTCGTCGGTCTCTTGGCTTTTGAGAAGTTCGGCCTGTAAATGCTGATTCGCTGCCCTTAATTCCTTGACTTGCCCCTCCGCAAGCTCGGATTGCTCGCTGTGTCGCTGCAATTCATCGGCCAGTTGCTGCTCGGCACAGACAACAGCGTCGCGATATTGCTGTACCTGCTTATCAAGCTGCTCTCTCCGACTGTCCTGCTCCAGTAATTGTGTTTTCAACTCATCCAGTTCGGCGGCTTGATTCGCAAGCTCGGCGTTCCGGTCTCGAAGAGCAGACTCGGTCTGTTCGTGCGCGACAAGCTCATCTTGGAGCTTCTCATTGGATTCTCTGAATTCGGCCAACTGCTGCGCCGAAGTCGTCAACTGCTCGCGATATTCCCGGAGTTCGTTCTCGATTTGTTCCGCTTCACAGACCCGGCTTTCAAGCTCCCTGTTGTAATTCTCCAATTCGTCAATCCGGTTTTGGATCTGCTCGGCGGCCTGCCGGTGCTTGGTCAGTTCCGACTGCAAACTGTCGTTGGCCGCTTTCAATTCCCCGGCCTGGCCCTCGGCATTGGCCAGCAGCGTGCGATACGGATGCAGCTCATCGGTCAGTTGTTTTATCTTCCTCTCGGATTCCACGGCCTGACGCTGGCTGTCTGTCAAATCGACGGCAAAGACCACAAGGTCGGCGGCGTCACTCGTCCCGTTTCGAACCGCAATCATTCTTGTCTGTGTCGCCAGAACATTACCGTGGCGGTCAACGTGATCCAGAGGACCGGCCAGATGCCCTCGGCTTTTTGCCTCCTCCATGAAATCGAGAACATCGACTCGCATTTGCTCCGGGCTGTGGAATGCGCTTATATCTCTGCCCAGAAGTTCCTCGCCGGTTTCGTAGCCGTGCATTTGCGCCCACGATGTATTGGCGAAAACCACTGCCCCCCTGTCATCAAGAACAATAATCCCTTCAGTCGCTTGCCGGGCAATAATTGCAAGGTGTTCCGGCGCATTCATACCCCATTGCGACTTATCGATTAGATCGGTCATCCAATCAGTCCTCAAAACAACATCTCTGCCGTTATTACCTGAAAACCCTGGAGAACGGGCTTCATATTCAAGAATCGGCAATAATCGAACAGCACTTCGTTTGAATATGCGAAACTATGGGGGGATTCTTTTGTGATGTCGGCTCGTATATGTATCTTGGAGCCTGTTTTATCGGAAGCATTGTCTCTGGCGTACTATATGCTTTGCGCCAGGCAGGCTTTTTTCCGAACGCAGCTCTTCGCCGATTCTCCGCACCTCCGACCATACCCGAAGGAAGTTGCCTGAACATATCTTTTCTATGTCCTCGCCCGTATAGCCCCGCTTGAGCAGTTCGCCAATCAGGTTCGGATAGCCGGAGACATCCTTCAGTCCCGTGGGCAGGTCTTCACCGACGCCGTCGAAATCCGAGCCCAGGCCGACGTAATCTATCCCGACAAGCTTGACGACATGATCGATATGGGCGGCAACATCGGAAACGTCGGCTTCACCGATCGGGTGGGCCTTGCAGTATTTCTTGACGTAAGCCTCTTGTTCTGCTTCCTGCAGATTGTTGGCCTTGATGTGCTCGAGTATGTGAGTCTTGCGACCGACAAACCGCCTGTTGACATCGGTATTGACGAACATGGAGCCAAAATTGATTTGGATAACGCCCCCCTTATCCGCCAGCAGTTTTATCATTGCATCGTCCATGTTCCGTTCCCAGTCCGGCGTGAAATGGCGACAGGATGAATGCGTGGCTACCACGGGTGCTTTGGAAAGCTCGACGATATGGTAGAACGCCTCGTCGGAGGCGTGTGACACGTCTATGATCATTCCCAGCCGATTCATCTCCGGCACAACCTTTTCGCCGAACGGACTCAAGCCGTGCCATTTCCGCTCCGGATCATACGATGAATCGCAGATGTGGTTGTTCTTCGAGTGTACGAGCGTAATGTAGCGGACTCCTCGGCTGTTGAAGTGCGCTAGGTTGTCGATATTACCTTCGATAGGCGCGCCGTTCTCGATAGCCGGAACGATAGACACTCTGCCTTGGCCGAACTGCTCTCTAAGATCCTCGGGCGAACCTGCGAGAACGAACTTGCCGGGCCATTTCCTCGCCCAGCCCTGCACCATGTCGATAACTCCATCGGCGTAGGCCTTGGCGCCGCCCTTCTCCTCGTATTCCGGCGAGACATACGCCGCCATAAACGCCGCATCCAGACCTCCCCGCCTTGCTCTTGGATAGTCGAAATCTCCCGTCTTGGTCCTCTTCGAAATATCCTCGTACTTTTTTCCGATACGCCAGGGAACGTCCTGGTGCGTATCGATTATCATATATTCCTGAGCCAATGTGTTCACCTTTTTGCTCAATTCGATCTCCTCGGCTGTCCTGATTCCCCGGTGGCAGCCCGAAACCGACAAGGCCGACACAAGACCTGTAAGAAAAAAAACAGCCATTCTGTTCCGGTTCATAGCTATACTATCCGATTAATGTCATGCCACCTGAGAGAAACCAATTCTTCGATTTTTCACCGAAGATTCGCAATACTTATCCGCTAATCATACAGAATCGGTTTCTTGCGCCAGTCCTTATCCTTATCGTATCCGTATTCTGCAACCCTGGGCCTTCGCTCTCGCAGCCGAACCGACTCGATCCCCGCATAGAAACCCTTCGATCGTTCGTTCTTGCCCACGCACTCAAGCCTCAGCGTGTACTTGCCGGGGTCGGGCCAGAAATCCAACAGATGATACTCCCGGCCGGCAATATCCTCGCCGTAAAGATCCATCACTCCGCCCAACTTCACGCCGTTGAGGTATGCCTGGTATTTCCCGAAATCGTATGAATGGGTCATAGCCAGAACCAGCCGTCGCGGCTCCTTTTTCTCCACCTCGAATGGAATCTCGATCCAGGCGTTCGCCGCCTCCTGCGGCATGTACAGCAAATGACCCTCGGGATAAACGTCGAGATTCTGAACCTGCGCGTTTCCTTCGCCGTGGTAACGTTGATCCTCGAAGTTGCGTGCGGCGATTATCTTGTCAAGATTCGGCAGCGTGCGTTCGGAACCGCCGGGGGCGCGGCACTTGAACGTCGGCTTGCCCGTTTGATACCAGAACGCCACGCTCGAATAATCGTCTTCGCGCTCGTTCCAGCTATGCACCTTGCCTGTCGGATTCTCGTCCGCCGATATCCAGCCGTAGTGTTCGAGAGTTACCTTGATGCCCTTGTTGAAAACGATTGGGTCGCTTATATGCCAGCGATACGCACTCGTGTGTCCGCCAACAATACCCCATTGGTCGAAATAAGGTACGCCGAAGTATGGCGTGCTCGTTATCTTAAGGCCCCAGGCGCTGAGAAAATAATCCTCCGTCCCCGTCCCCCAGATAGAAGCCTTCTCTTCGCCGTCGATATAAATCTTCTCATCGCCTTCCCCGAACCACGAAGGGCTGCGAGTCCGCACGCTCAACACCGTGCCGACGTAATGTCCTTTCCCTTCGGTCTCGAGCACCAGATAATCCCTGCCTTTGCGGGCGGGATACTCCTGGCGGTATTGAGCATAGAAGTAGGGCGTATCTTTGGCGACTTTTTTCTTCACCCAGTCGATGTTGTAGTAGAGCAGGCTGACGGGCTTGGCGCTCTGGTTGATAATCTCCATCCTTGCCGACTTGCGAAACGGCATGTGCCAGAAGCAGTTGTAAGAATCGGCGTCCTCCACAATCACAGGCAGGCTGGTCACCTCGCTGCGCTTGCCGAAACTGTTTGCGAAGAAATCGCCGACCGGGGCTTCGACTCCCGGGCGATCGCTGCCGTCCCAGTAAATCCGAAGCAGCATCTCCTGGTGATTTGCCGAGCCGTCTTTCGCCCAGGAATGAGGCGCCGGCCCCAGGAACGTCATCCAGATATGCGTGATAACGCCTGGGCCTTTCACATCCATCAGCACCCTGGTCTGTCCCGGCTCGACGTTCTTATTGTCCCAGTTGCTGTTCGGATCGGGCTGCCCGTTCGGGTCGAATTTGCCGTCAGGTCCGATCTTATGCGTCGATGTCTCCCGCATACTTCGCCCCTTGTGGGGCTCGGCCAAGTCTCCCAGCAAGTCCGCAAACACAGCGCTTGCGACAAGCACGGGCAAAAACACAATAATCAAGTTCATTCGTTTGTTGTACATGGATTTGTTCCTTTCCGAATGACATTTACGCCGGCCGGCGCCGTCACCGGCCCTTTGCCCCGGCATTGATATTCAGACAAGATAGCAGATTGCCCCGCCAGGGGCAACATCAACCGTGTAATTTTGAACCGGACTGATATTGCCGAAAGTGTTATTTTTTTCGTGGACGAAGGGGGTTGTTCGCCGCCCTAAGAGAAGATAGAATATCCCCTGTCGGCCCGGAAATAGTGCTTGTAGAAGCGCTATGCAGCAAGAGGGCCGGTACAAGGCTCTTCTATGCAGAGCCGAGGTCGATAGTAAGTAAAAAATAAAATAAGAAAGGAGAACCATCTCATGACTCGCATCCACAACTTCAAGCTGTTAGTTTTTCCAATCGCCATCTTCTGTATCGCAGGCAGCACGCACGCAAAAACCATCATGGGCCAATACAAAGGGACATTCTATCCGGACAGCACGGTCAAAATGAACGCCACGGCGTGTGTCGTCGATGAGGGAGACAACCGATATCGAATCGCTATCAAAGCAGAGTCCGGGGACCCCGCAATCGAAGGTGCTGCAGTTGAGATATACGGAAACCTCAACGGCGAGCAGTTCGAGATTAACAGCAGGGCGGGCGGATACGGCTGGAAGGGCGAGATCAACAACGGGCACCTCTCAGCAAGGAGCGAATACGGCCAGCATTTCGAATTGGACTGGATCGAGAGCAAATCGCCGAATGCGGAAATGAAACCTCCGCAAGACGCGATTATTCTCCTGCCCTACAAGCCGGGCGAAAAAGCAGACCTCAGCGCCTGGACAAATGGAAACTGGGAAGCCCTGGACGACGGAGTCATGCAGATAGCTCGCGGCAAAGGAGCAAACAGGACCAAACAGAGCTTCAGCGATATCAAGCATTATCACATCGAGTTCAAACTACCCCTCGAGCCGAAAGGTCGAGGTCAAGGCCGGGCCAACAGCGGCGCATATCTGCTCGATTCCTATGAAGTCCAGATACTCGATTCCTTCGGCCTGGTCCACACCTCCGGCGACTGCGGCGGCCTCTACAATCTCGCACGCGCCAAGGTCAATGCGTCCCTGCCCCCCGAGGTCTGGCAAACCTACGATATCACGTTCCGCGCCGCCCGGCTGGATGACAACGGCGACGTCAAGGAGCACCCGAGGATAACCGTCATACACAACGGAATCAAGATTCACGACAACCAGGAAATACCGAGGAACCGCCATCGGACCAAAGGCCCGTTCCAGTTGCAGGACCACGGCCACCCAATACAGTTCCGAAACATCTGGGTTGTCGAAGGATAACTGCGTCGCAGCCGTGCCCGTAATCGAAACTCGATATATGAACCTGTGGCCGAACTGCTGATGGCGCCGGTTCAAAAGCCCGGAGTTGGCGGATCAGAAGCGGCCCAGTTGTTCGGATCGTTGGCGTACAGATCCAGCCAGATCCTGCTCAGGCTCGCCCCGCCGCCGTCCGGCTCCGTTGGCCATTGGTCAATATCGCCCGGCTCGCCGCCCGGATGATACCCGTCGCTGTAACCGACACGCTCGACCCTGATCCAGTTTCGCTGCCCAAGTTCGTTCAGATCGCCGGGCCGCGATAGATCCACATCCTCGCCCGAATTGCTGAGGCTGCCTTCGTAGGGCCCCAGAAGCATCACGCCCGAAGGCGGGAAACCGTACTCGGCCAGGTAAGCGCCAATATCCTTGGCAATTATGATGTAGCTCTCAGGCGCCATCGTAAAGCCGGGGTACCCCGGAAACTTGAAATCGATACCGTTGGTGAATCGCCACGGCAGGCCTTCGTTGCTGTCGTACAGCGTTGCTCCGACTGTGCTCGACGTATTGTAAAGCTCGATGTACTCCAGCTTCTGGTCGCCCGAAACCGGGTTATACATCATCTCCGTAATCACTACCGGGCCCACCTTCGGATAAGCGTTCTTATCGCCCGGGGTAATGTGATCCATCGATACGAAGTTGTAGTTGCCCGTGCTCCTCTTGAAATACCGTCCGAACGATATACCGGTCTGCGAAGCCCCGAAGTCCTCTCCGGCGCGATAGCCGGTGACAATTCCCTCCTCCCCGGACCTCAGATAGACCGCTTCGCCGTCTTCGCTCAATGCAAAAGCGACAATACGGCCCGGGTCGCTCGCCGGGTCGCCGAAATTCGTATCTTCGTAGAAGACCCAATAGTCGTAGGCGTCGATCTCCGTGCCCGGAGCGATCCTGTACTTCATCGGCTCGGACTCGCTGTCGCTGAGATACCACCCGCCGATGTTAATAGTCGAACCCGTCGTATTATAAAGTTCGATCCAGTCGGCGGCGACGCCGTGAGAATGAGCCAGCACCTCGTTTATGACAATCGCGCCGGGATTGGGAATTATCCCGCTGTCGTCGGCGCCCGGTGAACCGCCTGTATATACGCTCGCTCGCCAGTAATCTTTCTCGGCCCAGGTGTTGGGGTCGCCGTTCGTCGGGTCTATTATCGTCAGCGAGTAGCCGTCGCCGTCGGTGATGCTTCGCCAGCCGTCCTTGTACTTGAAATCGTGAATGATTTGACCGATAGCGTCCACTAACACGATTCGCTCGCCCGCATTGTCGAGTTTGCCCGAATACTCGCCTGCAATTAACCCGGAATACCCCGGATTCGCCGCCATGAACGCCGCTAACTGCCGGACAACGATTACGTACTGTCCCTCGCCGAGATCGACATCGCCGAACGTAAAATCGACGCCGTTGGTGAATCGCACCCAACTGAGGTTTATAGATGTGCCGCCGACGTTTTTCAGTTCTATGAACTCCTCGTTCGGATCGTCCGGGTCGCCCGTCTCACCCGGATGATACATAATCTCGGTAATCCGCAGGCTGTCTTTCACCGGACCCACCGCATAAGAGGCCTCCTGCAAAGCGCTCCATACACCGTCGAACACGCGAGCCTTCACCTTCGTGCTGTCGTCTATCGATATCGAACCGACATATGCAGTCGCCGACGGTGACGGGTCGCCCTGGCCTGTCTCGGCTGCTTCCATTTCAACCGAAAGAAGGAAGTCGGAGTTCGTCGTGCCGTAGTTAAGCCCCTGAATGGCCAGAATGTTGCTGCCTATTTGAAGCTTGTTGATTTCTCCGGTGATATCGATCTCCTCGAACTCTCTGGCCAGAGTGTCGTCATGGCTTGCCTCGGCGCCGGAATTCCACTCCGGCGTCACGGCGTCGGCGAAATTGCGGCTTGCCACTCGGTTGCCGTTGATATAAGCGACAAAGCCGTCGTCGTAGCGAACTTTCAGCGTCAACTGGCTCATGTCCAGCGAGCTTACCGTAAACGGGATACGAACGTAGCAGGTGCGATTGGTACCGTACATTGCCGATTCCACGTCGATATCGATCAGGTCGTCGTAATTCACCGGATCGCCCGGATTCCTTTCGTAACCGATCGCCTCCTTGTGTAAGTGGCGTGTCCATCCGGAATGGTCGTAGCCGAGTGTCGTCCATGCGATGCCTGCCGGCGACAGGTAGGCGCCGTCGATTGGGACTCCGAATGTTACGCCGGGCCCGCTCCAGGTAACCGCCAGGTTATCACCGCCGCCGTCTTCTTTTACCATTGCTTCTATGTAGTACCTGTTGCCGCCCACGAGAGAAATCGTCGCCGATTGCTCCGGCCCGCTCTGCCAATCCCTGCTTGCGCTCCACGAGTCTTCATAGGCGATCAAGACGGCATTGTCGGGATCATCATTCGTACTAAGCCATAGTTCACTTCCATCGTCGCTCGATACCCAGAACGTATAATTGCCTGTCGCAGGCGGGTGCACATATCCGCTTATTCTCGCGCCGTACTGGTCCGCCCAGTCCACGGGTTGTTCGAAGCTTGGCAGATAGTAACTGCCGCTGGGATTATCCGGATAAGCAGGGTGTGAAACGAGATTGGAGACAGCTGTTCCGCCAATCCCCATCCAGTATTCGTACCTGATCGAACCGGTCGTTGCGACAACGGGCCCGGTCGGGACAAGTACGCGCTTCTCAGCGTCCTCAGAAACGAGTGTCACGGTCGAGCCGGGTGTTGACTGGCCCAGAGGCAGTCTCGGATCGCTGCCGTCGGTCGTGTAGTATATCGTTCCGCTCGGAGCGCTCATAGTCAGGCTGTATCCGGACGAGACCTCCCCGCCCGGATAACTCAGCGAAGGCGGATCGATATGCGGATACAGCGGGGCCGGCGCGCCGCTTCGCAATGTCGTATTTCTCAACTGCCCGATGATCGTATCGGCCCGGCCGGGGAAAAAGTTGATAATCTCGTTGTTCAACGCGTTGATCCACGTGTTCTTGGTCAGACCCAAATCGCCCCAACGCGCCGACTCGGCTATTATCGCCATGTCGATCTGCCCCGCTCGGAACTGGAATCGCGGAATCGTATTTTCATCCCTCAGCAGACCGCCGTTGAGAAGGTGCTTGAACGCACGGTCGGAAAAACGAACGCGATAGTCGCCGTGCGCCATCAGTTCCTGATGAATCCACTGCGGATTGCTGTATATGAATATGTCGCCTGCCGGGTAGGGTCCGGTCCTGTCAACAAGTCCGCGCGACATCGAATGCTCGGCGTCGTGCACGAAGAACCTGAAACCCTCATCCCCGTAGCGGTTGCGAATCCCGTACCAGTTATTAGGCTTGTTATTGCCGAGGAACCACGAGATCGGGGCGTCCCGGTCGCCGTCGAAGAAGACCATAATCATGTAGTCTATCAGGTTCTCCGCATCGAGCAGGACAGGGTAGGCATAGTTGCGCGTCCCGTCGATATTGAGGCCCATCGAGCGGTAGAAGTTCTCATTGGCGCCGAAGCCGAGATTCGCCAGGTCCCACAACTGCTGCCACGTGTCCATAGTTCCGTCGGTCGCCTCGATCTGGTAGTCGCCGTCGCCGACGGCCTTGACGACGTCGTATTCATCCTTGTCGCCGCCGAAATAAGACTCCGCGTATGCGGCCTCGGACCGCTCCTGCGTCTGGAACAGGCCCCAGTATTGCCCGTTGATGTAAAGGTGATAATACCGGCTTCTCGTGTTGGGCTGGCCCATCAGTCCCTGGCTGTCACGCGCCCAGACCTCCCGGCACATTACATTATCGCTGTTGTTCTCGAAGCTCCACGAGTAGTTCTGCGCCGTTCTCAAATCCATCTTGTCGAATTTCTCAACGCCCTCGTCCCCGAAAAGCGGGTAGTCGAGCTTGCCCGCTCCGTATTCGCTTCGGAAAAACAGCCTGAAGGCGTGTTTCGGGTTGCCCCCGCTTCTGCTGTATCCTCCGCGAATCCGAATCCCGCAGTCTATCTGGAAGCCGCCCTGCATATCCCTCGGAAGCTGCCAGGAATACCCGCCGAGTCCGTCGGGGAGCAACTGCAGGTCCGGGAAACCGGGCCCCTGAGGATTGTAGGGATAGATTAACTCTACGGAGGTCGGCCTCTCCCAATCGTAGCCGTGGTTATACGCATTGACGTAAATGCCTGTAACCGGATCGAAGAGGTGTTGCAAGTCGGTGACTATGGAGATTGTCGGGATTGCAACCAGCGCCTCATCGAGCTGCGGACCCCACGTTGCGTCACCGACGACGCCCGCGTCCATTCCGTATTCGAACTTCTGCCCGTTCAAGCCGTCGTCCGGCCAGTTGGCGTCCGGCTTCTCGCCGCTGAGCGATTGCGTAATGACATCGCCGACGAAGATATACGTATGAGTCTCGACCTCGGAATCGAGATACCCAGGCTTCGTGCATACTGCCCGCAATGTCGTTGTTTCGTCTATATGAATCGCAGCCGTATAGACATGCCCGTTGCTCGCAGAAGGCCTCGAACCGTTTGTCGTGTAGCGAATCTCGCCGCCGCTGGTCCCGGTGGACAGTATCAGGTCGAACCCGCTGTTGTAGAAGCCGCGCTCGTGGCTGAACCAGACCTCGTCGGCAATCCCAAGCGCCCCGCCTGCATTGAACGCTCCAGGAGTCGCCGGGATGAAATACTGGTAAACGTCGGACTCACTCGCCGCGACAAGCTCCGGAAGAAGCAGAAATTCGTCGTCGCTCTGGCTGTCGTTCAACGCCTGGATCGCCAGAACGTTCTTGCCCGTCACAAGCGCGTCGAGATGGGCGAGGACATTATTAGGCTCGAAGGTCTCCGAATCGACGATAGGACGGTCGGAAAGCGCCGCCGAATTCCAGGCCGGTGCGCTCGGAGCATTGCCCCAGGCGACCTTTTCGCCGTTGAGATATGCGACGTAGCCGTCCTCGTATTTCGTTTGCAGCATCAGCGTATCGAACGTATCGGCCTGGCCCGCTTCCAGATAAAACTCGATCCGCGTCCACAGCGACGAGTTGACGTTCAGCATGGCCTGACGCAGAGCGTTCGTCCCCGCGCTGTCGCCGGTGACGTTATCCACCACCGCCGTACACAAAACGCCCGCCGTATGCGACGTCACGCAGAGCCCGGCATATACGTTCGTGCCCATGGTTATCGTGGTGCTGGCCTGCTCGGCCCACGTCCCGGGCGAACCGCCAGCATCCGGTGCGTAATAGCCACTGATAGTGTCCCCGATACGCTCTATTCTCACCCAGAAAGGCACCAGGGCTGTGCCGGTATCGACGGTGTTGTCCCACGACCGGTCATCGGTCTCGGCTCGCCACTGCATCGACCGTTTGCCGCTCGGAGTCACTATCATCATCGCGTGCTTCGATCCGCCGGTAAGTGTCTCGCGAATCATGACGCCCGCTTTCGCCCATTCGTTCGTGTTCTCGACGCTCGTTACCCGAGCGGTCAATCCGCCGTCGCCGCTTAGAGGGGCATAAACGTAGTAGAAATTGTCCGAATAGTTCCAGATGTCGTCGCCGTCTGCTTCTATCGTATAAACGCCCCCCACAGCCGTATGCGAACCTGCCGCCGAAGGACTGCCTATATCCTGGCCCGTCTCCACCGCCGGGGGCTCGAAACTCAAAGCCGTCGTCGCCGTCTGCCAGGAAGAATCCGCAAAATCCCTCGCCGTCCAGTCCAGCCCCGCATCGCTCACCGTCGGCACGTGATATTTCACCGTCGCACCTTCAGCCACGAGCTTTATCGCATTCTGAGACCGGCCGTATGATACGTCCGACAACTGCACCGGATACTCCGGCCAGTACTCGTGGACAACGCTGATGCCGTCTCTGGATACAAGCGCGAGGTATTCCCGGTCCGCATCCAGCTCGAAGTTTGTGTGAAGCGGACTGCCCGCGACCCGGCGGTCTTTATTGGAAGCGAAGACAATCAGGAAATCGCCCGGATCGATCTCGACGCCCGACGGAAATTCCCACTTCGCAAGGTTCGAATCACTGGCCGTCAGATACCAGCCGCTAAGGTCGATGGTTATATCCGTCGGATTATAAATCTCGATCCAGTCCGACGAGTCACCGTCCTCATCGACCAACTGTCCGTCTTGTATAGGCGGATTCGGGCTGTGATTGCTCGCCATAAATTCGTTGATAACCAGAGGCTGGCCGTAGCTGCCGAAGATGACCGTCCCTTCGCCTTCGTTCACCACCGCCGTCCTGTCTCGGGCGCTGATCCAGCCTGCGATCTCCTTGAATTCGATTAAGTGAGAGCCCGTCGGCATGTCGCTGATAGTCTCGCCGCTGTTGTGCCAGTCCCCTCCGTCCGCACGCCACTGCGCTCCCCCGGCCACTGCCTCGGCAGGCCCGATATCAACACGCAAAGAACCCGCCTGGCCGCCGTAGGCCCGCGATATGCTCGTAAGCTCCCCGCTGTTGACCTGAACGCTCTCCGAAGCCGGCGTTATCCAGCCCGCAACATCTCGGAAATCGACATTGTGCAGGCCGGAAGCCAGACCCGTCACCGTCACGCCGCTGGTAAGCCATATCCCCCCATCGACACGCCATTGCGCGCCCTGATCAACCGCGGCCTGAGGAGTCAGCGTTACCCGCAGAGAACCGACAGGTTCGATATAAGAACCGCCGATGTCGGTCAGTTCGCCCTCATATATCTGGGCGGTCGTGTCATCGGGTGTAACCCAGCCGGCGACATCCTTGAATTCGATCGTGTAAAAGCCAACGGGCAAATTAGCAACGACGCTGCCGCTGTCACGCCAGATGCCGCCGTCGATACGCCACTGCGCCCCGGCGGCAACCGCCGACGACGGAGAAATCGTCACACGCAGCGAACCTACCTGCTCGACATAGGACCGGCTGATGTCCGTAAGCACGCCGTCATCTACCTGCACGACTTCGCCGCTCGGCTTCGTCCACCCTTCAACATCCTTGAACTCGACCGCGTGTGACCCGACGCTCAAGGCGCCGACTGTCGCGCCGCTGTTCTGCCAGACTCCCCCGTCAACACGCCACTGCGCTCCCGCCGTCACCGCCCCGGCAGGCAAAATCGTAACACGCAATGAGCCGGCCTGCTCGGCGTATGCCCGGCTGATGTGGGTCAGGACGCCGTCGCTTATTTCGATAACCTCGCTGTCAGGCGGCGTCCAACCGGCCGCGTCTCTGAAATCGATAGTGTGTGAGCCGACGGCCAGGTCCGTTAGCGTTACTCCGCTGGTCAGCCACAGCCCCCCATCGACGCGCCATTGTGCCCCGGCGCTGACCGCCGCAGCAGGCGTAATATCCACCTTCAGCGAACCGACCTGAAGAATATACGTCCCGCTCGTGCTGGTCGTAGCTCCGTTATTGATCTGGACGACCTCGCTGCCCGGCGCCGTCCAACTGCTTATCCCCTTGTAGTCAACCGTATGCGAGCCAACGGCCAAGCCGCTGACCGTAGCGCCGCTGTTCCGCCAAACCCCGCCGTCAACACGCCACTGCCCACCGGCCGCTGCCGCCTCCGAAGGCAAAATCGTGACCTGAAGCGAGCCGGTCTGCTGAACGTATGTCCCGCTCGTGCCGGTCAATACGCCGTCGTTTATCTCCACGACCTCGCCGCCGGGCTTAGTCCACCCCGCAACGTCCTGGTAATCGACCGTATGCGAGCCCACGGCCAAACCGCTGACCGTAGCGCCGCTGTTCTGCCAGGCCCCTCCGTCAACACGCCACTTAGCTCCCGCTGTGATTGCCTCGGAAGGCAGAATATCGACCTTCAGTGAGCCGACCTGCTGGACATACGACCTGCTGATATCCGTCAACACTCCGTTGCTTATCTCCACGACTTCGCTGCCGGGCTTGGTCCAGCCTGCGGTATCTTTGAATTCGACCGTATGCGAGCCGACCGGCAGCCCGGCCACCGTCGCGCCGCTGTTCTGCCAGGCCCCCCCGTCAACACGCCACTGCGCCCCGGCCGATGCCGCACCGGACGGAAGGATCGTCACCCGCAGCGAACCGGTCTGCTGAACGTATGTCCCGCTTGTATTTGTAAGTTCGCCGTCGTTTATCTGCACGACCTCGCTGCCCGGCCTGGTCCACCCGGCAATGTCCTGGTAATCGACCGTATGCGAGCCCACGGCCAAACCGCTGACCGTAGCACCGCTGTTCTGCCAGTCCCCGCCGTCAACGCGCCACTTGGCCCCGACCGTGATTGCCCCGGAAGGCAGAATATCGACCTTCAAAGAGCCGACTTGCTGCGTGTATGACCTGCTGATATCCGTCAACGCGCCGTCGCTTATATCCACGACCTCACTGCTCGGTTGCGTCCACCCGCCGATATCCTTGTATTCGACCGAGTGCGCCCCGACCCCCAATCCCGTCGCGGTCGCGCCGCTGTTCTGCCACGCCCCCCCGTCAACGCGCCACTGCGCCCCGGCTGTAACCGCCCCTGCCGGTGAAAGCGTCACACGCAGCGAGCCGGTCTGTCGAACGTACGTCCCGCTCGTACTCGTCAGCGCCCCGTCGTTTACTTGCACGACTTCGCTGTCCGGCTTCGTCCAGCCCGCAACATCTCTATACTCAACCGTGTGCGAGCCGACTGCCAAATCGTTCACCGTTACGCCGCTGGTCAGCCATATACCGCCATCGACACGCCACTGCCCCCCGGCTGTTACCGCCTCAGACGGCAGAATAGTAACCTGCAGAGAACCTACCTTCAGGACATACGTTCCGTTCGCGGTGGTCGTCGCCCCGTTATTGACCTGCACCACTTCGCTGCCCGGCTCTGTCCATCCCGTTGTCGGCTTGTATTCGACCGTATGCGACCCCACAACCAAACCGCTCACCGTCGCGCCGCTGTCCTGCCACGTCCCCCCGTCAACGCGCCACTGCGCACCCGCAGTGACCGCCTCAGACGGCGAAATACTAACCTGCAGAGAGCCCGTCTGGCGAATATAGGTTCCGCTCGTACTCGTCAATTCACCGTCATTGACCTGCACCACTTCGCTGCTCGGAGCAGTCCAGCCGGTGATACTCTTGTACTCGACAGTGTGCGGCCCCGCCGCCAAATCGGCAAATGTCACGCCGCTGTTCTGCCACTCGCTGCCGTCAACGCGCCACTGCCCGCCCGCAGTGACCGCCTCGGACGGCAGAATGCTCGCTGTCAGAGAACCGACTATCTCTATGTAAGACCTGTTTACGCTTGTCAGTTCCCCGTTATTTATGTACACCACTTCACTGCTCGGCTTGGTCCACCCCGCCACATCTTTGAACTCGAACGTATGCGACCCGACAGCCAAATCGCTCACAATCGCTCCGCTGTCCTGCCACAGCCCCCCGTCAACGCGCCACTGCCCGCCCGCCGTTACCGCCGCCGTAGGGAATATCATTATCCGAAGCGACCCTGTTTGCCGGACGTACGTCCCGCTCGTGCTCGTCAACTCGCCGTCGTTAATCTGCACCGCTTCGCTGCCGGGCGTTGTCCACCCGGTAACGTCCTTGAAATCGATCGTATGCGAACCGACGGCCAGGCCGACCGCCGTAGCGCCGCTGTTCCGCCATACCCCCCCGTCAACACACCACTGTCCGCCTGCCGTCACCGCCTCGGCCGGAAGAATATCGACCCTGAGCGAGCCGGCCTGGCGAACGTAGCTCCCTGAAGTGCTCGTAAGTTCGCCGTCGTTTATCTGCACAACCTCGCTGCCCGGCGCCGTCCAGCCGGCAATATCTTTGTAGTCAACTGTATGCGAACCCACAGCGATTCCACTCACCGTCGCTCCGCTGTCCTGCCACAGTCCCCCGTCAACGCGCCACTGTCCGCCTGCCGCTGCCGCCTCAGTCGGCAGGATAGATGCGGTCAGCGACCCCGTCTGGCGGACATAAGCCCCCGAAGTCGTCGTCAATTCGTCCTCATTTATCTGCACTGCTTCGCTGCCCGGCGTCGTCCAGCCGGCAATATCCTTGTAATCGATCGTGTGCGAGCCGACAGCGATTCCGCTCACCGTCGCCCCGCTGTCCCGCCACACTCCCCCGTCAACGCGCCACTGCGCGCCCGCCGTAATAGCTTCCGAAGGCGAGATATCGACCTTCAACGACCCGACCTGCCGGGCATAGGCCCTGCCTATATCCGCCAACTCCCCGTCGGCTATATCAACGACTTCGCTGCCCGGCCCCGTCCAGCCGGAGATATCCTTGTACTCGACAGAATGTGAGCCGACAGCCAGCCCCGTCACCGTCGCGCCGCTGTCTCGCCACGCCCCACCATCGACACGCCACTGTGCCCCCGCAGCCACCGCCTCCGCAGGCGAAATCGTCACGCGCAGCGAGCCCGTCTGGCGGACATAAGTACCGCTCGTGCTTGTCAATTCATCCTCGTTTATCTGCACGCTTTGGCCGGCCGGAGTAACCCAGCCGAAGATGTCCTTGTACTCAACGGTATGCAAACCCACTGCAACGCCCGCTAACGTTGCGCCGCTGTTCTGCCACACCCCCCCGTCAACGCGCCACTGCGCCCCCGCCGTGATCGCCTCCGCAGGCGAAATATCGACCGTCAGCGAGCCGCTCTGCCCCACGTAGCTCCGGCTGATACTCGTCACTTCACCGCTGGCAATCTGCACTACTTCACTGCCCGGTGCAGTCCATCCGCCGACGTCTTTGAAATCGACGGTGTGCGGCCCGACAGACAGACCCGTCACGGTCTCGCCGCTGCTGTGCCAGCCTGTCCCGTCAACGCGCCACTTCGCACCGGCGGCAACGGCCTCGGCAGGCAGGATAGTCACTTGCAAAGAGCCCGTCTGGCGTACGTACGAGCCGCTCGTTGCGGTCAGTTCCCCGCTGTTTATCTGCACTATCTCGCTGCCCGGCTTCGTCCAGCCGGCAATGTCCTGATAATCGACCGTATGTGAACCGACGGCCAGCCCGCCGACCGTAGCGCCGCTGCTCTGCCATGGCCCGCCGTCAACACGCCATTGAGCGCCCGCTGTAATCGCCTCTGCCGGCAGAATTGTCACCTGCAAGGAACCGACTTGCCGGATATAGGACCTTTCGATGTCGGTCAGTCCCCCGTAGGTCACTTCCACCATCTCGTTGCTCGGCTTTGTCCACCCCGCAGCGTCCTTGAATTCCACTGCATGAGAGCCGATAGGCAAACCGGAAACAGTAGCTCCGCTGTCCTGCCACAGCCCCCCGTCAATGCGCCATTGAGCACCGGCGGCAACGGCCTCAGCAGGCGAAATAGTCACCCGAACCGAACCGGTCTGCATAGCATAGGACCTGCTGACGACTGTCAACTCGCCGCTGCTGACCTGCACTGCTTCATTTCCAGGTTTGGTCCAGCCCGCGACATCCTTAAAATCAATAATATGAGAACCCGCAGCCAAATCGTCCACTGTAGCTCCGCTGTCCTGCCAGAGTCCTGAATCAACACGCCACTGAGCACCAACAGAGACAACAGCCGCAGGAGAAATATCTACCCGCAGTGAACCCGTTTGTTGAATATAGGATCTCGTAATACTGGTCAATTCAGCCTCGTTGACCTGCACGACTTCGCTGTCCGGCTTCGTCCAGCCCGCGGTATCCTTGAATTCCACCGTATGCGGCCCGACGATCAAATTATTAACCGTATCACCCGTATTTCGCCATTCGCCTCCGTCAACTCGCCACTGTGCGCCCGCCGCTATCGCCCCGGAAGGTGCTATCGTCACGCGTAAAGAGCCGGTCGGCCCGCCGGTTGCCAGCCAGTTCATCGCAATAATCGCAAAATCCCCGATATTGACGCCGTCCTCCCCGACAACGTCAGCAGGGCTGCCAACGGGCTCAAGCCAGTGGTCGGCCAGGAATTTAACGTCGTTGAAATCTACCCGGCAGTTATTATCCAGATCGCCCTCAGGACAGGCGCCCCAGCCCGAGCCGAGAAGACAGAGTGTCAGAACAATCGAAAACAGGGAAAAACGCAGGGAATTGACCATCTTCTACTATCCTTCCTCAATACGCATCAAGAAATGATGACTTAGCTTCCATGTCCGCAGATTATCGGCCCTGGCGGCAAAGTCATATTCACCATCAAAAAGCCATTCTAACATATTTCGGGCCATTAAGTCAATGTCTTTAGCCCAAACGCCGCACCCAATAGCCGTCTGAAGGCCGGCGGCCGCCCCAATCTCCGAACATGACAACCCTTTTGGCGACCGCTGCTTACAAAAGGCAACGTTACAAGCAGAGACCTCCCCACACCGAATCCAACGCCTTGCTTCAACAGGCGGCTTCCCGGGGCTTTTGAGTTCTGTGATAATGGTATGCTACGTATATGTATGTAGTAGCTTATAATAATACATATATGTATTATTACTGCCGGCCTAGGACAAATAAGCCGTTTCCGTATCTCTTGAATTGGCAAGTCTTTATAACTTTAGCCTGAGAATAATCTCTGTCTGGCACGTCTCTTGCAAATAGACCGCTGACAAGGCTTGAGGCAAGTCGTTGTTAAGGTATCGAATAGAAGAAACAAAATGCTAAAGCAGCAAGGAGAAGACAATGAGAAGACTACGGTTCCTGATAGTTGCATTGGGTGTGTTGGCCGCCTGTACAACTACAACGGTATTTGCAGAAGGCGACGTTGGAATTGAGATTACCACCGATTTCTTCAGTAAATATATCTGGAGAGGGCAGAACCTCGACGACGACCCCGTTTTTCAGCCGGGCCTGAGCATCACGCACAAGAATTTCACTGCTTCGGTCTGGGGAAACTTCGAATTTACCAACATCAACGGCAACAGGGGCGATTTCTCCGAATTGGATTACTCCATCGACTACTCAGCTCCCTTTCCTGGAATCAAAGGCGTGGGATATTCAATCGGCTTGATCTACTATGATTTTCCCGGAACCGCGGTCAAGGATACCACCGAGGCGTATTGGGGATTCAATCTCGATGCACCCTTGAGCCCCTCGCTTACTTTCTACCACGATCTCGACGAGGCAGAAGGCACATACATCGCCCTGGCATGCTCGCACAGTGTGGAAAGAATCGCTGAAATCGCTCCCGGCATCCCGGTGGCTATGGATATCGGCGTAAGCCTCGGCTGGGGAAGCGGCTCCTACAACAAGTACTACTGGGGAACCGACCAGACCAAGCTCAACGACCTGGCAATCTCGGCTTCATTCCCATTCGAAGTGGCCGGTCTGACAATAGTCCCAAGCCTGAACTATGTAACATTACTTAGCGACGATATTCGCGCGACCGATGCATACGGAACAGGCAGCGATTTCTTCTACGCAGGAATCGGGTTCGTAAAAGAGTTTTAGAGAAGAGGTGTTTGGAATTATTAACGCAAGAATAATAAAAGCCGTCCTAACCGGCATAGTTTTGCTGCTGAGTGCTGGCGGACCACCCATAGGCATTGCTGCTCTCGTGTAAACCAACAATTCACACTAAACACCGAGACTCTGCTTGGAATATCGTTTTGGCATTGAATTCAAAGGCCGTTGCTGCGATAATCACTGCTTTGCGAAAGAAGGTGGAAGGCAGTCATTGTCGGTGAGCGGTATATGGCCTCAGTAGCGCTGGAAAAAGTGACCAAAGTCTTCGACGGAAGCGTTGTCGCCGTCAACGATGTCAGCATCGACGTCAAGGACGGTGAGTTCATGGTCATCGTAGGGCCTTCCGGCTGCGGAAAGACCACGATTCTAAGATTGATCGCGGGACTGGAAGAACCTCAAAAAGGGCGCATAAAGATCGCAGGCAACGTCGTAAACGACGTCTCACCCAGGGACCGAGACGTGGCAATGGTATTCCAGAACTACGCCCTCTACCCCCACATGACCGTATTCCAGAATATGGCTTTTGCCCTGAGGCTTCGCAACGTTCCAAAAGACCGGATTACACAGGCCGTCGAGGACGCCGCAAAAGCCCTTGGCATCGAAAGAATGCTCAATCGCAAGCCGAAGGCCTTATCGGGAGGCCAGCGCCAGCGGGTCGCGCTGGGCAGGGCGATTGTCAGGAATCCGAAGGTCTTTTTATTCGACGAGCCCCTGAGCAACCTGGATCCGAATCTGCGAATAACCACCAGGGCCGAACTCAAGGCCCTCCATCAAAGGCTCGAAACCACCTGCATATACGTCACCCACGACCAGGCCGAGGCTATGACATTGGGCCGCAGAATCTGCGTTATCGACCGCGGCATAGTCCGGCAAATCGCCGCGCCGATGGAGGTATATGACAGGCCGGCCAACAGGTTTGTCGCCGGCTTTCTGGGCACTCCCGCTATGAACTTCCTTGCGGGCCGAATCGAATTGACGCAGGGACATGCATATTTCGTCGGCGATGATGCTTCGATATTGCTGCCGGACAGAATGATCGATAAGCTGACCCCGCATAACACAGAACCGGTCACGCTCGGAATAAGACCCGAAAACCTCTCACTTCGGCAAAACGCAACCGGCGGCGACAATGTGTTGGTTGCGAAGGTCAGACTGGTTGAACCACGGGGCGATCGGACCGAAATCGTAACAGAAACACCGGCGGCGGCGCAACTCACAATCAACGCCGACCCGCACACCAAACTGGCGCCGGCAGACACCGTCCGCATCTATCTCGACACTGCAAAGGCACACCTCTTCCCACGCACCAACGGTGAAAAGAACATAACTTTACAGTAATCTCTCAGAGCAACTTGGCAAAGGCCAGATGAACACCATACCCTGCGGCTACCAGGGCGGCTAACACAACAGCGATAAGCAGAATGAAGACTATTATCGCCAGAAGATTATCGTCTCTGAGGCCTCCGACTAGCCATTGCCCGAAAGATTGTCTGGGAGCACTGTTGGCTATTGCTTTCATGGGTTTAGGCTTCGGCTGTTTCTTGGGTTTCTGCTTGCGTTCCTTCTTTGTCTTCTTGTCCTTCTTGGGTTTCGACTTGACAGGGGGCGCAGCCTCCATCGCCGGAACTTCATCGACCCCGAGCGAATCGAGGGCCGCCAGGTCAATATCGGCGGATTCATCCACGGGAGCATCCGGCAGGTCTATTTCAGCTTCCGATTCCAATGCCTCTAATTCAGGGATGTCGTCATCAAGGGGTTCGAGGTCGCTGTCATCGATATCGGGCAATTCGAGGTCGGCTACGTCCGGCAAATCCGCTTGAGCCGCCAACTGGTCGGCATTCGGGATGCTCGGCAGCGGCGCCGGCGCAGATGTTCCTTCCCGAACGGCTGCTAATTCGATCCCCTCTTCTGCCGCGATGGCCTCGATTTCGTTCATCTTCAGGAGCAGGTTCGGGCCGTCGCGAAATTCACGCAGTTTGCCCTGGCTGATCAAATCTCTAAGCTCGTCCTCCGTCTTGCCGAGCGCCTCGGCGGCTTCCTGTATGGAACAAAACATACCTGCCATATTCACTTCCTCCTAACTGCAGCAAACCAATGGCTCGCTCGATCTTCTCAGTACTGTACAAAGTATAGACAACACAAACTATTATACCTGCTCGATGGTGCTTTGTCCAGTATTTTCCAGTTATTATCGGCTTTTCAGAGGGATAAGGGGCCTGCAAAGGGCACAGAAAGCCTTTTCTAACGCTGAACAGGACTGTGCCGCGACAGCAGAGTCCGCCGGAAACTGCCCCATTACACATGTCTCTTTGGCGAAAAATGCCCTTTCGCCCGACTTCCCCGGTACCCCAGGGGCATTTTGTGCGCGGTGATCGAGATTGCTTCTGCCCCCATCGCAGATCATCTCCAAACGGGTTGGGAATAGGTTTGACATTCGTCATTTTGGGCTGTTATAGTGCGTACACGACCGCGACAGCCGTGTTGTCGCCGGGCGGGTATCCAGAAGAACCGAGATAACCGCCCTATGTCGCTGCGACTGCAAGAATCCCGAAGGATAGGAGCCTTATAATGAAGCATGCAATTCGTTTTGCAGCAGTTTGTATCCTCTTGGTTGGCTGCGGTCTCATCCGGAAAAGCGATTCTGCCGACGCCGAAACAGGCAAAAACCAGCCCCGGAAAGTGCTGATAGTTACCGGCATCGACTATCCGGGCCACAAGTGGAAGCTGACCGCCCCGGTATTGGCAAAGGCTATTAGCGAAGATAAGAGGCTCGTCGTTACCGTAACGGATAAGCCCGGCGACCTGGCGGCCGACGACCTGAATAAATATGACGTCATAATCCTGCACTTCATGAATTGGGAAGTGCCCGACCCCGGAGATAAGGCCCGCTCGAATCTCAAGAGTGTTATTGCTAAAGGCAAGGGTCTGGTGCTGGTCCACTTTGCATGCGGGGCCTTTCAGCAGTGGCCCGAATTCGTCAAGATCGCAGGGCGGGTATGGGACCCGAATATGCGCGCGCACGACCCCTATGGCAAGTTCGCAGTCAAGATCGCCGATCCAAACCACCCGGCCATGAAAGCAATGACCGACTTTGAGACGGTAGATGAACTGTACACATGCTTAACCGGCAAAACGCCGATCAAGGTACTGGCGACGGCGCGTTCGAAAGTTGACGGCAAGGACTATCCGATGGCCTTTGTCCTCAACTACGGCAAGGGACGCGTTTTTCACAGCGTCCTCGGGCACGATGTCCAGGCCCTGGCCAATCCTCCGGTCGCTCGGCTGTTCCGTAATGCTTGCGCCTGGACCGCCGGATTGAAGCCTTTGGATTAGAAGAGATTCGATAGAATAGAGAATAAGCAGCAGCAGGCAAGGAGGTCGCTGAGATGAGAATAGGTTTTCATACGGACGCATTCAATTCCGCCTATTTCGATTTTGACAAATGTCTCGAATGGGCGCAGAACAACGACGTACACAATATCGAGTGCGGAGTCATCGACGGCGTCAGTTGGATTCACGGCTTGGGATACCAGCCGCACGTTGTCTTGTACGAGGACCCGCTGCTTCTGCGCCGAAAAATGGAGAACTACGGCGTGCGATTCTCCCAGGTTGACGCGGCTTTCCCGCTTTCGGGCAAAGATGGCCCTTTGTACGGAGTCCCTTATGTCCTCAAGACAATCCCCTGGGCAAAGCTCGCAGGCTGCGAGCGAATCGCCACCACCGACGGGCTCCACAAGCCGCAGGGCCTGTCCGACCCTGAAGCAATGGACATTATGAAGCGCAGCTATGAGCAGATCATCGAGGTTGCCGAGGCATACGAGATCACCATCAATATCGAAGTGCACGGATATTTCACAACCAATCCCGATATGATGGCCAAAATGCTCGATTTCTGTGACAGCAAATACCTGCAGATGAATTTGGATACGGGCAATACCTTCATAGCGGGGCAGGACCCCGTCGCATTCTGCAAACGCTTCATCGACCGGGTCAATCATGTGCACGTCAAGGACGTCTCGGAATCGCTCGCCGCCGCCGTTCGCGGAGACCAGACCGGTATCGCCGTCAGCCAGTGTGCTATCGGAAACGGCGTCAATGCCCCCAATATCCGAAAGTGCCTCGAAATGCTGCGCGATCACGGCTTTGACGGCGTCTTGAGCATGGAGTGCGAAGGCCGAGGCGGCCCAATGATAGAGCAGTCCCTCGAATGGCTCCGGCAGACCCTCGCCGAACTGAAAATTTCAGTTGAATAGGCAACCGCCGCGCTGATAGACTAATACTTTGGCGGCGTTCACTGATAACCGCCCGCCGCGATGAATCGGATGATAATGATACCGTTTGAGTATAAGGAGATGGTACGATAAATTAGCTCTTTGGCAATCGAGCGATGTTTTCTTTTTTCCACCCCACTTTGGGGTGAGGGCGAAAAA
>JAFGCD010000145.1 GCA_016932835.1 Sedimentisphaerales bacterium
GTCTTCGAGGACTTCCCAAACTTCGTGATAGCAAACACTTAAAGCAATAACTATTGAAAATTGGAGTAGATTTTTATCATAGGAGCATTGATATGAGAAGGTTGGCTGTAATACAGGCGGTACTAATCGCCCTCATTTGCGGATCCGGGACCATCGCCGCACGTGAAATACACGTCTCAAAAACAGGCAGTGATTCAGCTTTCGGCGACCACGCCCGGCCGTATCTCACTATCAGCAAGGCGGCCTCCGTTGCGCAGCCTGGAGATGTTATCATCGTTCACGCCGGGACATACCGTGAATGCGTCAAACCCGCCCGCGGGGGCGCCGATGAAACTAAACGCATCATTTACAGGCCGGCGCAGGGAGAGAAAGTCTCGATCAAGGGGTCCGAACGAATTACCTCCTGGACACACCAGGACGGCGGTGTCTGGAAGGTCGAAATACCGAACGAATTCTTCGGTGACTACAATCCATACGCGCTGCAGGTTTCCGGGGGCTGGCTGAATTACGGCAACTGGCATCATCGAGGCGACGTTTATCTCAACGGCGAGGCCTTTTACGAAAAACAGACAGCAGACGAACTTGCTGAAGGCAGGCAAACCTGGCATTGTCACGTGGACAAAAATGTCACGACTATCCGGGCGAACTTCGGAGAGGAAAATCCCAACACCGAATTAACCGAGATCAACGTTCGCGAAAGCCTCTTCATGCCTGAGATCACCGGTCTTAAATATATTACAGTCGATGGTTTTCATTTCATGCATGCGGCTGCGAACTGGGCGCCGCCGGTTCTGGAACTGCAAACCGGAGCCGTCGGCACGCGAATGGGAAAGAACTGGATTATCGAGAATTGCACAATCACAAACGCACGCTGCGTTGGCATTATCCTGGGACATGCCCCCGGAGTTGACTACAGCGACATCGACGCCTATGGAGACCACATCGTCCGTAACAACGTTATCAGGCGATGCGGACAAGCAGGAATTGCCGGCCAGAAAGGGGCCACCCGCTCATTGGTCTGCGGTAATCTCATCGAAGACACCAATTACCGCAGGGAATTCGGAGGCTGGGAGACTGCTGCCATCAAATTTCACAATAGCGTAGACACGGTCATCAGCGGCAATCTGATTCGTGGCGTGTACAGACAGCAGCAGGGCGCCTTTGGAATTTGGATTGACTTCGGCAACCAGGGCATCCGGATTACCCGCAATATTATATACGACACCGAAGCGGCAACCGTCTTCCTCGAGATGAACCACGGACCCATTCTTGTCGATAACAACGTCCTCATCGGACGGCCCGTCAGGAGCAATTCCGAGGCTACCGTATTCGCGCACAACCTGTTTGTCGATTGCGGATACGAATATTATCCGGATACCGACCGCAGGTCCGCGTATTACAGGCCGCATACCATGATAGCCGCAGGACGCAAAACCGGAACCGCCCGGGATGACAGATGGTTCAACAACATCTTCATTCGACAGGGACTCGACAAGGTCAAAACCGCTCCCGGTTATGCAGCCGATTACAACATCTTCCTGGAGGGGGCCAAAAGCAGTGCCTTTGACGACAAGAACAGTGTGGTAGATCCTTATGTCACGGAATTGACCGTCAAAGATCATCCTTTCGGAACAATGATAAGCTTCTTAATGAATGACGCGCTGTTTCGCGTGAAAGCACCTCGGGTCAATGCTGAGTTGGTCGGTGTGTTTCCGACCGTCGGGCAAACCATTGAGGACCGTTACGGCAATCCTATCGAAGTGAATACCGACATAAACGGGAAAGAAAATGCGCTGCCGATTGCCGGCCCGCTTGCAGACCTCAAGCGCGGACGCAACATAATCGCTCGGCAGATCAAGCAACGGCATTAAGAGCAGTTTGAGGGCAGCCGGGCATCCCGTGGTTATCTTGCATGAACCGTTGCTCTGTATGCCCGCTCACCGAATTTCACTGAGCGCCTTGCGGGCCCTTTCCCTGGTGCCGTTATTTCCCGACTTCTCGGCGACCGTTTGCAGAACCTGCCGCCGTTGTTCATCCGAGACCCCGGAGACATTCCTGCCGGCGATTCGGACCATGGCCGAATAAGCCTCCTCGGCAACCGCCGCGTCCGCAGACAGAGTTGTCAATAAATCGAGGGCGCCGGTGCTTGGCGCTTCTGCCAGAACGGCGATGGCTTGCCGCTCTTCTTCCGGACGCGTGATGTGAGACCGAACATCCTTGATCCTGCTGACTTTTTGTTCACTGCTCAGATTCTTGCTGCCGCGTACGTATTGGAGATAGCCACGCAGGCCCAGCACCTGGTGCGTCATTTTCTTCGCAGATGTCGCCAGCTTCAAAAGCAACTGCCCCGCCTCGGTGTCTTCGGGCCAGTTGTTGGGCCAGGTCGATAAAATCCGCACGGCTTCATCCTGAACCGCAGGCTCGGAACCCTCGATAGCGGACTTGACGGCGCCGAGCGCATCCGGCCCGCCGACGATAGCCAGCGCATGGAGACCGATCATGTGCAGTGCATTGTCACTGCTCGCCGTAAGGGGACGCAGGTGCGGGATGCACTTCGCGCCGCATCGTCCACTGATCGCCAGCAGCGCCTTTTCGATGCCGGCTCGTTCTTTGTCGCTCGTGGTCTTTTGAATCAGCCTGACCAGGTCGTCCGCCTGATCCTCTTGGCCCAGGATACCTATCGTCTGCACCGCTGCCATGCGAACCGCAGCGTCGCTATTCGCAAGGCTCGATGCCACCGCAGCAACGGCTTCGCTGATTTGCCGCTGACCGGCTACCTCAAGGAGGACCACCAGCAGCTTGCCTTGCGCTTGCGGCAGCCGCGAGAGAAGATCGGCATCGACATCTTTGCCGGCCAGCCTCACCAGAGTTTCCGTAGCTGCTTGGGCAAGCTTCGTATCGTCTTCAATGGCGGCATCCAGCAGGACAGGCACGCATGAGACATCGCCCAGCCGGATCAGTATATCAATGGCTGTGACACGCAGACCCTTCGGATCGCCCTGGGCCGCCTTCTGAACGATACCAAGCACGGCCGAGTCCTTGCGGTCCGCCAGAGCCAACAGCAGCAGGACACGCCGGTCCGCATCTAAGCGGGCCAGTTCAGCCGCCAGTGCCTCGGTCACTTCACGGCCGGGAAGCTCGCGGGCCGTTCGTAAGCCGATCCCGAGCTTCTCTTTGTCTTCCGACCGCAACTGTTCGATCAACAGGGGAACACCCGAAGTGCCACGGGCCAGAATAGCGCCCCGGATTGCTTCCAGGTGTCTCTGGTTGGGTAAGTCCGCTTTGCGGATCGTATCGTACAGCTTGACGGCTTCTGCGGTTTTGCCGTTTGCCAGATACCATTCTGCACACAAAATGCAGCCCTCTGCCGCCGCCGAACGAACGCCGGCGGGTGCATCGACAAGCAATGGCGTCAGCGCCTTGGCAGCCTGATCGCCCCCGATATGGCCGAGCGCAACCGCCGCGGCTGAAGCGACGCTCACATTGGTGTCGTCGAGTCTCGCCGCCAGGCCGCCCACCGAACCGGCATCACGGCGCACGCCAATCGAATTGATGACGCCCACGAGAAGACGGCCCTCTAACTTGCCCACCGCCTCGCGCAAAGCGGCATCGACCGCGGGGCCGGGAATAGCTTCCAACGCAATGCGAGCCCATGATGAAAGCTCCTTGTCCGCCAGAAGCGGAGCAAGCGCTCCAACCGCGTCGTCGCTTCCGTAAATCGCTAATTGTTTGCACGCGATGGCTTTCTCGCCTTTGGCCGCATCTGACTTCAGCACGGAAATCAATTCACGCTCCTTGGCCTCCGAACCCGCGAGAGCTTGACCGACCGTCGAGAATGAGATAGCGGCCATGATGAGAATAACGAACCACGAGAAATACTCTTTCTTGGTTTGCATAATTGTCCTCGTCGTTTGGGTGATTTTTTTCGATGAATCCGATACTAAATCCGCCATGGTTCACGCAGGGCCTCGCTGCGAAGGCGGTTGGCCTGCTCGTCGCCGATGAACTCGTTCTTCTTCGGATCATACTTGAGCTTACGATTAAGGAACAGCGAGATATTGGCTGCATGGCAGGCGATATGTGCCCAGCATGCCGCATCGGCGTTGGCGCGCGTCAGCGCCCGCGTCTTCACGCAATCGAGGAAGTCGCGAACGTGAAAATCGGCGGGATAGCCCGGTATCTTCGTGCCTCTGCGAAGCAGCAGCGACGGAGAGCTCGCGCCGAACTCTGCATCATCTCCGGTTTCGACCCAGCCGGTTTCGCCCTCGAAACGAACCGGGCAGGAACCCAGCGGCAGCCAGCCGTCGTTGCGCATCACTAATTTGACTCCGTTGGCGTAGCGGGCGTGCAATTGACCGTTCACCGGCTCGTACTCCACCGGAGCCGTTCCGTCGGCGTCGTTCGCCAACTGGCATAAATCCACGCAGTGCGAGCCCCATTCGAGGCACCCGCCGCCGACCATCCCGCCGCCTTTTTCGAAGTGAAACGCATTCATCAGTTTGCTCGTGTAAGGTCGCCATGCCGCAGGACCGAGGTACATGTCCCAGTCCACCTCCTCGCGAGGCCGTTCCGGTTCGGCAGGGAGCCAACCGCTCATCTGGGTTCCTAGGCCGCCGGGGTGGGCGTGAAGGGTCTGAAGCCGGCCCAGCTTGCCCGTCCGAGCAAGCTCGATTGCATAAGCGAAGTTTGGCAGGCTGCGACGCTGCGTGCCGGCCTGGAATACACGGCCCGTACGGTGGAATATCGCCGCCAGAGCAAGGCTCTGAGCGATGTTTTTGGTGCAGGGTTTTTCGCAATAGACATCTTTGCCCGCCTTGGCCGCCATCGTAGCCGCTGTCGCATGCCAGTTCGGGCCGGTCGCAATCAGCACCGCATCGATATCCTCCCGCGCCAGCAGCTCACGCATATCGATGTATGGCGTGGAACTCTTGTCGCCGTTGATGGCATCGACCTGATCTTTGGCGCGCTTGCGGTTGTCGCCTCGTACATCGCAGACAGCCACGCAACGCAAATCAGGCTCACGCAAAAAACAACTTAGCACGTAACGGCCCCGATTACCGATCCCGATAGCCCCAAGTGTGATTCGTTCGCTCGGCGCCACACTGCCGCTTTTGCCTAATGCGGTCCCCGGGATGAACTGTGGGATCGATAGGCACACGCCGGCCTGTAATGTCGTCTTCAGAAACCGCCGCCTGTCTAAACCTACTATTCCTTTGCACATACTTCATCTCCTGCTGAGCAAAAATTACGAGGCAAACTCATTACACATCTCATAAGCCCCTTTTCCTGCATCCAGGCACGAATGTTCCAACGCTCCAATCGGTGCCTGCGTCAACTGAGTGTGTTTTATAATGCTCGACGTCTTTCATCGAGGTTTGCTTTATATGACCAATCGCACCTCGAGCAAGTATAACGCCGAATTCCGTCCTGTGCAAAGCGATTTCCTCGCTCCTGCACAACACGCCGCCGGCATGGCCGATTTACATTCATATATTATATTAAAGCCGCAGTCGCTGCACCGAGGCCGTTAGAGATCAACCACATCGAGTTTAATACACACAAACCGGAACAAACCCGACTGTACCCAAACCAAACCGCTTCACGGCAGGCAATAATCGGTGCTGTCGTTTGCCGTAGCGAAATTGCCTGAATTAGCTGGATACGGCCTGAGAATCAACAGAAGGCCCTATGTTTCGCGATCTACTCAGACCTTCATTTCCAGCGGTCCCCAACCATCGCGCGGCTCGCGCCAGGCCAGGTCGTTTATCTTCGGGTCGCTGACGATCTTACCGGCTTCGTTCAACTCGAGCTTCTTTCCCGCCCGGGCGCAGAGGTTCCCGAGTTGGATGTTTGCCGTCATGGGACCGGAATAGCTGAAGTTGGACTGGCTGAATTCACGCGGCTTCTCGCCCCTGCAGGCCATGAAAAATTCCTCGTGATGCCCGGGAGAGCGTTCGAGCAGCTTGGGCGGATCGCCGAACTCTTTGTGCCTTTCCAGAGGCAGCAGTCGCACCCTGTCCCAATAATCGCCTTCAACCAGCATCTTGCCCTTCGTCCCGTACACCAGGTTTCCGGTGCTCGGAAGCCTCATTTGGCGTCCTTGTGATGCGAGTTCTTCGGGAGCCTCCGGGAAAATGCGGTTTCCGTCTTTGTCCTTACCCTCGTACCAGTAAGTGGTAAATCCGGGCCGGTCGCCCTTCGCACGGTAGGTGCTCTTGACCACCATCCCGGCAGGCCACTGATCTTTGACGGGGCCGGTCATGGCAATCGGCTCTGCCGTAGCAGCATAACCCGGATCCATGATCGAGTAAATCCCGTCGGTCGTATGGCAGGCCATATCGCCCAACGCTCCGGAGCCGAAATCGACTACACCGCGCCAGTTGAACGCATGGTAAGCTCCGTTTTTATAGGGGCGCATCTGAGCGGGACCTATCCATGCTTCCCAGTCCAGCGTATCCGGAATCGGGTCCGATTCCTGCGGACGGTCACCGCCCTGGGGCCAGATTGGGCGATTTGTCCATGTGTGGAATTCCGTGATATCGCCGATAGCTCCGGCCTTGACGTATTCGTAAGCACGACGCCAGCCTTCGCCGGCGTGACCCTGGTTGCCCATCTGGGTTACGACCTTTGGATTCTTGGCGTAGGCCGCCGCAAGCAGTTGGGCCTCTCGGACAGACCAGGTCAACGGCTTCTCGGTATAGCAGTGAATGCCCATAGAAACCGCCGTCATCGACGGTGCAAAATGGCTGTGGTCCGGAACCGCAATGAAGACAACATCGAGATTCTTGCCGTGCTTCTCGAAGACTTTTCGCCAGTCGGTGTAGCCGGCGGCCTGCTCCCAGCCCTTCTTGTCGTGAACACCGCCCCACCGTGTCTTGTCCGTTTCCGCGAATGCGATGCACTGACAGCCTCGTCCGTGGGCCGCGCCGGTATGGGAACCGGCCTGTCCACCGGCTCCGACGAATCCCACCTGAAGTTTTTCGTTGAGTCCCTTGGCCCGGATGAGGCTTGGAAAGCCAATAGAACATGCCGCTGCTGCGGCACTGGTGCGCTTAATAAACTGACGACGTGTGATGTTCGACATGAGCTTTATTCCTTAACTTTTAGTGAATAAAAAAACCGATTTCTATTCTAATCGTATCAGGCGACTTGCTGCCCGAAGAAACAACCTTACACAGCATTGAAACATGATTCAAACATAAAATAAAGCATCTTCTATGACAACCGATTGCACCAATGAAATCAGAATGGCAGCATGTTTATTTCGGGCATTCTACTCGAAAGCGTCCTATAAATCAAGTCCTCATTTTTCGAACTTCCACATTCTCGATTCTCGATCGGTTCTGACTGTCTTATTTAAGGTGACAGCCGTTACAGGTTGAGCGACGTGCATGATCTTGGTGGCGACCGGCCGTTTCCAGAGGAGATTTGCTTTCACGCAATAAACACCGGCTCTAACCATAAATTTCAGGCTTTACCAGGACCCTATAGGTAGTAGGACGACGTTTCGTCACAAATGGGCCGCGGATTTCCGAATCAATATGGAAGCCGCATTTTTTTGTGAGGCTTACTGGGTATCTCAACGTTCTTCTTCCTAAAAAACCGGCGGGATATTCTTCAAATTCGGCCGCAACATATTTCCCGCCCGGCTTTAATACTCTGCATATCTCCTTCAGAGCCGATTCTTGTTCCGGCGGATCCAACAGGTGAAAGACCATGCACGAGAATACAACATCGAATTGGCCTTCGGCATAGGGCAGCTCGGTTGCACTGCCGACGGTATAACTTATCGTATGACCGTTTTTTCGGGCTCTCCTTTGCGAGATTCTTATCATCCGCCGACCTGTGTCAATCCCGAAGACACCAATATTCTTCGACGTTTCGGTCAGCAGCGAAGCAAATATCCCCGTCCCGCAGCCGACATCCAAGACCTGCCCGCCGTCGCCGATATCCGCCAACTCGATAAGCATGCGATGTATTCCCTGTAGATGGTGCTTCGCCCACAAATCGTAAAGGCCCAAGCCGGCGGCAAGGTCCAGAATGTTTGTCATTAGGATATTCATACCAAAAACATATCCGCAGTTTAGCGGCTCTTTCGCCCGTTTTATTTTGCCCGCCGCCGGTTTTCATGCAACGTTACTTGGCTTTTTCGCTGCGGGCCTTGCCGAAAACAAGAAGGAAACGATCGCTGGCCACTCGCGAACCCCGAAACCACAGGCAAAAACCGGCGTCCGTCATTTCCTGCTCCACCATCTTTGGCTGTATTTTCCTGCGATGACTCGCCTCACGCCGGGATAACTGCTGCTTCGCTCTGCGATCCAGGACATAGACGCGCCCTGTTGGCGTGAGCTTCTCGTGAATCTTGCCAAGCAGAGTTTTGCCGTGAAAGAGCAGGTGGTAACTGTCCAGGAAGAAAACTACGTCGATTGGCTCGTCTTTTAGATGTGGATCACCGTTGTCTGTGAGTACGCAAGGCAGAGAAACTCCCGCCGGAAGCGGCGGCCTTTCTTCTTTCTGCGTCGCCCATTCCTCCAAAATAATGTCCAGGCCTTCGCCGCTGGAGTATTCGAGAATCGGAGCCATCAGCTCGCGGGCCTGGCCCAATGCGATAAAAACCGGATTCTGATACTGACCTGCAACGGGTAGAAAAAGATGACAGCAATCTTCAACCGAGACAGGCTCAAACAAATCCGGATCCTGACCCGGACTCTTCAGCTTCTCAGCACGCCGAAAGATAAGAACAAAAGGATCCTTCTCGTGCCACAGATGATCCGGGCAGGCAAAAAAAGTAAAACCCTCTTCTCTCGCCTCTCTGACCACCGTTGTCTCGGCTATCCAGTGATGCTTTTCCTCACGTATATGACGCGGCACCCAGTCTCGCAGAGTGCCTCGACGCTGGTCAACGACTACCAGATAAGCGCCCGGCTTCAAAGAACGCCAAATTCCTCGCAGCATCTCCCGGGGTTTCGCAAAATGATGGTAAACTCGATTCATATAGATCAAGTCGGCTGAATCCCGAGGCAGGCAGGGATCCTCGCTGCAGCCCAGCACCGCTGTAACCTGGGTAAGTCCCTTCTCTTCAGCCGTTTTGCTTAAGGACTCGACCATATCCGCACCAATCTCCTCAGGATAGACCTTTCCTCTCTCGCCTGCAATCTCAGCAAAGACCCATGTGTCTTTCCCATTGCCTGCTCCGATATCTCCGATGACCGACCCTTCCGACAGGCCCAGGTACGATACTATCGCCCGGACAGAGTCGGCACGGTCTTTTGGCCTGTCTGCTCTGCTTGCTTCGGAAGGAGCCGCCCCCGTCGGGCAGAGCATCGCATGCCACAGCAATAGCACAAACAACGTCGCCAATATGCGACAGCAATCAACTTTACTGAATCTCATAACGTACCTCCTGATGTAGTAACAGCTTCTGTGTATGAATTTGCCGCAGGTCCCTGCTTGTGAAATCTCATAAATGGCATTTCGATAATTCAGACCTCATGAGGCTCGTACGATTTTCTGCCGTAAACCTTCTCATACGCCCTGCAGAAAGGGCATATCGAAGACTCGACTCTTGCCAATGCGTAGAGTACTCCCTTCTGCCTTTTCCTCGCATATCCGCATAATGGGCATTGTACGCATCTCTGAGCCATCCATATCTGTCGTCTGGTGGTATTGCTCATTTTGTCATACTCTCCTTGTTCTTGCCGGGCTGAACTTCATCCGGTTTAATACTGCCCAAAGCTCGATGTTGCCGACTCGGCATTCCTCATACCGGCGAATTCTGCTTTCGCCGAACGCATTTGCTACCGGCCGACAACCCGTCACCTCAACTGATTCAATCCGATACTTCGATAATGTTGCCTGCTTTGATTTCCCTGAACTGGCTGGGATACTTTTGTCTTATTTCCTTCTTGGCCTTAGTGCAATGACAAGGCGCAATCATCTCAATCCCGTCGAGTTCCTGTAGTTTCGCGAATCCATGAAAGCCGCCAACGACACCGTAAATCTTTCCCAGCGGTCTTGCTTTCTCAAGTATGTTCTCCAGACCGGGATGGGCGCAACCTGTTACGACGATACTTCCCTTGCCCGTCTCTACAATCAGAGACTGCTCTATGACGGCTCCTTCAAGAGGGCCGGTTGACCGGACGCCGGGACTGATTTGCGTCAATCCTGAACACGAATCCGGCTTGAAGACCCGAACCTTGCTGTGAATCTCTGTAAGAGCCTCCAGCCCCCCATTATGGTCCCAATGCTCGTGCGAGATAATTACCTTATCTATGCTCTTCGCTTCGATATTGAGCTGCTTCATATTGAAGAGCAGCTCATCGCCTTTCGGGCCTGTGTCGAACAGGAGCCTCTCGCTCGCTTCGACCAGGCAGGAAAAACCCCACCCCGATTTAAGACCGATATCGGCCTCATTATCATATACAACGGTGAGTTTCATATTGCTCTCTGATCCCTTCGTCAATTGCGCATTCACGCTGTCAATTACTTACCTGTTTCACTTCGATACTTATCTATAGCGGCCGCCAAAGTCATCGCCGCAAGTTTTGCGCAGTGCTTGTGTTCCTCTGGCAGCCCTTCGAAGTATGCGATTACATCCTCTGCTGTTATTCCGTACGCAGCTTCGAGCGGTTTGCCTTTCGCTGTTCGTGTGACATAACTGGCGCACGTGATCGTAGCTCCACAACCGTCCGTCATGAATCCTATATCGCTTATCTTTCCTCGCTCGACGGCGAGCCACATCTCGACGGTATCGCCGCAGGGCCCGGTTATCCTGACATAGCTGTCGGCCCGCTCCAGCGGCCCGATGTTGCTCGGGCGTAGGAACTCCTTCTTGAAATTCTCCGAGTAGCCTTCCAATATGGCATCCTGGAGTTCTTGTGCGATTTTGTCGGCGTCTTGTCCGTAGGGAATCCCAAGCTCGGCCATTTGTTCTTCTTTCCAATGTGATTATATGAATCCCTTTATGGGTTCTATTTCTTGTGAATTTGCCCGGTGAATTACTCCTTAAAAACCGGCAGAACCCGCTTCACTCCTTACTGTTGCTGTGTAATAGCCTGAAGCGGGCGACAAGCTGCTCACACAAAATCTTCATCGTCATCCGGCGCCTCGTAATCTGCGAACTGAGCCAGCAGCGTCTCTGCGGCCCATTGCGCCGCCCTTGCCACCACTTTGGGGCAGTCATCCCCGGCCTTTTTCTTTACGTCTTTACAGAGGACACTCCCATAGTGTTTCTCGTACTTCTCATAGACTCGCCTGATCAACTTATGAGAAAGATCTGTGTTCTTGAATCCTTCGGTCCCGCACACCCAGCCAATGAACATCCCCGCTCCTGTGAAACCTCCGCAGTTCTGTACTCCGTGGGGTGTTGCCCCCCCATCCAGACAACTCGTTGCTCTAAACAGCCCCTGGTCTTCAGGGGCGAATTCAACCGATTTTTGAAGAGCGGCCATAGTGCATCGCGCGCAACCGCCATGCTTCTTCTCGAAATCGTAACCCAGTTTGTACGCTTTCTCGATTATCTGTTTTGCTTCCTTGTCCAGGTTCACCCGGTCATCTTCTTTCAGAGCTCGAAACGCCGGTTTTTCGCCACCGGCAGTTTGAGGCGAACCCTGCGGAGACTCTTCTTTGCCCTCGGCGTCCGAACGATTGTTCTCGGCCTCACACTCAGCCGCATACACGCCGGAACTCAACGTCGCCAAAACTGCGACGCCGCTTCGCACAAAGTCACGCCGTCCGAATTGTCTGATTTCCGAGTTTTCCATAGTAAGACCGCTTTCCAAGTGGGATTATCCCAGATACCGTAAAATCTTCTTTAATGTCCCCTTCGGGGAATGGGAGAAAATCCCTCGCCTTTAGGCGAAGACTTTAGTATTCTTATTGCATGGAGCATTACCGCAAA
>JAFGCD010000146.1 GCA_016932835.1 Sedimentisphaerales bacterium
CTTTGAAGATTTCCCAAACTTCGTATTAGCAAGTACTTGCGTAAAAAAATAGTGAGAATTGGAGTAGACTTTTAACATAGGAGAATTCTATGAAGATTCGCAACGTTTTGATTTTATCGGGTTTGGTATTGGTTGTGTTTGGGGCGGCGTCTTTCGGGGCTGTTAAGATCAGCTCTGAGCGATTGGCGGATGACAGCTCGGCGAGCTTCAAGTATGCGTTCAAGAATATTCCGGCGCCTTCGAAGAGCGATGCGGGCGGCGAAGGGGTGTTCAGCATCGCCGACGGACAACAGGACCGAAACGGCAGGGGGGTTGATGTGCTGGGCGACGGTCGGCTGGCGATGGGAGCGGACGAGCCCGGTTCGAGTTTTTTCTTTGCCCCGAATACGGACGGCGGGCGGATTCTGCTGGACCTTGGGAAGGTTATCGCTATCAAGCAAGTTAATAGTTATTCGTGGCATCCGAGTACCCGCGGACCGCAGGTTTACGATCTTTACGCTACGGACGGAAAGGGCGAAGGCGTTTCACTGCGGCCCAAGAGAGGAACGGACCCGAAGACGTGCGGGTGGGAGTTGGTGGCGAAAGTCGATACGCGGGAGAAGGACGGCGAGGACGGGGGGCAGTACGGTGTTAGCATTTCCGACAGCGATGGCGTTATCGGGAAGTACCGGTATCTGCTGTTCGATGTTTTCCGGACCGAGAGCAGCGATCCCTTCGGCAATACGTTCTACAACGAGATCGACGTGGTCGATCCTGAAGGTAAGGTCGTTTCGGCAGTGGCGGAACTCGATATCGCCAGAGAGGTTATCGAAGCGGATGGCGGCAAATACAAGATTACAATCGATACGACGGAGACTCCGGATTTGACGAAGTGGGTTCATGAGGAGTTGGGGCCGGTTGTGAAGGAGTGGTATCCCCGGATCGTAAAGATGCTGCCGGGCGAGGGGTATGAGGCGCCGACGGATGTGCAGATCGTTTTCAGTGCGCGGATGCAGGGCGTTGCGGCGACGGGCGGCCGGCGAGTGAGCTGCGCGGCGGGCTGGTTCCGCGGACAGTTGGAAGGTGAGGCGAAGGGGGCTGTCGTGCATGAGTTGGTGCATGTTGTGCAGCAGTACGGCCTTGCCAGGCGGAATCGGGATGCGACTCGGACGCCGGGCTGGCTTGTGGAGGGGATGGCGGATTATATTCGGTGGTTCCTCTATGAGCCGGAGACAAGGGGAGCGGAGATTCGCAATGCCGCTCGCGCTCGCTACGACGGCAGCTATCGTGTGAGCGGTAATTTTCTGAACTGGGTGACAGAGACGAAGGACAAGGATATCGTCGCCAAACTCAATGCGGCCGCGCGGCAGGGCAAGTACAGCGAGGATATCTGGAAGGATTCTACCGGTTCGAGTGTCGAGGAGTTAGGGGCCCAGTGGAAGAAGGCGCTCGAGGAAAAAATAGCGGCTGAGGCTGCGGCTGCGACGATGTTGAATAAGCTTACCGATGAAGAAAGGAGCGCGGGCTGGAAGCTGATATTCAACGGGAAGGATTTTACGGGTTGGCGGAACTTCAAGCGAGAAGATGTGCGGCCCGGGTGGCAGGTAAGAGACGGGGCGCTGGTCTGTGCGGATCCCCATAATGCCGGCGACCTCTGCACAAAGGAGCAATTCGACTGGTTCGAGCTGCGTCTGGAATATAATATCTCGAAGGGCGGCAACAGCGGGATTATGTATCATGTGACGGATGACGGCGGCGCGGCGTGGGCGACGGGTCCGGAATTTCAGTTGGAGGATAACAAGGCCGCGGCGGACCCCGTTCGGTGCGGCTGGCTTTACGCACTTTACGAACCGCCGAAAGACCCCAAGACCGGCAAGCATCTCGATGCGACCAAGCCTGCGGGGCAGTGGAACCATGTGAGCATTCTGATAAGTCCGGAGAAGTGCGAGCATCGAATCAACGGGGTGAAGTACTTCGAGTATGTTCTGGGCAGCGAGGACTTCAAGAATCGCGTCGCCAAGAGCAAGTTCGGAAGGATGTCACTTTTTGCGAAGTTCGATAAAGGATATATCGCGCTGCAGGGCGACCACGGTGCGATTTCGTTCCGGAATATAAAGGTTCGGCCTATCAAGGCGAAGAAATGATTGTGACAGCGCCGCCGCAGGGTTGCGGCGTGCGGGCAGGCAGGGTTTTGTCGGTGTCGCAGGGGCTATTCGTCTTCCATGATGATGGCCCTGAGGACGTCGTTTTCGCGTTTTGTCGCCTCGATATCGAACATCAGGTACTTGACTATTACGCCGAGTGAGTCGAGCAGGTCCTGTATGCTGTTTTTGCCGGTCTCTGTATCGAGGTCGGGGGCGTTTGCCTTAGGACCTGATTTTCTGACTGCCGGGGTCGGTATTGAGTTGGCCTGAAGGACAAGCTCCGTCAACCTGCTTCTTAGAATTGCATCTTCCATGGTCTTACTCCGTTATTCACTTGCCGTTTCGGCGTGTTATCCTTTTTCCATAGTATCAGACGCCCGCGGCGGCGATATTATTGCGTGTAGTAATATACCGGTCGGAAAAAGGGCGGCAATGTGAATTTGCACAACTATTCATTTATCTTCGCTTCCTACAGGTTGTATTTTTCAAGCACAATTGGCATCTATTGTCACTGCACCATTGGCAGGAGAAGCAGTCTTTGCAGGTGTGCTTGCGGGGTTGCTCGTCAGGTTCGGCTTCGTAGAACAGGCCCTTAATGCCTCTGATTCTCTTATACGCCATAAATAGTGCTCATACATTACAGTTATACGCTTATCGGACTAAGCAATTCTGTTCCTATAATATCTACGCCGGGCATACAGCTAAGGTTCGCTGCGGTGCTTAAAAAGCGGGGATATGAAGTGTCATTGCGGCAGGCGGCTTGTTGAAGCGACGGGCCTGATTGTATAGACTGATTCGGTATCAGCGACTATCGGTTTGGACGGTTATGAGTAAATCAAACTGACCGATGGTCAGCTTGACAGTGCAAAGATTAAAACTCGAAATGTAAAATTGTGGAATCCCGATCTTGTCGGGATGAGCGTTTTGATTGCGGCTTTGCTTTCGGCAACTAATCATCAGATAATGGTTTGTACCGGTTCCAGTCAGGAAGCCGGGCGGTTTGAGTTTTAAGAGATATGAGCCCTAACGTTATTATTGCGAACGAGGCGGCTGACTGGGGGGCGAGCAGGGTTCGCATAGAGAAGGCGAAGACGTTTTTCGACGGGCGCGGGTTCGAGTATCGTCTTGCGAAGACGCGAGGCCCCGGTGACGCGCGTCGGCTGGCGGCGGAGGCCGCCGGAGAGGGGGCCGAGACCGTTATCGTTATTGGCGGGGACGGGACAATCAACGAGGCAGTCAACGGAGTATTGGGCTGCGATTCGGATGTGAGGGTGCGAATCGGGATTGTGCCTGCGGGGTCGTCGAATGATTTTGCCAAAAGCCTTGGCATTCCGCAGGCGACTGAGCAGGCTTGCGAGCGTATTATCGGCGGTGAGGTTCGCAAGGTTGATGCGGGGTCGGCAGGGGATGAGTATTTCTGTATGGCTTCGACTGTCGGGCTTTTGAGTGTCGTTGCCGAGCGCAGCCTTGGGCTCCGAGGGCTTCGCGGGCGGCGCCGGTATGTCCGGGCGGGGCTCGGCGTGATTGCGAATATGGGCCCCGGCTGGGAGATGAAAATCGAGGCGGACGGCAAGAGTTTCGGGGGGCTTTACGGGGCCTTGCTTATCAGCAATACGCCGCGATTCGGCGGGCTTGAGCTGATGCCGGGTGCGAAGTGGGACGACGGGGCGTTTGACTGCCTGCTCATCGAGATGCCGAAGAAGTTAGAGGCTCTGCATTTGGTGTGGCTTGCGCTTCGCGGGGGGCTGATGCGTCACAAGAAGGCGGTCCGGTTTCAAGCAGAGTCGGTGCGTGTTTGTCTTTCGCCGGCGGGGCGGGTGTGTAATGACGGGGAAATATGCGCCGAGGCTTCGGGGCCGGTCGCGTATCGGATAGAGCCGAGGCGGCTGAGGATTATCTGCTAAGCGGCGGCAGATTATCGCGGGTGAAAATATGAAATCAAATGTGTTGAATAATGGGATGGAGGCTCATAAAATGGGCTTTCGAGGCGTGGGATGCCGCGCCTTGCGGGCTATTTTGGAATATGTGAACCAGTGAAAGGGTCAATCGATGAATACACGAGGCAATTCCGACAGGTCGGGCAGTTCGCGGCGTGAATTTTTGAAGGACAGCGGGAGCGTTCTGGCTGGGGTTTCGCTTGCCGGGGCGATAGGTTCGCTGGCGCATGCGAGTGAAGATAATACAATCAAGATCGCGCTTGTGGGATGCGGGGGCCGGGGGACAGGGGCGGCGGCCAATGCGCTTCAGACAGAGGGTCCTACGAAACTTGTTGCGATGGCGGATGTTTTCAAGGGCCGGCTGGACGGCAGCCTTGCGAATACGAAGCGCGGTTTCGAGAATAAGGTTGACGTGCCTGAGGACAGGCAGTTCGTGGGGTTCGACGGTTATCGCAAGGCTATCGATCTGGTCGCTCCGGGCGGGGTTGTTATTCTTGCGACTCCTCCGGCGTTTCGGCCTTTGCATCTTGAGTACGCGGTGAGCAAGGGCGTGCATGTATTTATGGAGAAGTCGTTTGCGGTTGACGGGCCGGGTATTCGGCGGGTGCTGAAGGCGGGCAAGGACGCCGAGAAGAAGAACCTCAAGATCGCCGGCGGTTTGATGAGCAGGCATTACGTTCCGCTTGAACAGGCCGTCGAGCAGCTTCACAAGGGAATAATCGGTGATTTGATTACGTGCTGGGCTTATCGCGAGCATACTCCGGTCGGTTTCTCGCCGCGGCAGGAGGGGACGAGCGAGCTTATGCACCAGATTCGCAACTACTCGAATTACACGTGGCTGAACGGCAGCTTCATTCTGGACTGGCTAATTCACAATCTCGATGTCTGCTGCTGGTGTAAGGATGCGTGGCCTGTTTCGGCGCAGGGGCAGGGGGGCAGGCAGGTTCGCACGGCGCAGGACCAGTTGTTCGATCACTATTCCGTGGAGTACCATTTTCCGGACGGGACCCGCCTTTACGCTCAGGGTCGGCACATGGATGGCTGCTGGGGCTTCTTCGGAGACATCATTCACGGGACGACGGGTTCGGCGGTTCTTGGGGAGGGCGTATCGAAGCCGAGAATCTTCAAGGGTCATAAGCAGGGGGCAGAGGACGAAATCTGGCATTACGAGGGGAGGGGCTGGAACGCATACGATACCGAACACGACCTTCTTTTCGATGCGATTCGCAAGAACAAGGCATACAACGAGACCGAGCGGTGCGCGTATGCTGCGATGACGGGTATTTTAGGGCGGATGGCGGCGGAATCAGGAAAGATGATAACGTGGGAGGAGGCGATGGCTTCGAACCTGGTGCTGGCGCCGGGTCTTGATAATATAACGGCGGATTCAGATGCCCCTGTGAAAGCGGATGCGAACGGGGATTACCCGATTGCGATGCCGGGTAAGAGTATTGTGCTGTAGTCGCAATGGTGCGCGATGCACAGCCTACCGTTCTGTCATTTGCAGTTGGGCGGCTTTGAGGACGTCATCCAGAGTGATAAGGCGGATGTCGTGGACGGGGTTCGGGCTGTCTATTATGCTTCCCCTTGAGAATGGGTCAACAGCGACGGCTGATTGCGGTCTGCCATATGGCGCGACTCGGGCGGGGTTTGTTCGCCCGAAAATCATTATGATCGGTCTGCCCAACGCCGCTGCTATATGGCCGGGGCCGGTGTCGTTGCTGACGACGAGGGCGGCGTTTCTGAGCAGGGCAACGAGTTCGACGATGGAGGTCTTTCCCGCGAGGTTGGCGACTTTAACGCCGGCGGCTTCGCCGATTCGGTCGGCGAGGTGTGCTTCGGCTTTAGTTCCTGTTGCGATAATTTCGAGGTCGTGGTCGGCGGCGAGTTTGTCTGCGAGTTGGGCGAATCTGTCTGTCGGCCAGCACTTATCCGGATGAGCGGAGCCCGGGACGAGGACGACGTATTTTTTCGGAGGGATGCTCTCTGCTTCGAGGATCTTTTCGACGGCGGCCTCCGCTTCGGCGTTGCGGGGAAGACCGAACCTGACATCGAGCGAATTGCCGCCTGCGATTCTGACCATCTCGATATAGTGATCGACGAGATGGAAGCTCTCGGGGCGGTGGGGGACTTTCCGGTTGTAGAAGAAGTGGGCTAGTTCCCTTGTGCCTGCCATTCCGAACCTGTTTTTGGATCGGCAGATGTATGCGAAGAATGCGGTTCTGAAGAGGCCCTGGAAGTCGAAAACGGCGTCGAAGCCAGTCCGCCGAAGGTCTGCGAGGAATATCCGCAGGGCCTTGAGTGCTTTCGGGCTGCGCCAGGCCTTGCCGAGGAATTTGCGGTCGAAATGGATGATATTGTCGATGTCGGGATGGCCTTCGATGAGGGGGGCGAATTCAGGGCGCACAAGCCAGTTGATCCGTGCTTGCGGGAAACTTCTTCGCAGTGCCGAGAGCGCCGGCAGCGCCTGGATGATGTCACCGAGGGCGCTGGGCTTTATAATCAGTATTTTTCTGAAATCGTTCTGCATGGGGGGCGATTTTAGAGGCTTGAGAGGTTTTAGGCAAGCAGTAAGAGGGATGAAAAATCAAAGTATGAATATCAAGATTAGATGTTACAATAACAGAGTGTGTAGTTTTATGAGCTTTTTTCGTATATAAACGATTGTAACGGACCGGCAAAGCTGGTATCGCTTCTTCCGTTCGCTTCGGAGTTGTGTTATGGGCCGGGGTAAGGGTTTTACGCTTGTTGAGCTGCTTGTTGTCATCTCGATCATCGCTTTGCTGATGGCGATATTGGGTCCTGCTCTTTCCGCTGCGAAACAGAGCGCGATGACGATCGTGTGTATGGGCAATCAGCGGAACCTTCTTGTCGCCTGGCAGCGGTACTCGGACGACAACGACGAGTGGCTGGCGAGCAATCGGGCGTGTTACAACAACAATCGTGACAAAACTCCCTGGGTTCATCGTCCGAAGGACGCCGACGGGAACGATCTGAGCATTTATCCGGCTCCTTCGAGCATCACGGCTGCGGACCGTTACCGGGGGATACGCGCGGGGACGTTGTGGCAATATGTTCAAGATGTCGAAAGTTATCACTGTCCGGGTGACAGGCGTGCAAATCGCAGATTGCCCCCTCGCGACTGTTTTCGGAGCTATTCGATATCTTATGGTTTTGGGCCGATGGGAGGTCTTTTCGCACGATTGGGTTTCAAGCCTTATGAGAGGCGTCTGAATATTCGAGGGGCCGGCAACTATTATATTTTTGTCGAGGATGAGGGCAACGGGGGCAGCTACGGGGAGAACGACGGCGGCTGGCGACTTCCTTTCGGGCGCGGGATGAACGTTGTGGAAAAATCTTCAAGCTGGACTTTCTACGATCCATTGGCGTCGTTTCACAATAAGTCGGGCACGTTCGGGTTCGGCGACGGCCATGCGGAAGTTCGTAAATGGCGTGACGAGCGCACGCTGGATTTTATCAGAGATGTCGCCTCGGATACTTATCCATTTTCTGGCGAGCGGCGGAATTATCCGGGCAACGAGGATATCAGGTGGCTTATCGAGCATTTTGTCGAGGGCAGCCGAATCGAGTAAGGCCGGCGGGGTTACTATCAGGTTGCACAGGATGCCAATGGTTTCTATAATGTGCTGCGTATGGCGAAAAAAGGCAGATATTGTTATGAGTGGCCTCGTGCCATGGTTACGGTTGATGCGGCTGTTTTTCGGCTCGTTGGGGGCAGCGTGAAGCTTCTTCTTGTCGAGCGGAAGCACGGGCCTTATGAAGGTTATTGGGCCATTCCGGGGGGGTTTATCGAGATGGATGAGGAACTTTGCGACGCGGTTGCGCGGGAATTGATGGAGGAGACGGGCCTAAGAGGGGTGAAACTCGAACAGATGCGGACATTCGGGCGGTGCGGCCGAGATCCCCGTGGCAGACAGATTACGATTGTCTTCATGGGCATCGCCGGTCGCGGTCAGGGCAGGCTCGAAGCTGGTGACGATGCGGCGCAGGCGCGGTGGTTCGATATCGAGAGGCTTCCGGCGAATATGGCGTTCGACCACAGAGATGTGGCGAGGTATGCAATCGCAAAGTTGAAGAGGAAGAAGGCTTACCGGCTGCACAGGTCGGCTATGAATCCCGGAGGGGCTTGAGCGTTGCGTTGATTGAGGCGAGCTTTGCCTCGATAGTGTTCATTGCCCATTCGATGTAGTGGAGCTTGTGGAATGGGGCACGGTGAGCTTCGTTCATCAAGCCGTACTGAATTGTGCTTAAGAACGCATTGATTGTCTCCCGGGGGATTCCGGTCGGCTGCATTGACCATGCCTTGAGTCGGTGATAATCTTTTCGGAGTTTTTCGCTGCCGGCCAATTGTTCCGCCGTGAGGTAATCTGCGGGATTATACGCCAGTTGCAGGCCCTTCAGGCATATAATCAGCGGCTCATAGTTCTCATTTCTCCTGAGCCTTATGAACTTGAACTGCTGCACATAGGTAGTCGCCTGTGCCGGTGCTGCGGCGGCGATTTCGTCTCCTCCGAGATACCAGTTTCTCTTGCTTGTTCTTGCGAATACGAGTTCTTCGTCCCTCCCAGACTGGGTAATCTCATCATGCATCATTCTCGATACGTATGATTTGCCGAGGGTGTTTTTTTCGAGCCCCCCTCCGAGGAGCAGGAGACACTTGACGAATCCGAGCGGGAGGATTTTCTGCTTTCCTATTTGCCTTCTTCTAATCTGGAGCGAGAGGTGCAGACTGTGCGGTGCGACGTCATAGAAATCGGAGATTTCGTGTATTAACTGGTTGAGCATCCATGGGTCTGCGGTTGCCGGCCTTGAGAGTTCGCCCGCGATGTTGAGCCTTCCCGGCGCGAGTTCGAGGAAGCCTCTTCTTCTGGAATTATCGGCGGCTCCGGAGTGGTCGTCGATATATCCTCCGAGTTTCCATGAAAGGACGTGCATCTGGAAGTCGTAGAAATACATGAATCCGTCATAGACAGGGTCCGATTTTTTCTGTATTGAGCGTTGCGGTTCGACGGCGGCAGGGCCGATGTTACTCAGTTCAACCTCCAGTCCAAGTGGGACGAGGCCTCCCTGTATATTGTTGCTGATTCTGAGTAGTTCGGGGTGTGCTATTCGTGCATGAAACATGCTCTTGGCCGCCTTTACGGCGTACTTGACGTAGTCGATAAGGTCGTACTTTTCGATTGGCATCGTCTCAATGCACTGCTGGACAATTCTGTCAACTCCTCCTTTGTTTGCGTTGATGATCCTCAGTGCGGCGATGATGCTCGGCGTTCTTTTGAAATACCTTTCGGAAGTTCTCATGTGCTCGATCTCGAAGCGATATCTCTCCTGAATTCTCTCATCGAGTTGGCTTAGCAGCACCTGTCTGACGAGCAGGGCGATGTACTTTCGGATAAAAGGTTCGGCTTGTCGGTCTTTGATGAGGTGCTTTATCGAAGGCAAAGGCCTGTCAAGTTCGTGTTCGAGGTAGTAATCGCTGACCGCGTCGGCGTGGTAATGGCTCATAACGAGGTCTCTTTCGGTTGTTGCGATGAGTTCCCGATTCGCACGGCGTTCGAGTTCTGCGTCGAGGGTTCGCTCGCCCGGTCTGATGTGCCTTTTGATGAATTTTTCGATTCTCTTCCTGAGCCAGAGTTCGTGTATTAGGTTGACGTGGAATCGGTCTCCGAAATGTTCTTCCATGGACTCGTGTGAGACGAGGTATGCCTGAGTTTCGACAGATCCTGCGGCGGCGTTAACCGTGACGGTTTCTCTTTCGTATCTCTTTCCCTCGTACCTGTCGATTTCGGCGATTGCCGAGGCCGGGACATCGTGTATTACGATACCGTCGATTCTGGACGCGGGCGCCTCGACGGCATAGTAGTACACGTTGTCGGGGCTGAGACGTCGATAGCCGGGCAGGATAGCCGGTTCAGCGAAGAGCGTTTGTGCGTCGATTTTGGAGGCTTTTCTGGAGAAGCTGTAGCCGCTGACTGACTTGAAGATTCTGCGGTCTCTGAGCGATCCGTAGATGAAAAGGTTGACTCTGTTTTCGGTCATTGTTGTACCCGGTGCGGTCAAAGTCATTACAGCGTCATTTTTCGCTCTTTATGATTCGGTATAATTTGAAGAGTTCTTTAAAAGCCCTGAGTATTACGTTCATGTTTGCGCCGGTCTGACGGCCTGCGATTCTCGGGAAGTGGTGTACGGGGGCTTGTGCAATCCGGTAGCCCTTAGCCGCGGCTCTTGCGAGTATTTCGGCATCAATCAGTGCTCCGGTGCTTGAAAGACGAATGTTCTGAAAGATTTCGGCTTTGTAGAGCTTGAATGCACAGTCGATATCCCTGAGCTTCAGGCCGAAAAGAAGGCAGACGAGCTTAGTCCAACACCAGGCGTTTATCCTTCTTACGATGCCTTCGGCTCGTTTGAGCCTGTAACAACTGACGATATCACATTTTTCGATAAGGGGCAGGATGGGTGGCATTTCTTCAAAGTCGAACTGTCCGTCGCCGTCAGTGTAGAAGATGAGGTTCTTTGTTGCGGCGTCGAAACCTGAACGCAGGGCTGCGCCGTAGCCGAGGTTTTTTGCGTGGTGGACGACTTTGACGGCGTTGTTTTCGGCAGCGAGGCGCTGCGCCACCGATGCGGTATTGTCGGAGCTTCCGTCGTTTACGATAATGATTTCGTAGTCAGCTTCGAGGCGGTCAAGCACGATAATCGCCTTTTTGACGGTTCTTTCGATATTGTCTTCTTCGTTGCAACAGGGGAAAAAGACAGTGATAGAAACCGCTTTTGGCATTGCGGAATCAGTGCGGTTCGGCGAGGCTCGGTCTATAGTCACAGATTACCACCTCTTTGTTCGAGACAGTTCGTTTCGCTCGATGGCGTATTCAGTCATAGTCCTGATGTAGGTCTCAGCGAGCTTATTATCCTTTTCGACACGTGCGGTTCTCTCGAGATGGACGTATGCGAGTCTTGCGGCCTCGAGCCTGAGACGGTATCCGTCTTTCTTTCTCAGGTCACTGCGGTTTTTTTCGAACTGGCTTACCCATGCCGAACAGAACTGTTTTATCTGCTCTGCGAGTGCGGCATCCCTCGAAGCAAGGAGAATGATCTCGAGGATCGGGGCAGGAGAGGGGTTCAGATAGAAGGCCTTCTTAACGAGGTCGAATCCTCTTTGTCTGCTTTCTGCGTCGCGCTGCATAAGTAGATATCGCCCGAGGGCGAGGCTCTTGTGAAAATCGTCGGGATACCGCGTAGTTCCGGTGACTATTCCCTGCATCAGGGCCATGCCTTTGGGGGTGGTAATATCGACGAAGAGCTTCTGTTTGTTGTTGAGGAATACTATGGCCCAGTCTTCGGAGTATTCGAGTCCTCTTGTGAAGGGTTTTGTGAACTGTCCTGCTGGCATCAGAGCGGTCCATACTCCATACTGCTTAAGTCTATCGCTCACCCATTTTCCTATATTTCTGTAGTCCGGGGCAGTCAGGACCTGTTCAAGGTCTTTTCCGAGAGCTCTTGCCTCTCTTGCGGCGGCATGTACAGTTGGGCCTCCGGATGTTATTCCTGTCCAGATGTCGAATGTTTTCCTGTCGTATGCCGCTTGTGCCCGTCCGTCCATGAACAGCTGCAGCGGGGTTTTGCCTGTATTCGGATCGGGCTGCTGGCCGAATGCAATGGCTCCTCCTTCCGTCCAGTAATTGAACATTTTTCCTTCGAGGCGGTTCATCTTCATGAATTTCGTGGCATAGAAAGGCTTAGCGTCGGAGGCGGTCATTCTCATGAATATACTTGTAAGGTTAGGGTCGTTTGGCCACGGGTCGAGATAGACATTTTTGAATTTCGGGGCCCATCCGAATCCGAGGAACCGGTTTCCTATTCTGGCCGGTCCGAAGAGGACGAGCGCTACCGTCAATCCGGCGACGACGACAAAGAATTGTTGAACAGTGGCCGGCATAGGCGGAACGACGAGGCGTTTTCTTTTGTGAAAGTTGTCGGCAGCAGTAATTGCCCGAACGACTTGATCAATTAAAAGTGCGATAACGGGACACGCAGCGTATGCGGCAATAGGTATGAATCTTCTGGACCTGATGGCCATATATATTGTCATTGCCGCGACGGCCATCATTGCGAGGTCGATTTTCGGCCAGGTATAGCCTCCCTCGTCTTCGGCCTTTCTTTTAGCCATGTTGCCGACGGATTTTGCGGTAATTATCATTGTTACGGCCCATATCACAATCAGTGCCCAGGCGATACCGTACATGACTGCGAAGGGGACGGCGGTTCCTACGGGGTTGCTCCACTCGAAGGCCGGATGCCACTCGTGTATATCGCGCCATCTTTTGGCGTGTTCGCTGATGCTTATGACAAATGTGTGCGTCAGATTCGTGAGATGAAAGGGGTTGAATATAATCGAGGCGAAAAAAGCGGCAACGGTTGCGGCGAGGATGTGACAGATTGCTCGTGGATTGAAGGAGGTGAGCCGCTTTCTGCCGTAGTTGAGGAATGCTGCAAGGATTATATAAGCAGCGACCATCAAGACTATCTTTACCCTGGAGAACCTTATGACAGCTGCGGAGAGGATCAGGAAGAGGGCATATCCGGCCAGAGCGATAATCAGGTGATTTCGCTTTTCTATTGCAGCGGGGATGTGGAGGGCGAGGAACACAGCCATTACAATGAATACATAGATGTATCCTCCGTGCACGTTGCACCAGAATACGGTGAGGGGGACAATCAGCCATATAAACAATGCGTTTCTGTATGTTGTCAGGATAAGGATTAGTATGAAAACTGCGGTGAGCATGTTTGAGAAGCCTGCTGGCCTGATGTCGAGGAACGAGCGTCCGATGAACATTGCGAAGCAGGCGAAGGCAGCGGAGAGCGCGGGGTTAACTCCCATTACGTTTGCGGCGTAGAATACGCAGACGACGGTAATTATATAGATTACGACCTTCCAGTAAACGAGGGCTTCGGAAGGGAAGCTGACTCCATCGGCGTATGAGGCCTTGGGGACCAGGGAATAGAATATGACGTGTGTCAGCCAGTTTTGATTTACCCATCCTGTTGGGTGCCACTTTTTGACGGTATCAATTCCGACTGTATCTGCGATCCATTGGGCCCATCGCGGCCAGGTTTCGATTTCCTGCTCGGTCGGTCCGGCGTGGTGGGAGTTGGCGCTGAAAGGTTCGACAGTATCAACTCCGTGGTTTACAAAATGCCTTCCGCAGGCCATCGCTACCCAGGTGTCGCCTGCTGCGACCATGTGAGTGCAGGCATGGAATGTGAAGACCATCATTGCTATCCATGCGATGATCATGGGCCAACCAGCAAATGCGGAACGAGCCGGCGGAAGGTCGAGCGGTTCGCTGACAGGGGGTTGGTCTGTCAAGGCCTGCGGGGGGGCTGGTTTCCGGGACGATTTGTTGATTTTCTTTCTCGGTCGCTTAGCCATTTTGCTTTTGTATCCAATCCTTTTCCAGTCCGTTTGACAAGGAGATTTCACATCATTACCACAGTTATTATCGACACATAACTGTAATTCCTGCAAAGGTTTTAGTCAATGATATAGTGTACGTTCGGTATGATTGGTTCGTTTTTTGGGCACGCGAACAGGATGAGCGAGGCAAGGTTAGAGAGGCTTGGCATGCATGAAGGGAGCCGAGCGGGATTTACGGTGCCGGGATTGTCAGCGGGTGAGCCATTTTTCGATTCTGTCGAGTCCCTTTTTGATTTGTTCGAGCGAACAGGCAAAGCTTAATCTGACGTTTTTATCGCATCCGAAGGGCAGCCCTGGGACGAGTGCGACGGCGGTCTGGTCGAGGAGGGCCTGTGCGAAGTCCATACTGCCGGCGATTTTAGCGCCGCCGATTGTTCTGCCGTAGTTGGCCGAGACATCGGGGAAGCAGTAAAAGGCGCCTGTCGATTCTTCGCATTTTACTCCTTCGATTGCGTTGAGCCTTTCGACCATGTATTTTCCGCGTTTTTCGAATTCGAGTCTCATTTTCTCGATGGCGTCATTTGCCTGCGGGCCGTAGGCGGCGACGGCGGCGTATTGGGCAAAGGTGGCGGCGTTCGAGGTCATGTGGGACTGGAGTCGGGACATTGCCTTTATGGCGTCGAGCGGTCCTGCGGTGAAGCCGAGTCGCCAGCCTGTCATGGAGAACGATTTGCTGAGGCCGTTGAGAGTGAGGGTGCGGTTGTATGCGTCCTCACTGATTGAAGCGAAAGAGATAAATCTAGTGTCACCGTAGATGAGTTTCTCGTAGATTTCGTCCGACATTACCATGATATCCGTGCCCTCGAGGACCTCTGCGAGCGCCTTCAATTCGTCGGGCGTATAGGTGAACCCGCCGGGGTTGTTGGGGGAGTTGATGAGGAGCATTGCGGTCTTTGGACTAATTGCGGCCTTGAGCAACTCCGGCGTGATTTTATAGCCGGTAGTCGCATCGGTCTCTATGACTTTGGCCGTTGCGTCTGCGAGCTTTATAGTCTCGATGTATGTCACCCAGTAGGGCGTCTGGATGATTACTTCGTCGCCTGGGTCGAGTACGGCCTGCATAGCCTCATAGACGGAATGCTTTCCGCCGATATTCACGATGATCTGCTGCGGGGTATAGTCGAGGTTGTTTTCGCGTTTTAGTTTATCGGCGATCGTTTTTCTCAGTTCCGGTATTCCCGCGGCGGCGGTGTATTTTGTGTGTCCGGCGTTGAGCGCTTCGATGGCGGCGTCCTTGATGTACTGCGGAGTATCGAAATCCGGGGCGCCTGCGCCGAAACCTACGACGTCCACTCCCTGGGCCTTGAGTTCCTGTGCTCGTGTTGTTACGGCGATAGTCGCCGACGGTGGGACCTGCCGGGCGCGTTTACTGACTTTCATCGGTCTTGGGCCTTTCTTTCCAAACGGTACGGTTAGACTTCATTCGGATTTCTATTGATACAGTTCGGGGGGGTACTTTACGGTTAATCGATTCAGTCGTCAAGAGAATTGGCGACTTAATCCATTTTTCCGCCGAGTCTGCGGAGGCTGATATTGCGTATTTTTGCGCCTGCGCCTGTTACGAATCTCATGTCGGCGCCGGCATTCTGGCGTGATGCGAATCTGCAGTTGGTGAGGATGAAGGCGGCCTTTTTCCAGGTGTTTGTGCCGGTCAGCCTAAGGGGTTTGGCAGGGTGGTATTCGCGTTTCTTATCCGGCGTATAAACAGAATCGTAATGAAAGGTTATATCCCAGTTGCCTTGGTCGAAGTATTCAAACGAAATCGTATAGTCTGCTGGCCTTTCAAGCCGACCCGGAATGAAGTCAAGGTACAGGCACGGTCGGCTCCGGCCTATGGCCCAGCACCATCGCCCGGCGACCTTCTCGATGAGCCAGCGACCGTCGCCGTGCCTCATCACCATGATGTTGTCGCTTGTCCGGCCAAAGGCAGGGAGCGAAGATGCGATTTCGGCAATTCGGCTGTTCTGCTTGTCGATGTGTGGGGCGAATCTATCCGAGAGTATTATGCCCTGAAGCTCGCTGGCGGCGTCATCAAGCTCTGTGTCGGCGGCGAGAGCAGAAACCTCTCGAAGCGCAGCAGTGAGCAGGGCGTTGCCGTCTGAACGGCTGAGCGAAGCGATTATCGATTGAGTGAAATCACCAAGCCCGTCGAAAAGCAGAAAGCGACATTCGGGCGATAAGTCATCCAATGCAAGAGCTTCTTCAGACAGGCCCTTGAGGGCATCGGACGCACGCGCCCTGGTGGCCGGCGCGCCGTCAATTGCATACATCTCAGCGAGAAGATGCGCGCGGACAACATTTTGCCAGAACAGAGCAAGCGACTGAAGTCTTTTCATGCCGGCAGCCAGGTCCAGGGTCTGTGCCGTCGCGGCAGCCTTTGCAGCAAGCTCGGCGTCATTTACGGACAGTTCGGCAAGCGAAAGGGCAGTCTTCTTTTCTTCGTCGGCTCGGTCTATCGTTTTCTCGGCAGGCTCAAGCAGTTCGGCTATAATCGGGCTGTCAGGCGTCAGAAGAAGACTTTCGGGGTAATGCTCGATCTCGATACGAAGGGCCGGACCGGGCCTGATTCGAGAGCCATCCCAGAGCATGGGATAGCCGAATATCCGGTATGTAAGGTCGTTTATCGCGGCGGTTCGTCTAAGGGCGGCTTCGGCGTTTCGTGCGGCGGGGCCGTATTTCGCGTTACACAGTTCCCTCCAGACGACATCAGCCGACTGAAATGGGTCGTCGGCGAATCGGTTCAGGGCTTGGAGAGATATGGAGTTGACTCCATCGAGCAGTTCACGCCGGCTAATATTGATCCGGACGATGAATCCTGCGGCTCCGGCCAGTGCCGAGTCAATGACAAGCCCCGGCATTTCGTCAATCCTGACATCGGGGACCATACAGCTTGCCATGGAACGTCGGACGAGGTCGAATTCGACAATAACGTTTCGCCCGCCGAATGCAGCGAAATCGAGTCCCGGTCCGGGCCTGTGCGGCGAGCGATCATTACTCAGAGGCACTATCAGTCGAACATCCGGGGGCAGGCTCTCGACAAGACCGATGTTATCGTCGCAGAGCGGATGCCTGTGCGGGTCGAGGCGGAGTGTCAATTGGAGTTTGTTGCGGCGACAGATGTCGATGAGATTGAGCAATTCATTCGGGTCGCGTTTGTTCGGGCCTTTGTGATAACTTTCAAGGTCAAGGACGATTCCGGAAAAATCTTCGGCGCGTTCAAGAACTCGCGGCATATTGGAAAGGTTCGCGTTGGGCAGCCATAGATGCGATTCAAATTGATCGCGGGGCGGAAAGACCAGGGCGCCTACAGGGTCGAGGATGTCTATTCGCGTGACGCGCGAGTTTTCAGCGTCGTCGAGGGTTTTTGTGCGGTGGAAGTCGGACTGAAGGGAACCGCTTACGACCCAGGCACGGGTTTTGAAGTCGGCGATTCTTGTGCGGTCTTTGTCGGTGAGATTGAGGATTCGTTTTGAGCGGGCGTAGATTCCGCCGATATCATTGCTTGCGAATCTCAGGCCTGCGCCTGTGAGGACACGGTCGGATTCGGACAGGAGGACACTGCGTTCCGGTTCTCGTGCCGGTTTGAAGCCGTCGTTGAAGACCCTGATTTCTCCGAGCGTGCCGTCCGGATTCAATGGTCTTGCCCAGATACGAAGCAGGGTAACATCCCATTCCGGCTCACCTGCGGCGCCGAAGCCGACGGCGACATACCCTTCGGGCAGGAGAATTTTCGCCTCGCAGGCGTGGTTTGGCTCGGAGCCGAGCAGGACTTCATGCGGTTTTATAAGCACCGCATCGGCGGTTATGCGGTGGTATCTTACGTGCATCGTGGTGATATTGTCGTAATTGGCGCGAAAGCCCAGCCCCGTTATCACGCACCCATTCGGGACGTCGTAGCGGATTTCGGTTTTCTGGCGAGAGTCGATGTTGTCGTCAAAGAGGACCGTATCGGCCGATACGCCCTCGCAGGCCAGCAGCGCCAACAGGGCGGTAAACAATATTCGGGGCGACTGTCTCATATCGCTGTCCCGGAGGGCGGTTCGAGTAAGAGCATCTCGTATATTTCGTGTTCGTATCTTTGCCATGCGTTATTTCGGTGGCTACAGGCCTGTGACGCCACAAATTCTATCTTCTCCTTATCGTACTCGTCAAATGCCTGCAATATGTCTTCCTTTATGCTGTCAATATCATGGATGACGTGTGCGGCTTTTCGAAACTCGAAGAACATCGCTCCTGGGGTGTATTCGACGTTGGCATTCTCGTAAAATATTATTGGTCTGCCGAGCAAGAGGTAATACAGGCCAAGTGAGGTGTGGTCGGTTATCAGCAGGTCTGCGGCGAGCAGGAGATCGATCGATTCTGCGTTGTTCGAGGATATGCGGCAATTGGCATACCTGGCGTTCCTGATGACTGCCGTGAAGTCTATTTGTGGGGAGCACTTTCGCAGGAAATTGCACTGGTGTATCGAGAATATGACGTTGTATTTTTCGAGGAGGGCGGGCAGGTTTTCGATGAATTTTGGTCCGAGGTTCTGGGCGAAGCAGTGCGGTCCCCAGCTCGATGCGATCATTATTGTTTTTCGGGCGGCGTCGAAATTGAGACTTTCAAGGATTTTTTCTTTGCGCCCGACCGAAGCGAGGAGACTGTCTGCGAGGAGGCTTCCGACGACTTTAACGGTCGGATAGTGCTGCGGGTGGCTTTTGCTAATCAACTGCTTTTCGTGGTCGCTTGCTGCGAAGATTTTATCGTAGGTGAGGTTGTTGTTTTTGTCGCGAGTGTGCCGGCCGTACTTGTAGGATTCGCCGTTCGCAGCTTTTCCCATGTGCATGCTGTGGTCGATGTATATCTTTTTGCAGTCGGCGCGAAACCGGCGACGGTGGACGGGGTACAGAATGAGGTCCCATTTGAGGTGTCGAGCGATACGGACCGGGATTGTCCGCAGTTTCTCTTTGCGGATTGCGGCGAGATTGCGTTTTCGGAACCTGTGCGGCGAGCAGAAACAGAACCACGGGCGGATTCTCCGGTCCCCGGCCAGCCTGTCATAAATGGGTTTTGTGTAGGCGTACATTATCTCGTTGGGGACGATCAGGAGTATGTCCTTCTTAGTCTTAAACTTCAGTATTTTCCGCTCGATTGCGAGGAGCAGCCGTAAAATCGGATTCTTCATTTCGTCCACACATCCACCGCCGTGTTACAGGAACCAGCATTTGACAATGCAACGGCGATAAGAGGCAAAAACATTTCTTGAAAAGGCGGAAGACTACGGGTATATTATAGCGACTGCAGTTAGAAGCGTCTATGGTCTTATCTACGGTTATTCCGTCGTTTGCGACAGGCAGAGACGTCTTCGGGCTTTCAAGCAGAGCCTGGAATTACCGTGTCGTGATAAGGCATCCAGGATACAAACAGATGAAAAATACAACCGTCTATATAATGGGCTGCTGGGACCTGCTTCATGTGGGTCATCTTTCGATTCTGGAGCGTGCGAAAGCGCTTGGCGATAAGCTGATAGTCGGCGTATTCTCCGACGATGTGATAGCGTCTCCGGAGTATAAGGGCAGGGGCCCGGTAATTCCATGCGAGGAGCGTGCAAGAATGGTTGAGGCTTTGAAATGCGTTGATGTGGTCTTTGTTCTTGAGGAGCGTGAATACCTTGCTCCTTTGAAGAAGTACGATCCGGACATTCTGGCCATCGGAGAAGACTGGGGCAAGCACAGGCGAAATACCGAGGCCGTTGCCTATATGGAGGCCAAAGGCGGCAAAGTCGTACAGCTTCCGTACACGAAAGGCGTATCGAGTACTGCAATCAAGGAGAAAGCCGGGAGGAGTATATGATTGTTGCCGGGATAAACGGTTTTGGGCGTTTCGGCCTTCATCTTCTGAAATACTGGCTCGATAGAAGCGATGAAGCAGCGTTTGAAATCGGCTTTATTAACGACGATACGCTGTCTCTGAAAGGCGCCTACGAAATCATGCTGGATGATCCTTATGTTCTGTTCGAGAAGTACGACATTCAGCCTGCCGAAGATGCGATAGTAATCTCAAAGCCCTGCGGGGGGCGTCATGTCATCAATTATACCCACAATTCTTCGAGCCATATTCCGTGGCTGGGCAGGGTCGAGATGTTCTTCGAATGTTCGGGCAAGGAGACGGTCGAGAATATGCGCAAGCATTACCTGCAGGGAAATACCAGGACGATAATCGTCTCGGCGACGGCATGGGATGCCGACAAGACGCTGATCTACGGATTTAATCACGAGCAGCTCTCCCCGGAAGATGAGGTCATTTCCTACGGCTCGTGTACGGTAAACGCTTATGTTCCGCTCGCAAATTTCCTGCACAAGAAATACGGTGTGGTCGATAGCGATGTCCATGTAATCCATAATACTCCGGCATATCTTCTGAGAGATAATCTCACTCTGAACCGCAGGCCGTGCACGCTCGAGGTTTCCGGGGAGAAGCTGCTGGATTTCGTGAACCCGCAGAATTTTACAGTGAAATACACGGTTGTTCCTTACAGCGGGGTATCGATGATCGATCTTCGATTCCGGCTGAGATCATCCGTTTCCAAGGGCGGTATTATCGAGGTTCTTGAAAAGAGCTTTAACGGCGGGGAACTCAACAGGCTGTATGGATTCGATCAAACAGACATGGGGCCGAGCAAATACAACTGTACGAGGTATTCAGCGGTTTTCATGAAAGACGGCGTCCAGATTGCCGGAGACAACGTTTATTTCCAGGGCTATCTCGATACGGAGAATTCGGCCAATCGCTTTTTCGATCTGGCGAACTACATCGCTGCTCGAAGCGGCGCCGGCATGTGTTGATGGTCTATCCGGCAGGCGGTTTGTCTCAATCTCCTGCTCTCCCGGAGGGCTGGTCCGGGTCAGTTGCTGCTGAAGGAAGGGGGCGGCGGAGCGATTTCCAGTTCCGGAAACTCCATGACGTTGGCTCTTTTGATCCATCGCGGGTCTCCATAGACCCCTACTCTGGTGTAGTCGAATGGTCTGAAGCCGAGCCTGTAAGCCGGGGAGTTGGTTTCTAATCTGAAATCAAATTTGTCGGGGTTGACGAATAAAGGATCTCCGACGACGGAATTGGCGTCATGCGCCGTTTCCTGTCGCCACTGATCGAGCGTCTTTCCTGTGAAATCGACAGGGATTCCTCTGGCATCCCAGTAGCAGTTGTTGTCCATATTGATATTGATTTTTGTCCAGGGGCCTGAGAGGAGTTTGCCGCTGTTGTAGTAAACGATGTTCTTTTCGAAGGTAAATGACAAATGGTCCTCGACTCGTGTGGCCTGTATCTGATGAAACCTGCTGAAAGCGAAGATATTGTTGCGTACGATGTTCTCCCTTCCGTAATGCTGATGGAATCCGCCTGTTTTGACGTTGTACACGAGGTTTTTCTCCATCAATATTCCTGTGCTTCCCTCGTCGGTGTAGAGCCCCCATCCGCCGTATGAGTATGCGTATATGTCGTGGAAGACGTTGTTGCCGACGACGGTTCCCTGAGACTGGCCGAGGGTGTAGATTCCTCCCATGTCACTGAGAACCCCCCAACCGAGGTGATGTACATGATTGAAGCGGATTGTGTTTCTTTTTGCGATGCTGTTGCCGTATCCCCATTGCCAGCCGGCGGAAATTCCGGTGTAGTAGAGGTCTGCGATGTCGTTGTGGGTAACGTTGTTGTCTCCGCTTTGGCCTATCCAGATGCCGACAGCACAGGGGAAGATTCGCCCGCCTGCGAGTATGATGTTGTTATCCACGGTTATTCGGCTTGTCCTACGGTGCTCTTGTGCTGGTATTGCGGTTTCGCCGATTCTGACTCCACCGGCGCCGAAGTCGTAGAGACAGCATTTTCTGACGGCGCAATCTCTGCAGGCTTGCCGAAACCAGACGCCGTATTTTCCGAAGTGTGCGAATTCGCAGCCTTCAATGGTGACGTTTTGCGCTGCGTCGGCCATGACTACGGCGTCTATCGGGGATGCTGCCTGGCTGGCCTCGAATCCGCCGGGTGGCGTTATATATTGGCCGTGTCTGAACTTGAGGCCCTTTATGTTCACATGTTCGACGTATTTTTGGTTTTCGACGTCGCCCTCTATGACGATGAATTTCTCAACGACGGGAGCGACTACCTTCGCCCTTGACATAATATCGGTCGGCAAGGGCTTGTAGTACAGCGTGCCGTCGCGTCCGAGGAACCATTCGCCGGGGGCATCGAGGGCGGCTTTGAAGTTTTCGAGGTGGTAACGAGTGTCCTTTTGCCACGGGTTCGAGGATTTCATCTGCCTGCCATCGGTGATTATCGCATTTTTTTCGGCGTCAATTTCTTCGACGAATCTCGTGGTGTTGTCCCACTTGTGGTAGATGTTGATCACGGTGTCATTGAGTTGCTGTTTATCGAGGTGGAGCAGGGGGGCGATGTCCTGCGGCGCTGCGGTGACGGTCTGGCGGTGGGTTGCTCCGGCTGTTCCGTCGGTGTTCTGAAGTTTTTCCTGTGCAACATCGCGCATGTAGAAATAGAATTTGTTCGGGGTCCTTGCGCGGACGGCCCTTCGCCCGTTGACCCATAACTGCTCGAAATACCAGTCTCCTGATGCGACCTGGGGCAGGCGTACCTGCCAGGTGTCGAGAGGTCCATCCTCGAAACCTTTTATTCTGCTGCCCCCCGAGAAGATTACTTCGGCTCGCGGCGCGGCCTCGTAACTGACGGGACATTCTTTCGTACCGCTGTCGATGGGTGTCAAGACAAACGGCTCGGCAAGTGTGTACGCCCCGCCGGCGACGATGACGCTGACAGGCTCGGCGAGCGGTCCTGCAGCCTTTATCCTGCGAATCTGGTCGCGTGCGCCTGCGAGCGAGGCCTTTGGGCCGTCGGTCTTTTTGGCATTGACCTTTTGCAGGCGTCCGGAATAGGCGTCGCTGCCTCCGGTGGAGACGTAAAGGGTAAGAGCATCGGCACATTCGACAAAAAACGCAGCGAGTAACACGGGAACGATCCATCGTTTCATGTCGGGAGCCTCCTTCTACGATTCGTTGACGATTTGCAGATTGTCGAGAAAGAATACGGTCTTGCTTGTTGCGTTGCTTGTGAATCCGAGCCAGGTGAGCTTTTCGAAGGCTTTGCTTCGATTACTGAGGCCGGTGAATTGTTTTATCTGTCCGCCGGGCAGTTTGAGACTCATATTCCACCGGCCCGCGTTATCCTTTCCAAGATTCGCGGCTATTTCGAATCCGATCCACTTTCCGAGCGGCAGCGGGACAGCGGGCTTGCCTGGGACGTCAAGATTGCCGCCATTGACGGTGAAGCTTGGGCCTACATGATAGGGTGAACTTTGCCAGTCGCGCCATTCGAAACTGATTTGGACGCCGTCTTCGACTCTCATATCGAAGCTGCATCGTGTAGTTCCGGAAGAGTGATTCGGGGCATAGACGAGGTGGGGGTTGTAGGCGTGCTGAAGGCCGGGGGCATCGACTATTTTGAGGCTGTTCTTGCCGCGTGCAGCGGTTTCATCGGTTACCGCAATTTCGTCGCCCTTTCCTTCGACATTGGCCTGTGCGGCGGCGGGGCGTGAGCCGGGCTGCGAGCGCTCGAAGTCGTCGCGGATCGATACCGGCGGCGGGTCGGGCGCTATTTGCAGCGGCGGGAACTTCACGCTTTTCGCCTTTTCGATCCAGGCGGGGTCGCCATAGACTCCGGCCTTGGTGTAATCGAATGGTTTGAAGCCGAGCTTCAAGGCGGGCGAGTCGGGCTTAAGGCGAAAGTCATTGTTCTTCGCATCGACGAAGAGGGGGTCGGCGATGATCGAATTTTTGTCGTGTCCTGTTTCCTTGCGCCAGTCTTCGAGATTTTTGCCGAGGAGGGCGACATCCCTTCCTGCGCAGTCCCAGTAGCAGTTGTTATCCATATTGATCTTGACCTGCGTCCAGGGGCCTGAAAGGAGGACGCCGGTATCGTAATATACGATGTTGTTTTCGAAGGTGAACGAGAGATGGCCCTCGACTCTGGTGGCCTGGACCTGATAGAGCTTGCTGAAGGCCATGATGTTGTTTCTTATTATGTTCTCCTTGCCGTAGTGCTGGTGGAAGCAGCCTGTCTTGACGTTGTATATGAGGTTGTTCTCCATCAAGATGCCTGTGCTGCCCTCGTCGGTGTAGAGCCCCCATCCGCCGTATGAGTATGCGTAGATATCGTGGAAGATGTTGTTGCTGACTACCGAACCCTCGGAGGGACCGAGCGTGTAGATGCCGCCCATGTCGCTGAGGACTCCCCAGCCGAGGTGGTGAACGTTGTTGTAGGTAATATTGTTGCGTTTTGCAAGGCCCTCGGAGTATCCCCATCGCCAGCCTGCGGAGATGCCGGTATAGTAGAAATCGGCGATCTCGTTGTGGGTGACGTTGTTGTCTCCGCTCTGTCCTATCCAGATTCCGACGGCGGAGGTGTATGTTCGGCCGCCCTGGCGGATGATGTTGTTGTCGATTGTAATATGGCTCGTGCGGGAGTTTTCATCGGGACGAATAGCGCCTTCGCCGATTCGGACTCCTCCTGCTCCGAGGTCGTAGATATAGCATTTTTGCAGGCGACAATCGCGGCAGCCCTTTCGGAACCAGACGGCGTAATCTGCGATGTGGGCTACTTCGCAATCTTCTATTGCGATGTTTCTGGCTCCGTCGGCCATGACGGCGGCCTCGGTGACGAATGCGGCCTGGTACGGCGCGTAGCCTGTGCGCGGGAGCACATAGCGGTTGTGGCGGAATGCAAGGCCCTTGAATTTGACATACTCGACGAATTTGCCGGCCTCGGGCTGCCCGTCGATAACGATGAACCTGGCCGCATAGGGGGCATAGACGTCGGCGGTGGTCATGTCTTCGCCAGGGAGAGGCTTGTAATAGAGGGTTCCGGTGCGGTCGAGGAACCATTCGCCGGGTTGATCGAGGGCCTGCTTGAAATTCTCCAGGATGTATCTGGTATTGTTCGGCCAGCCCGAATAGCTCTTTAGCTGCTCGCCGACGGTCACAATGACATTGGCAGAGGTATCAATGTCGGTAAGGAAGCGGCGGGTGATGCACCATTTATGAAAAGCGACGAGGGTGACATCGGCAAGCTCTGCGGGGCTGAGGGCCTTGAGGGATTCGAGGGCGTCCGGGCGGACTTCGGTTATTCTGCGGAACTGTCCCTGGCTGCCCTGGACGGGCGATTCGGAGGACTGGCCCATGTAGTGATACCACTGGTTGGGTGTTCTTGCCCGGACGGCGCGCCTGCCGTTGACGAACAACTGCTCGAAATACCACTTGCCGCTTTTGACATCGGGCATTCGGGCCTGATATATACCGTCATCGCCTCGACGGAAGCGGGTGATTTTCCTTCCTCCGGTGAAGACGGGGGATGCACCCGGAGCGGCTTCGTAGGTAATTGGGCATTGCTGTGTGCCGCTGTCCTGCGATTCGAGGGTGAGCGGCTCAATCATCGCATACTCGCCTGCGGCGATGACTACACGCACCGGTTCTTTGAGAGGACCTTCGGACTTGAGCTTGCGGACGGCATCTCGTGCCGAAGCGAGGGAGGCTTTCGGTCCGTCGGTCGAGTCGTCATTGACTTCGGCGAGGAATCCGGAATAGCGGTCGTTTCCCTGGGGGGAGACATATATGGTCGCGGCGAAGCAGCAGTTCGCAAGGAGCAGGGCCGCTACGGCGGCGGATGCGAGGTTTGCAAAAGGTATGTTTCGTTTCATCTTTATCATCTCCTATGTTAAAAGTCTACTCCAATTCTCACTATTTTTTTACGCAAGTACTTGCTAATACGAAGTTTGGGAAATCTTCAAAG
>JAFGCD010000012.1 GCA_016932835.1 Sedimentisphaerales bacterium
GATAAGGATTGCTATCCGAATCTTGTCGAACTGGTGCGTGAGGGAACGATTGATGAAGCTCAAATTGATGCGTTAATCGCTCCGATGTTGGAATGGAAATTCAGAATGGGATTGTTCGAAGATCCGTATGTGGACTCGAATGAAGCCGAGAAGATTGTTGGTTCGGAAAAGAATCGAAAGCTGGCGCTCGAGGCGGCTCGAAAAACCATGACTCTTTTGAAAAACGATGGTGGAATTGCACCGCTGGACAAATCAGCTATAAAAACCTTGGCCGTCATAGGGCCAAATGCGGATCGCGTCTTGCTGGGGGGGTACAGCGGCCGGCCCAAAAATGTCTCAACGGTTTTGCAGGGAATACAGGAATATCTGGGCGACAGCGTTGACGTACTGTATCACGAAGGGTGCAAAATTACAGTAGGGGGGTCGTGGCAGGAAGACGAAGTGGTCCTGAGCGATCCGGTTTGTGACCGCAAATCCATTGCCGAAGCCGTCCAAGCGGCACGGCGGGCGGATGTTGTGGTGCTTGCAATCGGGGGAAATGAGCAGACCTCGCGCGAAGCGTGGGAGCCTCAACACAAGGGTGACCGTACCGACCTGCAGATGGTGGGATTGCAGGATGAACTGGTGGATGCCATTGTTGCTGTGGGTAAGCCTGTCATCGCCTTATTATTCAACGGGCGTCCTTTAGCCGTTCGAAATCTTGTTGAAAAAGTCCCGGTAATCTTTGAGTGCTGGTATCTTGGCCAGGAAACCGGCCAAGCCGTTGCGGAGGTGATTTTCGGAGACATCAATCCCGGCGGGAAATTGCCGATTACCATCCCGCGTTCCGTGGGGCATGTCCCGGCGTACTACAATTATAAGCCGTCCGCCCGCCGTAGTTATCTGTTTGACGAGATCAGTCCCTTGTATGCCTTCGGATACGGCCTGAGCTATACCCGATTTGAATTCGGACAGCCGAGGTTAAGCAAGGATATCATCCAGCCGGATGAATCAACGACCGTTACGGTGGAGGTCACCAATGCAGGTTCTATGGCCGGAGATGAAGTGGTGCAGATATACATCCGCGATTGTGTCAGTTCGGTGACCCGTCCGATCAAAGAGTTGAAAGGGTTCGAACGCATTACCCTTAAGCCGAGGCAAACCAAAACGGTGACCCTGGATATTACGCCTGAGAAGCTGGCCTTTTATAACATCGATATGGAGTATACGGTTGAGCCGGGGACTTTTGAAATCATGGTTGGTAATTCCTCTCGCGATTGTGATTTGCAGAAGGTCGTCTTAACGGTAACCCAAGAAGGAGAAGTGTGAATGTGTAGACAAGAGCGAAATTGTAAAGCGTCAATTGGTATTCTCGGCATGGTATTCCTGATCAGCGGGGGCTCTTTTCTTCAGGGAGAGTTACTTGCGGCGGCGGACGATTTCAAGCCGGCGTCGACCAATCAGCCGGGGCGACCATACCCTCAGGTGAACTCCGAAGGTTGTGTTCGAGCTTGTCTGGTCGCGCCGGAGGCGCAGAATGTCCTTCTTGATATTGGGGGAGTAAAATATCCCATGACAAAGGACGAAGAAGGGGCATGGATCGGCGATTCACAGCCTCAGGACGAAGGGTTCCATTACTATCAGCTTGTTGTTGATGGCGCCCAGGTTCCGGATCCGGGAAGTAAGTTTTTCTATGGGGCCAGCCGATGGGGAAGCGGTGTTGAAATCCCCGCCAAGGATCAGGACATCTACGCATTCAAGGATGTCCCTCACGGCCAGCTTCGCGAGATTCACTATTTCTCAAAGACCACCAACATTGTTCGACGTGTATACATCTATACTCCGCCGGGTTATGACACAGATATTGCCAGGCGTTACCCTGTGCTGTATCTCCAGCATGGCATGGGTGAAAATGAAACCGGCTGGGGCAATCAGGGTCACGCACATCTGATTATGGACAACCTGATTGCTGCGGGCAAAGCCAGGCCCTTTCTCATCGTCATGGAGAACGGCGAAATCAGTTTCGGCGGAGCTCGACGTGGTGCTTCCAGACCCGCCGCCGCTCCCGGGCGAGGTGCAGATCCGGCGTCGGCCGCAGCCTCCGGACCGGGCACTGTCGCTCCTGCAGGAGATGCGAACCCGCCGCGCAGAACCGCCGGAGGACCCATGAGGGGCTTCAATGTGGCCGGTCAATTCGAGCGGATTCTCATCGACGACCTGATTCCTTACGTTGAAGCCAATTTTCGCGTCATCCCGGACCAGGCGCATCGGGCCATGGCGGGATTGTCCATGGGCGGCATGCAGACCAGGTCAATTGTTATTGCCAATCCCGATAAATTCTCACATATCGGGATGTTCAGCAGCGGTACGATCTCCCCGTCGGAAATCGCCGATATAGATATCTTCAAAAAGAATGTCAAAGTCGTGTTCATGAGTTTTGGCGAGCGTGAAGGCGGTGCGTTCCGAATTCAAGGCGCCGCTGACAAATGGAATCAGGCAGGTATCAAGGGTGTTTCCTACATCTCTCCCGAGACTGCTCATGAGTGGCAGTCATGGCGAAGGAGCCTGCATCAGTTTGCTCAGCTTCTGTTCTCAGACCTGAACGAAAATTCCGCTGCAGCGGCTAAAATCGACGGATTGCGTATCTTTAGCGCGGGGCATAGTTTGCATTGGTATGTTCCGGACATTCTTACCGAACTGGCCTTGGCATCCGGTATCGAAGGGCATAAAAAGGTGGGAGTACAGAGCCTTGGGGTCTCACGCACCATCCAGCATTGGGAGCATGAGGGCGGTCGAAACGAGGCCAGAAGGGTATTGGAACAAAGCAAGGTGGATGTGTTAACCCTGTCTCCGATTCAGTTTCCGGATGAGGGGATCGACAACTTTGTCAAGTTGGGGCTGGAGCACAATCCGAATATGAAGTTTACTGTCCAAATCTCATGGGGCGGGCCGGATATCGATAATCAGGACTTCAGTTTTGCAGCATTGGGCAGCAGGCCCGACAGAGAGAAGACTCCGGAACAACTCAAAACACTTAACGACAAGAACGTCAAGGCCGGCGAAGCATACGCTAGCAAGATTAACGAACAGTACGGACGACAAGTTGTCCTTCTTGTACCTGCTTCTCAGGCTCTCGCTGCCCTGCGTACAATGATTTACAACAAAGAAATTCCGGGGTTGAACAAACAGGCCGAATTGTTTGCGGATAATATTGGACACCCGACCCCACCCTTGGAGGCATTGAACGCTTATCTGCATTATGCCGTGATATATGGACGC
>JAFGCD010000147.1 GCA_016932835.1 Sedimentisphaerales bacterium
ACGGGAGAGCCGAACGACCCCTTCAAAATCGCCACCGCCGCCGACTGGCAGGAACTGATGGCCGCAACGGGCGACTGGGGCAGGCATTTCCTCCTCACAGCCGACCTCGATATGAACGGCGTCGCCATGACCCCCGTTGGCAATTCTTCAACCATGTTCACCGGCATCTTCGACGGCAATGGGCATATCATCCGAAACGTCGATATCAATACACCCTCCAAATACTATGTCGGTTTATTCGGTTATGTCGGTAGCTACGTTCACATCCGTAACGTAGGCATCGAGGATGCTGCGATATCAGGCAGAGATTATGTCGGCGGGTTAGTCGGCAGCGACGACGGACCAGAGGGCTATAGTGGTTGTATAAGCGACTGTTATGTGACCGGGAGCATAACCGGAGATGACTATGTAGGCGGCATCATAGGACTGTCTGGAGGCTCATATGTCTTGCGCTGCTATGCCACTGTTGTTGTGGATGGACACACATATGTTGGGGGATTATTTGGATTTAAACCGTTTCGCTTCTTAAACTGTTATGCTGCCGGTCCGGTCAGCGGCGACGAGCACGTTGGAGGATTGACCGGAATCGATAGTTACGGGGGTGGGTTCTGGGACGTCAACGTTTCAGGTCAGCCGGCTGGTTCCGACGTTAGAGGAAAGACTACGGCTGAGATGAAAGACAAATTGACCTATCTGCCTTCCGATTGGGACTTCACGACAGACGACCACGACCCGGCTGAGTGGGTCATGCCTGAAAATGACTATCCCCGTCTGGCGTGGGAATACTGGAAAGCTGCCAAAGTGCCGGATGTCAACGGCGTGACTTTCGAGCAAGCCGGCGCCGGTATCACCGGCGCGGGGTTGCTTGTCGGCACGCTCACCGCAGCAGCGAGTGAGACAGTCCCGCCCGGCTGCATAATCCAACAGTCACCGTTGGCAGATTCCAACGGCATCCAGGGGCTGACAAAAGTCGATATGGTCATATCCTGTCGAACTGAGTTCGCCGATGGTAACGGTACCTATGACGATCCGTATCGAATAGGAAAGGTTGTAGATTGGATGCAACTGACAGATACTCCTGAATGCTGGGACCGACATTTTGTAGTAACCGACGATTTGGACTTCTTTGGCGGCGGGATTACCCCTGTCAGCAGCAGTGCTCAACCGTTTGACGGTGTTCTTGACGGCAGTGGCCATACGATACGTAATCTCATCATCGATGCGCCGGTTAATTATTCCGGCCTGTTCGGCGCCCTTGATTCAAACGGCTGTATCAGCGACCTGAGAGTCGAGAGAATCCACGTTGTTGTACAAGAGGAGTCATTCCCTAGGGGTGGGGGATTGCTCGGGAATAATTACGGCACTGTAGTCAACTGTTCCGTCAGCGGCTGGGTCGATGGCGAAGGCGGACTGATTGGTCGTCATGGGGGCCTCGTGGGAAGCAATCGTGGCACGATTACTTGTAGCTGCGCCGATACCTGGATCTCTGTTAGTGAACCGAGTAATACAGGTGGCCTGGCCGGATGGAATACCGGCACCATAACCGACTGTTATGCTACAGGTTTTCTTAGTTGGGGTGGCGCCTATACAGGAGGCCTCATTGGTGGTGGTGGAAATTACGGCAGTATCACCAATTGTTATTCTACAAGCAAGATGACTTACCGCAGCTCAGGTGTAGGCGGCCTGGTGGGAGACTACGATGGCGGCAGTATCGGCGCGGCGTATTTTCTGGACCCCAATGACGGCGGTGGGCCGGATAACGGATATGGCGAGCCGCTTACCGATATTCAGATGCGACAGCAGGTTAGCTTCGTCGGGTGGGACTTCGTCGGCGCAGGCGACGGCGATGAAGATATATGGTCGATCTGCGAGGGGATGGCGTATCCGCGGCTGACCTGGCAGGCGCCGGCCGCAGACTTTCTCTGTCCGGACGGGGTCACGGCCAGAGACTTTTCGTTCTTTGCACAGCATTGGCAGCGGGCCGACTGCAACTCGGCAAACGAGTACTGCGACCGAGCGGATATCGACGGGTCCGGCCGAGTCGATGGAAACGACCTCGCCTTGTTTGCTGAACAGTGGCTCGAACAGGCAGACTTGATGGGTTGCTGCTTCTGGTTGCCGGCGCCGCCCTCCCAGGCAGCCAATCCCGATCCACTCGAAGGGGCGATTACCAGTACATCTACGAACCTAAGCTGGTGGCGCGGCGAATGTGCTGTCTCGCACAATGTCTATTTCGGCACGGCCAATCCGCCCGAATTCCGCGGCAGCCAGGCAAGTGTAACTTTTGAGCCCGGACCCTTGGAACTGGGGACAACGTACTATTGGCGTATCGACGAGGTCAACTCTCACGGCACAACAACCGGTAAGGTCTGGTCGTTTACAACGTGTACCGGCAGTCGATAGCGTCTATATTCCTTCCCGGCTCCTCAGCACCTGTTTTCTGTTTTCTATCCTCTGTGTACTTCATCGCTCTCTGCGCTCTCGGCGGTAAATCTTCTCGTTTTGATCATTTGAATTTTGGTGATTAGAGCTTGTTTAGGATTTCGATATTCGGATTTCGCATTTCCCGACTCCGCCGGGCCACTCATTTACTCATCTACCCATCTACTCATCTACTCATTTGCTCATCCCCTCTGCGTCCTCTGCGCTCTGCGGTTAAGCAAATACCCTGGAAACCTTCACAGACACGGGACTCCTAATCCGCCGGTTTTTCCTTGCCTTTCACAGCATGATAAGCAAGAATACTTGAAGTTATAACCAATCGAAATGCCCAGAACCGCCGTGAAAGGCTGATATGGAAATCAAAAAGGGAATTGCAGTCTCACCGGGCATCTCAATTGCCAAGGCGCTGATAATCGACTCAGAGGACTACCGCATTCCTCGTCGCCCGATAGAACCCTCGCAGCGAATGACCGAGACCCAGCGAGTCAAAAACGCCTTTGCCGACGCTGTCCAGGAACTGTCATCACTCGCCGAAACGCAGGACAAAGCCGAAGGCGGCAAGATTATGGATATCTTCGCCGTTCACCTTCGTTTCATGCGGGACAAGAGCCTGAAAAGGAAAATCACGGACCTCGTCAGATCCGAACTCGTAACCGCAGAATACGCCGTCTCAACCGTCCTCCGCGAGGTCGCTTCACACTTTGCAAACGTTAAAGATGCGTATATCAGCGAACGCGCCGCCGATATCTACGACATCGAGAAAAGGTTGCTCAGACAGCTCCTCGGCAAGAAAAGGGAGGATATCGCCAACCTCACCGAACAAGTCATTGTTGTTGCACGCGAACTGAGCCCCACCCAAACCGCAAGCTTCAACAAGAAATTCGTAATAGGCATCGCCAGTGACGCCGGCGGACGCACAAGCCACGCTGCCATCGTCGCAAGATCGCTCGGAATCCCGGCTGTAGTAGCACTCGAAAACTTCACACAATGCGTCAGAGGCGGTGATACAATCATCATCGACGGCAACCGCGGAATCGCAATCCTCGACCCGGATGAAGAAACAGTCCGGCAGTACCGCAAATACTCTGAAGAATTCCTCGCACTCGAACACAAACTCGATGCAATCCGCGATCTGCCCGCAGTCACAAGAGATGGAATTGAAATCACCCTTCTCGGGAATATCGAATTCCCGGATGAGGCCGAAGCGGTTCTCCAAAAGGGAGGACATGGAATAGGCCTTTACAGAACCGAATTTCTCTACCTGAACAGTAAAACAGAACCGACCGAACAGCAGCATTATGAAGCATACGCTCAAACGCTAAGCGTATTCAAGCATAGGCCTGTGACGATAAGGACGATGGACCTCGGAGCCGACAAATTTACACAATCAAAAAGATTCGTCAGAGAGCCCAATCCGTTCCTCGGCCTTCGATCAATCAGATTCTGCCTTCAAAACCTCAGTTTGTTCAGAACTCAGCTCCGCGCAATCCTCCGAGCATCCGTAATCGGCTCGGCAAAAATAATGTTCCCGCTGATTACGAACATTCAAGAGTTGACCCAGGCCCGCCTGATACTCCGCGATGTCATGGAAGACCTCGACGAAGAGCAAATCCCATACAACAGGGACATCGATGTCGGTATAATGATCGAGACCCCCTCCGCAGCGCTGACGGCATATTCCCTCGCTCGCGAAGTCGCCTTTTTCAGTATCGGCACAAACGACCTGACACAATACACCCTCGCCGTCGACAGAGGCAACGAACTGGTCTCAACACTCTACTCCTCGGTGGACCCGGCTGTACTTCGACTGATCAGAACCGTCCTGCAGGATGCGCACAAGGCCCGCATCGACGTCAGCATCTGTGGCGAAATGGCATCCGAACCCGAATACATAATGCTCCTGCTCGGCATGGGAGTCCGCACAATCTCGATTGCGCACCCGATGATACCTGAGATTAAGCAGGTAATCCGCTCGGTAACAATTGAAGACTGCAACAGCGTGGCAAGAAAAGCCCTCGCCCTGAATTCCGAGAGACAGATCTCCGCATACCTCAGGACCTCGGCAAGACACATCCTGCCCGAAGCATTCTGACGCCCTCCCAAAGTCGCCACGACCTTCCGGCTCTGTGCCGGTCGCCTGCTTTCAAATGTGCGTCAGCCTGTTCTATTAATCCGCCCCTCGCTTCACAATCCGAGAGCTATCCGTCTGCATTCCTCGCCGGCGGGTCCTGCCTGTTCTGCCAAGCCTCGACTACCTCGCTGAATTTCTCGTCGATATGTTGAACGAACCACTCGTCGATCATCGACTTCTTAAATCGCCATTCCTTGCCCAGCTTTGCCGCGGGGATCCTCTTATCCTGCGCCCAGGTATAAATCGTCTGCGGCTTCAGCCTCAAGTACGCCGCGACCTCTTCCAATGTCATTATATCGTTTCTCACTAATCGCCGCCCCTGTTCCAATGGCTCTAATCGAGCGTCAAATCATCAGAGTTCTCATCAACATCCTTCTTCTCCCCAACGACAACGTCACGAACGGAGTGAATCACCGAAAGATAGAAGTTCCCCTCCCTCTGCCTGAACAACTCGAACTCCATCCCTCTCGAACCGATGAATGGCCTAAGGTTCCAAGCCAACTGCATCCCCACAAAAGCGAGTATAACGATCCAGAAGCGAAAGACCACGACGCCAACCTTCGGATACACCTTGCTCTTCTCACAGCAGTACCGGAGCGCCTCGACCATAGTCTTGGCGCCGAAGAATCCGGAAATCGAGAATATCGCAACGTGCAGCAGCTTGATAAACGCATAGTTGTCACCGGTTATCAGGAAGAATATGACAATAGGCGCAAATGCCACCATAATCAGCGAAACCATGAGAAAGCCGTTCAGAATTATATTCAGCATACCAAGCAGTCCGAGCTTAGAGCCTAAGACAAACTGAATGATGAAAAATACGGGAAAACAAACGAGCAGACTGAGAGTGAGAAAAGCCGGAACCTTAACGCCCGATGCAACGGCTTGCTGCAGCCCGTTATAGCTGCCCATCACGATGCCGTACACCGCTGAGAATATTACCAGCAGGACATACTGTCCGATTATCCGGTCTGTCATATTCTCATCGTTGGTGAGCTTCTCGAAAAAGCATTCCTTGTCCTGAAAATCGCGAAACAACTGCAAAGACAACAACCTTGTTTTAGCCATAATAAGCCTCCTAATATATGTAGAAGAAAAACCTGTTTTTAGAAAGCGTATCACAGGAACACGAACTTGTCAAGTATTTTATTGTTTATTGGTGTTTATTACTGTCTTGCCCTAACGATATCGCCCAATAAGCTGAGAACGTCCCATAAAAGGCATTTTTCACTTGACAGATATTGCCTGTTTTGTGTAAATTGACATTTAGAAGGGTGTCTCTATATTGTCCTTCTGCTATTGCTCGTGTCGGGTTACAAGACCTTGCCGGCAATAATTAAGTTCAGAGTTCGTATCAGGGTGATGGCCCTACCGGCGTTGATCACCTGTAGTATACGGCTTGGACCTTGCACTATCGCAGGGATCCTCGCCCTTGAAAAGCTTTTTATCAAACAGGCACAGGTAAGGTGAAGATTACGTTTGTTTGTTTGCGAAGTGAGTTGCTGGAAGTCTTTTGGAGTGAGTGTCAGGTCATGCCAAGTGGCTGATAGCGGCAAGCTAATTTGGCTCGTTGCCAAATAAAAAGTGTTTAAGTTCTGGGAGGAGCTTAAGATGAAGAAAGTAATTACTATTAGTTTCCTTGTGATTCTGGGAGTCGGTTCTCTCGCATCTGCGACGACGACATCCCAGATCTGGTACTTCGACGACCCGATTGCTCTGGTTCCCGATGTCGTTGATAACGACTACGGACAACCGCAGCTTCAGGTGGTCCCTGGGCCGGGAGGAGGCTGGGTGGAGCCGGGAGCATGGGCTTTGTCGGGCGAGATTGATGTGATCGTTCCAAACGACCCCGTCGAGCGACCCTACAAAGAGATCACCATTGCTCTGACATGGAAACCCGGCGACCTTGATTCATTCCTGCCCGACAGACCGCTTGTAGGTGTTAGCGCAGTCCCCATGGACGCCATGACGATGAACGTAGTACACGACCCCATAGCTGGAAGTGATTGGACACTCTCCATCTATGACATCGTAATCTGGCCGAACCCGCCGGAGGAATGGATCGCGATTAAGGGCGATATTGTCGTCGATGAGTTGAAGATCGAGACCAAATGTGTCCCCGAGCCGGCTACAATGGGACTGCTTGGTCTTGGTAGCCTTGCGTTGCTCAGGCATCGCAGGAAACACTGATACTTGTTCAAAAGTATTGGTTAACCAATGTGTTTGTACAAAATTGAGGTCTGGACCGCTCTTTGGTCCAGGCCTCTTTATTTTTCCAGACCGCTGGGCGGTTAGAAGTATTCCATTTGTCGTCCCCAAGCAGCACGATATCGGGAGAAAACTCGGATATCTCGTCCATGATTCGGATAGTCGCAGCCATGATTTCGCCTCTGCTGCTCTTGCGTTTCGTATCCATCCATGCCTTCTTCGCTATTGCGGATTCGGTCTCAACACGGTCGGTTTGCGTGAACTCGATAGCCTGGTCTTCGTTGTCCAGGAAGCCAAACTCAAGGAGTCCCGCGCAGAGCCCTTTCTGCGTGTCCTGCGACCAGAGATACTCCCGATGATAACTGCTGACCACAAATATGCGTTGTTTTGCAGTTTCATTCTCCCGCACATCGGCTGACGTCAGCACTAGCACACTCATCAAGACTACAAATATCCTGTTCATCGCACACACCTCACTTATCGAAGCATCGCATTTTCACTCGGACGATCGTTTATTGATCCGGCGTGTTGTCCGGCAATGCCGGCATACATTTTCGGCAGGAATCCCCCCTTCCATGCCATGCTAACACAGTCATGTCTATCGTCAATCTCGAGGTAAGAATTCATGGCTATAGCTCTTGGGACTTTGTGGCGTAACGCCAAGGGCCTGTATCCCATAATCGGCAGTCTTTGCCCGACCAAAGTGACGCTGTATTTGCGTGCATAGTTAGCGGAGCTTGGCGGCGGGCCGTCACGGAAATACCAATCAGAATTATCGGATACTTTTCCTGGTTGGCATTAGAGTGAAGGCATCTGTTCGGCTATGGATTATTTGACGCTGAGGCGCTTTGCGCCAGGGTTAATGAAGCGGCGACCAGCTAAAAGCACCTTTTTTCAGTGATGGATTACGGCCGAAGAGAGCTGGTGCAAGATGTTTGAATTGTTCGGCCGGACTTGATAGTATGCTTCTTGATATTTTCGCAATACTTGAAGGAATAGTACATGTTGAGAATCACAGTTCTCTGTTATGTCATGGTTTGCTTGACGCGGTTTGGCCCGGTTTTGGGTGCTGCGGCGAGAGAAGCGAAGCTCTGGGAACCTCTGGACTGGGAATTCCAGAATCCGCTTTACCAGGGCAATCCCTACGACCTGATCGCAACGGCTGTCTTTACCCATAAGGACAGCAACCGTAAGATTAAGACTGAGCTTTTCTATGACAAGGCCGAGACATGGAAGCTCCGATTCACCGGCACGCAAATGGGGCGATGGGATTTTGTAACCGAGAGCATCAATCCCGAACTGAACGGGCTTGCGGGCACTGTCAATATCATCTCTAACCCCGGTGCCGGCGGCTTTATCACAAACTATGGCAGCAAGTGGGGCAGATGCGGTTTCGACGAAGCCTTTGTGCCGCAGTACATTATGTACCGCGACCCGGACAAGTTCGCCGGCAGAGGTGACATGATCGACGCCGATATCCGGGAGTTTTTCGTCGAGCATGGCTTCAACGGCTTTCACATCGGCGTGCTTTGTCGATGGTTCGACTTTGAGAAGACCCGGTCGAACGAAATAACGGCAGCGGATCCGAATCCTGACCGGCGTACATTCGAAGCCTTAGAGCTATTGCTAACCAAAGTCCATGCCGCCGGCGGTGTTGTGCATATATGGGCGTGGGGAGATGAGCAGCGGAGGATGACGCCGAAGAGATGGGGCATTAACGGGAAAGTTGACAGGCGCCTGCAGCGCTATATCTGCGCCCGACTCGGGCCTTTACCGGGCTGGTCGATGGGTTATGGCTTCGATCTTCAGGAATGGGCCGGGGAAGAAAATCTCAAAACATGGCACGAATACATGCAAAAGCATCTCGGCTGGAAACATCTCCTCGGCGGAAGGTCGCCGGAGTTGACACAAATATCAACCGCACTGGATTATTCCTCCTACCAACAACATCGGCCCGACTACGCGATGTACATCAAAGCGATCGAGCAGTACCCGAACAAACCAACGTTCTTCGAAGACAGATTCCGGGTGCGTAAGAATGTCTATCCGGAGAAGGATTACGATTTCGAGATGACCCGTCGCGGTCTATGGCATTCTACTATGGCCGGAGGTGCGGCCAATATCTGGGGAAATCTGCTTGATCCCCGCCCGGACGGCGCCTCACATCCTTATCCTAACAAGCAACAGATCCACACGTGGTCGAAATTCTGGAAGAGCCGCTTCAAGAAAGAAATGATTCGTGACAACAGCATAACGGACGGCTTCTGCCTGAAAGTACCCGGCAAACTGCTCGTTTTTTACAAGGAGGATGCCGACTCGGTTAAGATAGACCTCAGTGAGATTCGAGGCATGTTCGTCGCCGCTGCCGTCGATACAAAGTCAGCCTATAAAGAAATCGAGGTCACCGGCTTGAAAGCTGAAGCAGGGCAAGTTTTCAAGGCTCCGCTCCGGTCAGATTGGGCTATAGCCGTTGAGGCTCGAGAGTGAATTGGCAAAAGGTATGTCTCATGTTGGGATCCTGGTATGGATAATAGATTGTCGCGACGCGGTTTTCTGAAAATGGCCGGGGCCGGAACGATAGCCCTTACGCTCATCTGGAGCATTTTGCAGGCGGGGGATTCGAAAGCCGGGGAGAAGCCAAACATCGTCTATATCCTCGCCGACGATATGGGCTGGGGCGACCTTGGCTGCCAGAATCGTGATTCTAAGATTCCGACACCCAATCTTGACCGTCTGGCGAATCAAGGGATTCGTTTTACCGACGCGCATTCACCGTCTGCTGAGGGCAGAGGCAGTCGTTATGGGCTGCTGACCGGACGATACCCGTGGCGAACCAAGCTCATCGCCGGCGTTCAACAGTGCTGGCGAAGCTCGGCAATCGAGCATGGCCGGCTGACCGTCGGCTCACTGCTGCAGCAGCACGGCTATGACACCGCCTGCATCGGCAAGTGGCATTTAGGCATGGACTGGCCCACCACCGACGGTAAAGCTCCCATCTGCGTGGGCAGGACAAGGACCGAAGACGGTCGCACAAACGTCGATTTCACAAAGCCCATTGCCAACGGACCGACTGCTTTAGGATTCGACTACTACTTCGGGGTTCTGGCGACGCACTTCTCGCCCTATTGCTTCATCGAGAACGAGCATACATTCGGCATCCCGTCTTTGCGGAAGAAAGATATTCCGGGCTGCCCCGGGCCGATGATCGAGGGCTGGCGTCTCGACGAGATTCTGCCGGCACTGATGAATAAGGCCGTTGAGTATATCGACGCAAAGGGAGGCAGGAGTGCGAATAAGGCCTTTCGACAGACGAAGGGTAAGCCGTTCTTTCTCTACCTCCCGCTGACGGCACCGCGTACTCCCGTCGTTCCCAACGAGCAGTTTCAAGGCAGCAGCGGGGCCGGCGCCTACGGCGACTTCGTTCACCAGGTGGACTACGTTGTGGGTCGGGTGGCCGATACGCTTGAGCGAAACGGCTTTGGGGGCAATACGCTTGTTATCTTCACGAGTGACAACGGCTCACACGGGCGGGACGGCAAGAATATGATGGGCGGATTTGGAAGCGTACTTGAGCATGGCCATAATCCGAGCGGGCCTTGGCGCGGGATCAAGACTGATATCTGGGAGGGCGGGCACCGTGTTCCCTTTGTAGCGTGGTGGCCCAGCCGAATTGCAGCGGACACTGTGAGCGATGAAACAATCTGCCATGTTGATCTGATAGCAACTGCGGCGGCGATTCTTGATGTGCGGTTGCCCCAAGGCGCGGGTGAGGATTCTTGTAATATTCTCCCGGCACTTTGCGGCGAGAAAGGAGCCGGACCCATCCGGGAGGCAACGGTGCACTGTTCCGGTAACGGTGTCCTTGCCATCCGACGCGGCAAGTGGAAGCTCATTCCTCACTTAGGCTCAGGCGGGGCAAGCCGACCGGCCGCTGTTAAGCCGGAGGCAGGTGGTCCGAAGGGGCAACTCTATGATCTTGAGACCGATCCGGGTGAGACTAAGAACCTCTGGCTGCAACAGCCTGGGATTGTTGAAGAGTTAAGTACATTGCTGGAGAAGTATCGAGGATAAATGTGGAGTATGATATGAACAGGCAAGGGTTGCTTCTGGCAGTGTTGCGGGTCAGCGGAATTGGGATGCTTTTCGCACTGTTTTTTGTGTTCTGCCCATTCGAGTGGATGGTGCGGATTAACGCCTTGCTCGCCCTTGAAGAGCTTGTCTATACGCCGGTTATCAGCTATCTGATTCGCACGCTCTCTGCTATGTATGCAATACTCGGCGGACTTCTGCTGTTTGTTTCTACGGACGTGGACCGTTATGCGAAATTGATTCGATTCCTCGGAGGCATTGGGATTGGAGCCGGAGCAGGGATAATCGTACTCGATGCCGTCCTGGGTCTTCCGATTATCTGGACCGTATCCGAAGGCCCGATGACCATTGGCCTTGGTGCGATCATGCTTTGGACCTGCCGGGACACCTGCGACGCTGCCAATACAGAGGCAACCTAATCCAAGAGCCTCAGCCTGCAGGCAAAAAATATCTTCGCATAACCAATAGCCTTCCGAATGTGGGATCGATGTGTTTCTATCCGGCGGCGATGCAATACAAATTGTTCTTGCCTTTAAGGAATATCTCGTCGCCGACGATTACAGGCGAAGCGTCTATTTCATCTTCGAGGACGTTGGTTGCGAGTATCTCGAATGTCTCGGAGTTTCTTATGACTTGAGTTGTTCCGCTTCGACCTGCAAAATAAATGCGATCGGCGGCTCCGACCGGTGAGGCGTAGATGTCCCCCACCGCGTCAAGGGGCTGCTTGAGGAAATTCAACTTTCCTGTCTTGGCGTTGTAGCAGGAGATAACCGCCCTATTAGTGGAACAAACATAGATCTTGTCACCGTAAAGAATCGGCGATGGTACGTAGGGCGTCGCCTCTTTAACCTGCCATTTGACGGCGTCTGAGCCGGTGAGATTGCCTGTTCGACCAAGCTCAATGGCGAGCATCGCGTTTCCCCTGAACCCGCTGGCGCAAAAGACCATCCCGAAACCGGCGACGGGATGAGGGATTACGTTGCCCGTCATGCCGCTGCACTGCCAGACAACATCGCCCGTTTTAATGTCGTAGGCTCGGATAGCACCGGTCGCACTTACTATCGCCTGCTGCTTTCCGCCGACTGTGACAACCAGCGGTGTTGACCACGATGTGTTTTCATCCCTGGGTTTTTTCCACAGTACCTCGCCGGTGAGCTTATCGATTGCATAAACAGCAGAATCGCCTTCGTGATCCATTACTACGATCAGGACATCGCCCGCCAGAGCCGGCGTAGCGCCTTCGCCGAAGCTCATCTTTATTTGCAGCTTTCCAAGATCTCTGCTCCATTTGTGATTGCCTTCGAGATCGTAGCAATGTACACCGCGAGAGCCAAAGGATGCCCAGACGTGGTCGCCGTCTGTCAGGGGCGAGTACGAAGCATAGTTGCCGGTGGAATGATGTCCTTCATGAGGAACGGCCTCACACGCGGTTTTCCGCCAGAGAGTATCGCCTGTGTTTCGGTCGAGGCAGACGACGTCAAATTTATACACGTTTGTAGGAGCGCCACCACCGCGAAAGGACCGTCCGCCGGCCCTGCCCCCAGAACGACCCTCCATACGAGGCTGAGCGTTGGGAACCGAAGCGACCTTCTTGTCGGTCTTGATTGCGGTCAGGTAAAAAATCTTGTCGGCCCATATTATGGGCGTGGAGGAGCCATATCCGATGGTTTTCCTTTTCCACTTGATATTTTTTGTCTCGGACCATTCGAGCGGGGGATTCGCCTTTGGCGCGACGCCTGTGGAGTCGGATCCTCGCCAAATCGGCCAGCAGTCCTCAGTCGATTCGGCTTCTGCGCTCAGAATGCATAGAAAAACAGCGGCGGCGACTAATGTTGCCAATCTGGTCATTTTAAGCTCCTTCAATATGTCCGATGGTCAATTCAGGACTATCACCGACAAGACATAATAGCACGTTCAACGGAGAGATTCAAACCTTTGATTCGCGCTGCGCGTCCTGCCTCACAATCAGGACTCTGTCAGGCGGAACGGATGGAGATTTCCATAGCATCTCGGCAGGGTTCTATTGGGCTTTAATGGTTCTGCATTCGAAAAGCCCTCCTGCCATTCTGTACTGGTGGGCCTGGAATTTGACGGTTACGTTCCGTTTTTCGCGCATCAGTTCCCCGGGGATGTCATACGTTGCGGTGAAGAATCGACCGGGGTAGTTCTGGTTCAGGTGCTCGGTTGCGATTTTATGCCCGTCGATAAGGATATCGAAGTCACGGCCGGGCCCGTCGGAGCCCCAATAGAGACAGGCAAGCTGCACGGGAGTATCGGGCAGGACCTTCATTTCGAATGAAAAGAATCCTCCGGACCTCGCATCTCTCCATGAACGATTGAGATGAATACCTCGCTCGGTCCCCTCGCCTTTGAAATTGTGGTCTCTTTCGGGCTGCATTTGCCCCGGTATGAAACAATCTATCGTTGCATCTTCGAGAGCATCGGCAAGCGCTTTGTCGGCCTCAAACTGTTCCTTGGTCTGCCTCCACTGTTCGGGCGTAAAGATATCCCAATATACGATATACCGCTGGTGGTGCATTCTGTAGAACGGTATCAGCGTTATGTCGGCCTGGTCGGGCCTTCCCAATGTTCTCAGAACCGCGCTGTCGATAGTGAAGTTTGCGATTCGACCGGCGGGTTTTATGTAATTATCTATCGCTCCGCTATCGGCGACGATTACAGGCATCGGCGGCGTGGGAGTATGGTCGTACTTTGCACGCTGCCGGGCATAGGGGTCTATGTCCTCTATTCCTTCTTTGCCGAGTTGGCCGGCGAGAAGCGTTGGGCCGTAGAAGAAGGCGCCCTTGCGGGGATCGTCGGGCATGCATTCGGTGCGCAGTTTCATGGGCAGGAAAAGGTCGATTTGATCTCCTTTTCGCCAGAGGCGATCTACGGTAATGTAATTGCCCGGCGCAGCGGTTGTAAGGTACGGCTCTTTGTTAATCTTCAGCCTTGGTTCCTCGGTCGCCCATTTCGGCCGGCGGATTTTGAAGACGAGTTTAACGGGCTTGGCGCAATCGACGTTGAACTGGACGGCGCCGTTGAGTGGATAACGCGTCTGCTGAGTCAGGGTAAGCTTTTTCTGATGGAAGTTCAGGACGGATGCTATGAAGAGGTTGACATAAAGCGTACTGTCATCGTAGAAGTAGATCGAATCACCGTACTTGACATGATTCTCCATTCCGGTCCCTGTGCAGCACCAGAAGGAATCGAATGGCGAGTTATATGTCTTGAAATGGCCTGCTTTGAGAGGACAAAAGTATATCATCATGCCTTGTTCAGGGTCTTGGGAGGCGAGTATGTGGTTGTATAGAGCTCGCTCGTAATAGTCGGCGTATCGACAGGCGGGATCCATGGCAAAGAGCTGACGGGTAAGCTTGAGCATGTTGTATGTGTTGCATGTTTCAGTTGTGTGGACGCTCAAGTGCCTGCTGAACTCGTCGGGCGGGAAAAAATATTCACCGTCGGTGTTGCCGCCGTTGACGTATGTTCGATTTTCCACGATGGTCTTCCAGAAAAATGCTGAGGCGATATTGTAGTGCTGCTCGCCTGTGAGGCGGTAGAGCCGGGCCAGCCCTATGAGTTTGGGAATCTGAGTGTTGGAGTGGAGGCCTGTCAATCTGTCCTCCCGACGGGCGAGCGGGTCAAGTACACGGTGATGGTAGAACTTTCGAGCGAGTTTGAGCGCCTTTTCACTGCCGGTGAGGGCGTATATTTCTGCAAAGGCTTCGTTGACGCCGCCGTGCTCGCAGTGAAGCATTTGTTCAAACTGCTCGTCTGAGAGCCCCCCTACCATATCCCATGCCCAGTCGGTTGATTTCAGGAGTATTACTTCGGCTTTCTTGTTGCCGCAATACAAGCGAACGTCAACAAGTCCCATATATAGTTTGTGGAGGTTGTACCACGGGACCCAGATTCCATTTAGGTCGAAGCCTGCAGATCGTATGTCGCCGGCCTTGATCTCGGCGAATACCTCCTGCGATTTTGGGAATGCGCCGACGAAACCGTTGCCCCAGGCATTCTGGGATTGGGCGAGTTCGTCGATGATGTAATCGATTCGCTTGAGCAGTTTCTTATCTTTGGTCGATGCGTACAGCTTCGAGACGGCTGTGAGGTAGTGGCCCAACGTATGTCCGGAAATCGTCGCCGTCTCCCAGCCTCCGTAAGCGGCTGCTTTTGGTTCGAGACCGGCAAATTCCCGATATCTCGACAGAAGGCGATCGGGTTCAAGTGAGAGAAGGTATTGGGCGTCAAGATCCATGGCGGTCTTGAATGGGCTTTCAAGTAGCTTGACGTCAGCTAAATCAAAGGCATACACCTTCTGAGCAGCCTTGTCTTTGATCTTGAGCGGCTGATTCGCCACGAGTGTGTCGGCCTTGAGGCCGGTGGACACAGCGATCAGTATTCCGGATGCAGCTATCGATAGAAAAATTCTTTTTGTCATGTCTTCTCCATGCTTAACCGGATATTTTGGCAAACTACAAGCCAGCCGTTTTACGACTGGTTCAGAGCATAACCGTGTCTTCCAGGATAATGCCTATTATGGTCTATTATGAAAATACCGTCGTGTAAAAAATGTGCTGTAATCGCACGTTTTATGTGTTGCAATCCTTAGAATACGAATTATACTCCCGTTTTGGCCTGGCGAATGCAAGGCTGTTTATTGGAAAAAGCATGGGGCGAAATCACAATTAAACCGGTTGCATTTTGCTTATGCATTGCCGGTGAAAGGGATGAAATATGAGTAATGAGGAATCAACAGTATTCATTGTTGACGACGATGTGGCAGTCTGCAAGTCGCTGCGGATGCTGATCGAGGAGGCTGGGCTGCGGGTGAAGACCTACCATCGCGCGCAGGAGTTCCTGGATGATTACGATGTTTCTCAGGCCGGTTGTCTTATTGTGGATATCCGAATGCCCGGCATGAACGGACTTGAGCTTCAGGTCGAACTCGGCAAACGGAAAATATATATTCCGACGATTGTGATCACCGGGCACGCGGATGTACCGATAGCGGTCCAGGCGGTTAAGGGCGGAGCGATGAACTTTCTCGAAAAACCATTCAGCAACAAAATACTGCTTAACAACATTCACAAGGCGCTTGCTATCGACGCAACTGCGAGAGGAATAAAATCAGAGTAATCCTCGAATGTCATGAAAGGCCGAAGCGAGAGACGGCCGCCGGCGAAAGCCGGGACGAGAGCCCCGGCGGGAGGTAACCTGGGGTTTTATGTTGCCGCGAGATGCTCGGAAGGCTATTGTGAACTTCTCATCGCCGACGAGATAGCGGGCCTGTACGGGGCATAAGGGGAGAATGGACGATTTCGTCCTTATCGCCTCTGCCTCCGACCCTGTCTATATTCCCTTCTTTCGGCCTTCCTGTTGCCGACAAATTGCCCGTTTCTTTGGACAATTTGTTGCGGTTCGCCGTCCATCTCGGTATAATACGGCAGCGAGTTGAGCGTTGTTGAGAATCTGATACGTGTCTTCTGTGGCAGGGAATCAGGCAGTTGAACCGTAAAAAGAGCATTTCCAAGAACGGGCAGTGGGCGGAGAAGTTGCACCTTCTGGCAGCGGTCGTACACGACTCGAACGACGCCATAATGGTTCAGGATTTAAAAGGTAATATCATATTCTGGAACCTCGGTGCGGAACGGATTTATGGTTTCACCAAAGTCGAGGCTCTCTCGATGAGCAGCCTCAAGCTCGTCCCTAAGAATCGACGAGATGAGGCCATGGCATTGATGAAGAGGCTGAAGCATAAGGAGCAAGTCGAGCCGTATGAGACACAGCGTGTAACGAAGGATAAACGAATCCTTGATGTCCTGGTTACCGTAACGATGCTGGTCGATGAGACGGATCGTTCGACGGCTGTGGCGACAACGGAGCGGGATATCACCGAACGCAAACGCCTGGAAAGAGAAATGCTGGAAATAGCCGAAAGAGAGCAGAGGCTGATAGGCCAAGAGTTGCACGACAGCATGGGGCAGATGCTTGTGGGCATTGCGGTCAGGGGCAAGAGCCTGGAGTTGAAACTCAAGAAGAAATCCCCGAAAGAATCGGACGAAGCCGGAGCCATATGCGAACTTACCAACGAACTGATCAAGCAGACCCGTCGCCTCGCCAGGATGCTGTACCCGGTGAACGTTAAAGGCGGCGGTCTTGTGTCGGCCTTGGAGGGACTGGCCTCGAACACTGAGAACATCCTTGATATTTCATGCCAGTTCAAGTGTAAGAATGTCTATCGGCTCGAGGATCCTGTAACAGCAAGACACCTTTACCGTATTGCGCAGGAAGCCATTACCAATGCCGCCAAACACGGAAACCCAAGAAACATTCTGATAGAACTGACTTCCGGCGAAGACCGGTCGATCTTGAAAGTAGTCAACGACGGCATAGATTTTCCGGGAATGCGCACCCAGAAAAGCGGGATCGGGCTGAAAATCATGAAATATCGCGCCGATATGATAGGAGGCTCGCTTGCTGTTTGCCGCGGTCGTAAAGGCGGCACTGTCGTTACATGCACGTTTCCACATATGGAAGACTAACCACAAGAAAAGGTGGGGCTATGGCACAGAAGAAGCGACACCCGAAGACGTGCGACAACAAAAAGAGTATCTTTATCGTCGATGACCATCCCATAGTGCGCAGCGGGCTCATCACGCTTATCGATCATGAGAAGGACCTGGCGGTATGCGGGGAGGCAGAGGATGCGCCCGAAGCCCTGAAGGCGATATCCGAACTCGATCCTGATGTTGTGATTCTGGACATCGTGCTCAAGAGCTCGGATGGTATTGAGTTGACAAAAGATATCAAAGCACGACACCCAGGATTGCCTGTGATTGTTCTTTCTATGCAGGATGAATCGGTGTATGCCGAGCGAGCTCTTCGGGCGGGGGCTCGGGGCTACCTCATGAAAGAGGTCTTATCCGAGAAGATCATACACGTGATCCGTATGGTTCTCGCCGGCAAAGTATATGTTAGTTCGGCAATGACTCAACGACTGCTGTGCAAGATGGCAAACGGCAAAGGCGTGACCATTATCTCTCCGACAGACAGTCTCAGTGATCGGGAGCTTGAGGTTTTTCGTATGATCGGGCATGGTTTCAGGGTTTCGAAGATAGCTGAGCGTATGCATATCAGCGTGAAGACCGTCGAGACGTATCGCGCACGCATCAAGGAAAAACTCAAGCTTGTCAATGGGGATAACCTACTCGAATACGCCATCAAATCGGCAGACGCAACCAGCGATGCATAGTTATGTCGCCTGCCGCCGCCTGTAAAATCCGGTCATATTCACCTCCTGCCTCTCGGCCACTGTCATGTTCCGACCTGATAGGACTGTAGGGGTTTTCCTCCTCACGAAATGAAGGATTCTGACGGACAGCAGAAATAGGTTCGTCCCCGATTGTGGGGAAATCACAAAATTCCTATAATTGCGGTATTAGTAATTTAAGGATACAGTCGAAGCTTTGAGATGGTGTCTCGAGGCCGGGGCCAGTTAATTGGGGATATAGTAATGTTAACGAATAGATCACATAAGACTTCGGCGGCAAGTGAGAACGAGGTTGCCTCGGAGAAAACGTACAGCAGAGCGAAAGGAAGAATGGCAGTTGCTTTGCAACGCAGAAAGACGGCCTCGCTACCCCGAATTCGTTTGGAGAAGATTCTTGCCATTCGTCGGCAGCTTATCGAAGGCAAATATGATGTGGCCTGGCGTTTAGGCGCCATTCTTGAGGTTCTCTATGTCTGGCTTGCCGTCGAGGACGAGGTGACAGCCGTTGATGGTCAACGTCAGTTCGTCGGGTCAGGCGTTGTCAGGCCCAAACGCCGTCGGCTGGTACGTGTCTCAGATGATCCATGCCGCGGCTGATGCCTTTGGAATTACAGCACAACGCACCTCACCAACCGTGAAGGCCGGGCTGAAAAGAGTTCAATGTGAGGGTTCATGCGTCTGTGGTTGACTGCTGTGGATGACGACAAGACGGTGCGCGGGCGGTGAAACCTGCCGCGTGCGGCTCGGGGGGGCCACGCGGCAGGTATTCGTGTGACAATTCATGGCTGTGACGGCAACGGCTAAACTGGAAGGGGGACATTGGTCTTAATGCGAAGGCCATATCTTTCGCCTCCGGCTCAGGATGACTGTGGCGTCCTGGGATAACAAGACGCTCGGGGGGGCAAGACGACCGGGGCGACAAGACGCTCAGGGTAATAGAGCTGGGGTCTGGGCGATTTTTGGATAGATGTCGATTAGCGAGAGGGTGTTTCCTTTTTTGTCGAAGATCGGTTCGCCCCAGGTCGTTGGCTCCCAGATGAATGCGCCGAGTCCTTTGCCGTTGGGCAGGTCGCGGACGATTTGGTTTACGAGGGCCTTGTGCTGAGAGTACTCGACGACGATTATGGGGCGGCTGTATCGCCTGGAAAGGTCTGTAAGATTTTTTCGGAGGTCTTCGGGCGTACCGTGCCACTTCGGATAGTATGACTGGCCGAGGATGTCGAAACCGATACCGCACTTGATGACGCTGTCCATGAACCATTTCGATTTTTCGTTCTGACCTCCGCAGGCGATATGAAGCATTATTTTCGCATTCGGGTCGGCGATTCTGACAGCCGAGACACCTGCTTTTATAAGGCCAGCGAACTTTTCGAAATCATCGAGGCTTCCATCCGGCCAGAGGAAGCCACTGCTGATTTCGTTGCCTATCTGGACCATTTCGGGTACGACGTCGTTTTTCCCAAGTTCGGTGATGACGTTCTTCGTGTATTCGTGCAAGGCTGCGATGAGTTGTTCGAAGGGCAGATCGTTCCAATCGGCGGGCTTCCGTTGATGAGCGGGGTCGGCCCAGGTGTCGCTGTAGTGAAAGTCGAGGAGAAATTTCATTTTCGCGGCTTTGATTCGTTTTGCCATTTTTATCGTGTGTTCGAGGTCGCAGTATCCTTGCTTAGAGTATCCATTCGGGGCGGCGGGATTGTTGAAGATTCGCAGCCTGATCCAGTTGAAACCGTGGTCTTTGAGTATCTGCAGGAGGTCTTTCTGGATGCCGTGGTCATAGAATTTTCGGCCCCGGTCTTCGTGCTGCTGAAGCCATGAAACGTCGGCTCCGATGATGAATTCGTCGAAGGAACCGGGGCGGTTGGGTTCTGCGGAGCACCGGCAGGCTGCCGGGAAGATGATAATGCAAGCCAAGATCGAAGATGTTTTCATGAGGGACAATTTATCATATCGTGCAGGCGATTGCGAGAGGTATTGCATGAGGGGAGATTGTGGTTTATACTATTGCGACAGGGCTGTTGTGCTGCTGTGAAAGGTTTGACTGTATTTCAGGTAAATCTGGCCAGAAAGCGGGACGGTGTGATTATGAGAAAAGGGATTTGGATTCTCGTTGCTTTGGGATTTGCGTCAGCGGCGGTCGGGAGCGAGAGGCAGGTTTCGAGGGAACTGAGAGGACGGGTTGTCGAGGGGCTCGATCTGAAGTGGAAATTCTTCAAAGGCGATGTCGAAGATGCGTCGAAGGTCGATTACAACGACGCGGCCTGGGAGACGGTTGACGTTCCTCACGACTGGAGCATCGAAGGGGCTTTCTCGAAAGATAATCCGAGCGGCTCGGCGGGGGCTTATCTTCCTTTGGGGGTCGGCTGGTATCGTAAAGAGTTCGAGGCTGACGGCGAGCAGCGTCTGAAGAAGGTTTTCATACAGTTCGACGGGATCTATAAGAACAGCGATGTGTGGCTGAACGGCGAGCACTTAGGCAAACGCTGGTACGGATATGCGAGCTTCCAGTACGACCTGACGGACCATATCAACTGGGACGGCAAGAACGTCATTGCGGTTCGGGTTGATAATTCGGAGCAGAGCTGCCGGTGGTATTCCGGTTCGGGGATTTACCGGGACGTTTGGCTGACTTATACCGAACGGCTGCACGTCGGGCACTGGGGCACTTATGTTACGACGCCTGATATTTCGGCTGAGCGCGCGAAGGTGGTCGTCAAGACTACGGTCAAGAACGATTACGCGGTGCCGAAGAAGTGCGCGCTTAAGACTATTATTCTGGACGAGAGGGGCCGGCGTGCGGGCGATGCCCGGTCGGAGCGGGAGATGGAGGGTGACACGGAGGTTGAGTTTACCCACGAGATAGAGTTCGGACATCCGATTCTCTGGTCGGCGGAGCGCCCCCGGATGTATTCCGTTTATACGATGGTCTTCGAGGATACCAAGATCGTGGACAAATATATCACGCCCTTCGGAATTCGGGATGTTAAGTGGGATTCACAGAAGGGGCTTTTCGTTAACGGCGAGTCGGTGCTTCTGAAAGGCGTTTGCCTTCACCACGACCTGGGTGCTCTCGGATCGGCTTTCAACGAGCGAGCGATGGCTCGGCGGCTTGAAGCCCTGAAGTATTTGGGGTGCAACGCAATCCGCACGAGTCATAATCCGCCTGCCCCTCAGTTGCTTGATATGTGCGACGTTATGGGATTTATGGTTATCGACGAGGCGTTCGACAAATGGGGCGGCCAAGGGCCGGGCCACCACGCAAACTGGCAAGAGGACTGGGAAAAGGACCTGCTGAGTATGATTCGGCGTGATAGAAATCATCCGAGCATCATTCTCTGGAGCCTCGGCAACGAGGTGCCGGGGCAGGAAACACCAGAATCGCAGGCCGAGTTGAAGAAACTGATTGATTATGCTCACAAGGTCGAGCCTTCGCGGAAGGTTACCTGCGGGACGACTGCTCCCTATGCTCCCGGCTTTGCGAAGCTGCAGGACGTTGCCGGTCTGAATTACCAGGAACAGTGGTTCGACAAGTACCGCCAGGAAGATGCGAATATGGTAATCGTCAGCACGGAATCATACGCCTACTACCGCGGCAAGGGCGATACTCACCGGGCTTTTTATCCGATGAATCCGTGGTTCGATGCGTTGAACAAGGGTTATGCGACGGGGATTTTCGTCTGGGCCGGGGTGGATTACCTCGGAGAGGCGGCGGCGGGCTGGCCTCTTCACGGGTGGAACGGCAGCTTGATCGATACTTGCGGGAATCCTCGTCCGGTGGCGAACCTTCATCGGAGCCTCTGGACGGACGAGCCGATGGTGTATATCGTTGTCGTGGACGATTCTCTGGACGTTCAGAAGCCTACGGCCAGTCACTGGGACTGGCCCAAGATGGTATCGCACTGGACGCTGCCGAAATTAGAGGGTAAAGACGTGAAGGTGGTGACATTTACGAACTGTCAGAGCGTCGAACTTACGCTTAACGGTTTTCCTTTAGGCGAAAAGAACCTTGCGGATTTCCCCGACCGAATGATCAGTTGGGACGTCTTCTGTATGCCCGGAAGCCTCAAGGCCGAGGGAAAGAACGATGGGCAGGTGGTCTGTTCGGATGAGTTAATCACGGCGGGTGAGGCTGCCGAGATAATCTTAGAGCCGGACCGCTCCAATATCTGGGCGGACGGCCGGGATTTGTGTCACGTCGGGGTGCGGATAGTCGATAAGAACGGCATAGTCGTGCCGGACGCATCAGTGCCGGTGGATTTCGATGTTTCAGGGGGCGGAAAGATTGTTGGCGTTGACAACGGAGACCTCTGGAGCACGGAGCCTTACAAGGCAAAGCAAAGAAAGGCCTACGAGGGACGGTGCATGGTTATAGTGCAATCGAACGGGGAGACCGAGCCTATTGATGTTTCGGCGAGTTCCGAGGGTTTGCGAAGCTCGGAGGTCCGCATTCAAGTGGGCAGGTAGATTTGCGAATCCGGGTGCAACAGTGTTTATTTGTTTTCGAGGCGGTACTGGTACATTGATCGGCCGATTTTGCGGGCGGCTTCGACTATTTCTGGGTTTGGCGTGTCGGCGACATCGATGAATCCGATCTGGTAATTTTCGCCGTCTCCTCGGCCGGTAGTGGCCTGGTCCTTGTACTGGAACCAGTGCGTGCCGACGATGTATGGATTCCTGAGGGCTCCGCGGAGGTAGCTTCTGTACTTCTCTGCGCGGTCTTTCTGGTCGGCAGTGGGGACGAGTCCGGTGTGAAACATTCCTCGGTCGAGTGCGCCGAAATGGAACTCTCCTATTATCAGGGGCATGTCAATCCGGTCCGGCAGGGCCAGGTCTTCGACGCTGCGGGCGTAGCGGTTGTAGCTTACGACATCGCAGAATTTCGCAGCGGCTCTTGCGGCGCGGTCGTTTACCCATGCGAACCTGCATCCGAGATAGAGTTTTGCGGGGGTGATTGCTTTGAGTTCTTCGCGAATGGTTTTGAAATACGTTTCGGCGGTTTTGGTATAGAAGGCGGCGAGATCCTGGCGGGCCTGGTTCCTGTCGGGGGGTGTAACGGATTTTAGAAGGGCCTGCCAGTCGGGGTAGGTGGTTTTCCAGGCTTTGTTGAGGCTGGCAATTGTTTTGTATTTTGTCTTCAGGTCATCGATAAAGACTTTCTTTGCGGGCTGGTCGGGCGGCGAGGCAAGTGCGGCCAGAGCGAGTGAAAGCTCGTCGCCCCAGGCGATTTCGTTGTGCACGAAATAGCCTATGCACCAGGGGTCCGAGGCGGTTTCGTCCTTCTCGGATGCGAGCCGGCCTCGCAACTTCGAACGGAACGACGGGTCGAATACGTCGTAAAATTTGCCCCAGTAGCCCTGCGAGCCTTCGAGCTGTCTGGAGCTGTAGCTGATTGTGCAGACGTACGGGGTCTTTCTCATGAAGTATATTTCGGGAGCGGACCAGTTTGCGATTGTGTTCATCGCCCAACTCTTGAGCCTGCGGTGTGTGATTTGGGCGAAATCATCCTTCCATGTTCTGCCGTACTTGCGGAGAAGGTTCGCTCGGCTGAAGTCGTAGGTTTTGTACGGGGAGTGGACATTGTAGTAGCCGTGGGGCGCCCAGCTTCCGGTCCCGTAGAATTGTGCGAAGGGCGAACTCGATTTCGGCAGTGCGGCGTAGTAGTGCTCGCGGTCTGTTATCGGTGTGGCATTTCCTGATCCGACACAATCGATGCCGTGTGAGAAGAAGAGCCTTCCTTCGGGGTCAACGAGCCACCACTTGTCGTTGAACTTCTCGACGCGGAAAGAACCGGTGGCCTTTAGTTTCGGGCCTGCGGTCCAGCCTCCGTACTGATTCCAGTCCGCGGGGCCGGGGTTTTGGTCGAAGTCGTTTTCTTCGGTTTTTTTGGCGTTTAGGAGGTCTTTTTCTGAGTGTATTTTGCCGGGCCAGTCGTTATGAGCAAACTGGCCGAACTCGTCGATGAACGGGATGAAGGTCTTTGCATCGAGATTTCGGATTTCGCCGGCGGCTCGGATATTGTCGATTTCGAAGGCATGGTCGGTATAGGGTTTGTTGAGGAAGAAGAGCAGTTGGGTGATATTGGCGGTGTCGAGCTTTCCTTTGTGGACGGGGAAGCCCCGCATTCCGATAAGCTCAAGCGGTTCGGAGAGCCGCCAGGGGGTGGGGAAGATGTTTACGGTGAGGGTTGCCGACTTTCCTGGAGCGAGCGTAATATTGTCGGTGATGCAGTTATTGGTTCCGTCGGCGCCGGGGTTATCAACGCGGCAGTTCACGGTCACGGTTTGCGAGTCGATATTCTTGATCTCAGCGGTGATATACCTGTATGGGGCCAGGTTCCATTTCCCTTCGGGCGCTTTGAGGGTTATGCCCGGCCAGGTTTTTTCGTGTCCTGTCGTGACACGAAGAGACCCGCTGGCGGAGAGGTCCGCCTTTGCATCGGAGGTTTGCACCGAAGCGACGGGGAAACCGGAGCCAAAATCGAAGAGGAGTACCGGCTGTGCGGCGGAGGCGGCTATCGATATCAAGAGTGAAATTGAGAAAACGGCTATGAGGCTTAGATTCGCGATGCGGTTCATTTGTCTTCCTTGCAGAAAAGATATTCGAAATGGCCTTTTTCAGTACGGAACTGTAACAGATTCCGCTCCAGAGTGAAATCAACGTCTTTTATTTTTCGACCTTGTCTATCACATGCGATCAAGACGACGCCGGCGGATTGCAACGAGGGGGCGATCTTGTCTATCTCCAGTTCGACTGTGGCTGGGCCGGCGTCGAGCAACGGGGTAAGGACAATAGCTCGGCCCTTTGTTCGACATCTGAGGGCGCCGTCGGTCTTGACGCCGCCGAAGTCGACCGGGCGACCGGCGAGATTCCACCTTGGGGCCGGCTGGGGCGGCAGGTCGTACTTGATTAGACTGATATTAGTGATTTTATCGGAATCTCCTTCGGCTATGAGCTTTCCGAGACGGTAGCGCGCCGAGCCGTCATCGTCACCAAAGAGGTGGTATCTTCTGCCCGTTGACGGGTCCCAGAGGCCGATTCTTATATCGTATTGCCCGGGACCGAGATCCGGTGGAACTTGTGCTATCCAGTCGGCTCCTGTGAGGATTCGGCCTGTCCATTTGGTGGTGGGGACGACGGGATTTCCGCCGCTCTGGAAAGCGATCTTGTCCTGTCTCTGTAATTTGTCACTGGTGAAGTGGATGAAGATCTGGAGATCTTTCGGGGCGGGACCTTTTGCATCCCATTCAACGGTCATTTTGAAACGGCCGTCGCCGAGGTATTCGACTTTTTCAGCGGACGGCGTAACGGGAATTGTTCCATTGGGATTGAATGCTCGAGCGTTGACATACAGGCCCGAGGGTCCGTCGGACTGCTCGACTATTATGCCGTCGATCCTCTCGATGCTGGAAGTAATCCTTCCGTTACGAGCGAAGTAGCCGTATTGCGGGAGTATTTTGCCGGCGACTTGCCAATCCTCCTCGCCGCGGTTGACACAGGCTTTTGCGCCGGAGGCGTAAGTGATTATCTGGCGGTGGATGTCACCGGAAGCAAACTCGACATTCTCGATGGTGTCGGTCGCAATGCTTCGAATGAAGTCCTGGGCGAGCCAGTACTTTCTGACCGCTGCGGGTCCGAATCCGCGGGCGTCAATCATCATTGCGTGGCCGAGGAGTATTTCGGCGGAGATGTAGTCGTCGCTTTCTATTCCGTGGTCCCGGCGAGATCTGCCGCCTTCGTATCGGCCCGGGTATCCGACGCCGTGAAGCGAGAATTTATCGTGAAGAACGACGTCAAACCAAGGGACCCTCTGCCAATCCTTACAGGGCAACTTGATGCAGAAATTGCCTCCGTCGGGCGTGAGCCTCAGATGCTGGCAGTCGGCGCCGTCGAGGTAGCCGATGAGCTGGTCATGGCCCGCTTCGGAGGTTTGGGGGGCGTCGCCTCCGAGACAGTCGCGTATCCAGGCGAAGGCCAGACCCCAGCATTGCCTGGTTTCGAGCATTGAATGGAAGTTTCCCCGGCTGTCGTAATAGTCGAAAGGTCCTATTGATGTGAATACGTCGATGAAATAGTGTGTGGGTTTGAGGTTCGATGCGATGAGGCGGAGGTTTCGCTGGACGAAGGGCATGAAGCTGTCGGGCCGCCATCGATAACTCTGGGCATCGCGGCCTTCGTTTATCCATGCCTTCACGGGCAGACCGGCTTCGGTGAAGCAGATGTGGTCGTAGGAGTACGCTTCGGCGTCGGGATAGAAATCGATGTAGTTGTCGTGGAGACCCCAGGGAATATCGTGCTCGGCGCAGACAGCGGCGATTTTGCGCATGCCTTCAATTGAACCAAGGCCGGGCTGGGGCGGGTATATGTCGGGCAGGCGATAGTCATAGCCCCATCGCTGCCAGACGTGCAGCGTCAGCAGCGAATCGGTTAGGCCGTAGTCAATCATCTGCTGCATCGTCCGGGCGATATTCTCGTATCTTCCGCCCCAGATGTCGAAGACGAACCTTCCGGCCTTACGCTTGAAGGCCGGGGCGGCTTCCTTGTCGTAGAGGGGGCGATACCTTCGGGCGCAATCGAATGCGCCGCTGACGCCGGGGACGAATGTGAAGGTTGCGTTCATATGGGTATGGAGGGCATAAGTTTTTGTTTGGGGGACGACTTCGAGGAAATCGGGCGGATTGTCGCAGGCGGCCAGAAGAGAGATGCCGTTGTCGAAATCGAATCCGACGTGACTGGTCGAGAGGTTGTGTCCTCCGAAATGGGCGATAAACGGCTGAGGTTCTACGATGCAGTACCCGTGACCGTAATAGACTTTCGGGGCTTCTCGGTCTGCGGGGCCGAGGGCGATATCGGTGACTCGCTCGGGACACTCAATCGCGATTCGCAGGCCTGTTTTTTCGGGGCGGATTCTTGCTGTGAGGTCGAAACTCTCTGCGGCGAAGGAAAGGCTGTGCTTGACGGTAACGGCCCGGGGGCCGGCGTCGGAGGCGATGACGGCTGTGGTTGTTACGGGTGAAAAATCGGCTCCGATATCGTGCTTGAGGATTGCGACGCGCAGGCCGTCGAATACAACAGATTTGTCGCCGTCTGAAAAGGCGATTGCCGCATCGACGATTCCCCTGGGTCCGAGAACGATAGCGGCATTACAAGGGCCTTCGAGATTGAAGAGAAATTCGCCTTTTTCGGGGTCTGTTTTGCCGGCGGCAAGCGCCGCTGCGCGGGCGCGGAGTTGTCGCTGCCGTTCCGGGGTGACAGCCGGACGCACGGTGCCGGCGACGATAACCGGCCTGCCCCAGTATGAGGAATCGCAGGTTGTGTCTCGTTTTGGTCCGGGGTGGCTTTCTATACGAAGGAGGATTTGCTTTCCGGCAAAGGCCGACAAGTCGGCTGCTGCCTCGATCCATTTTTTGGAGTCGGTATGCCGCTCGAAGACTTTTTCGTCGCCGACCCAGACCCTGAATGTTACTCCGTCGCTGGGCGGCTCGGCGGGGCCGGTATCCCGGATAGCGTTTGCGAAGTGCAGTACAATTGGAGTGACATTCGGGAGTTTGACGCCGTATTCCGCGAAGACGGTTCCGCCTGCCGGTTTCCATGGGGGATGCATGATTATCGCATCGAGCGGTATTCCACGGTCAATCCTGCCGACGCCGAATGTGGCCGAGGAGGCTTGTACTGTGCCGATGAATCCGACGGGCATTCTAACGAGGGGCTTATCGTAGAACTGCCATGCCAGTCGATGGTTATTTACGGTCCAGAGCGGCAGTGTACCGTTGACCGGCACAGCGATTGGGGTCATCCGGCGGGTATCTTCGGACGGCGTTGCGGCTTTGGAAAAATCGCTTTCGAAGACCCGGACAGCGTGGAGATTCAACGATTTGTCGCCGAGACGGGCTACGGCGTAAACGTGGACGGGATAGAGCGCGGAGAAGGCCCCCCTGCCGGCGGCTATTTCGAAACGGGCTTCGGCGGTGCTGTGTGGCGGGATTTCAAGGGTTTTCCGATGATCTCCGATGGCACGCCACTGGTCGATGAGGCCGGCGAGGTTCAGAGTGACATTCAGAGTATCGTCGCCGGTATTGGCGAGGGTGATTCGAACATCGCAGGGGTGGTCATACTGCGTGACGTCGGAGATTTCGGCTATTGCGAGCTTCAGGGGGCCCTCGGCGGCGACGTGGCCGTTGAATGCAAAGGCATCAAAGGCGCTGCAGAACAAAACGGCGGCCAGGACAACCGGGAAGATTTTGGTTCGAATCATGCGAGTATGCCTTTCAGTAGTTTTGTGGTGTCGATACTTTCCTTAACCGCCTAATCGCTCAAGGTATTCTCTGGTCGTATATTGCGTAGCTGTCATAGGTTCTTCCTTTGCCGTCAAAGGGGCAGTGGAAGTATGAGCTGGTGGGCCAGACTGCCGGCAGCGTTGTCTCGCGTCCCGTCAGGGCCGTATCGAGGTGCAGCAGCACGAGCGGCTCAATGGCGTCGAACCTGGCGTAAATATGCTTCTTTGTGGGTACAAAGAATCCCCGATGAAATCGTGAGGCAAGGATGTTTTCGCCTATTCTCTTGGCCATTTGGAGGAATTGAGGCTCGTGGGTCTTGCGGTGCAATTCGAGCATACCGAGGAGGATTGGGTAGTTGGAATATGCCGTGTCGAGGTTCATAGCCGGGGCGGCCTTTTCGTCGAGGCCGATGTCTCCCCATCGATTGTGCTTTGCGATGTTTCGCGCGACTGCCCACATGAATTTGTCGCCGGTAATTCGATATGCCAGGGCGTATGTCCAGAATTCCATTTCGCCCGCCCTGCCGGCGGTCAGGACCCTTCCTTTCGGTCCGAAGTACCCATCCTTCTTGCAGACATAGCCTTCCATGCTTGTTCCGTCGGTGAGCATGGGAATGAATGAATTGTCCTCCCAGCGATATGCGACTTTTGCCCAGGCGGTCAATTCTTCGAGGGCCCATTTCTCGAATTCCCTCCCGTCATCGCCGAGCATTTCTGCGAGCATGAACTGGACGATACGCGGCCTGACGGCAGGCGTGTTGCCGTAGCACGGAAAAAGCGTTCCCTCGACTACGAAGTGGTCCTTGAAATCGTCGCCGTATTGGTATTGCGCGCGGTCTCCGCGGATTCCCGGTGCGCAGATGGCTGTCTTGCTCTGGTTGAACTGGTATCCGCTGATGCCGACATTGGGGTCGCGGGTCTCGACGTACCTGTATGCGAGGCGTTTGGCCCAGGTTAGGGGCCGGCTCTCGCCGGAGAGCGAAGACAGCATTGCCCCGGCATAAAAAAGGTCGCTGCCGGTATTGATGAATGAAAGTCCTGTGCCCCAGAAGAAAACCGGCTCGGGGTCGTATTCTCCGGGCCAGAGGGCAGGAAGGTTCTTTTTCATGCTGCCGTGCCGGTTCATTTCGAGGTTTGTCCAGTTGACTATGTGCGCAGCCCAGAATGATTCGAGGAATTGCTTGGTCGCAGCAGGATCGACTCGCCACATCAGTTCGTAATACGGGTAGTGGCATTTCAGTTCGTGGCTGTAGCTTTCCATGCAGAGGTCGTCGGCGAGGGCATCGTACGCGACATGGCCGCCCCAGGCGAGCAGTCCGTTTTCGCTTACGAGGTTGTCGAAGGCATATCGAATGGCGTCTGTCGCGGCGCGACGATACTTCGCATCGCCGTTGATTTGGGTCAGGGCGTCGAGTGTGCGGAATAGATTCTGCTGGCTGGCAAGGTTTGACAGTATCCAGGTCTTGCCATTCCTCTTCCACTCGGGAGGTTCATGCGTATGGACATTGATGCCGTCAATAAACAGAGGGGTACGCTTGGGGCCGTAAACGTCTTTGCCATACTTGATAACATTGTCGGCGAAGGCGCGAGCAGCGGAGAGATACTTAGCGTCTTCAGCGTCCGCGACAGTCGCGCCCAACAGCACAACCGTAATCAGAAGGAGTCGGCGTAGATTCATGAGATGTCCCTTTGTGCCTACTTGGCCGGTTAGAGCCTGGTCAAAAGATACCACATTGTTTTGTACCGGGGGGCGATTCTATAGTTTCCCCTTCCGTTTTCGTATTCTATGGGAACTTCTTCTGCGAGCGTTCCGTCGGGAGCGAGTCCCCGGCATGTCCATTTCCCCTCGGAGAGGACGAGATCGACATCCACGGGTTCTATTCGCACCGGCGCACGGCCCCAGTTTCTTCCGACTGTTCGGCGGTCGGAAGCGAATTGCATTTCGGTATTCTCACATCTCCCACAGGCTGCAATGAGTACGGAGGTGCTTTGCCGCAGGTCTTGGTTGTCCAGCGCGGTAATGACCATTGTCAAAAACTCGGGGCCGTTGACGCGGACAAGTCCCCTCGTTGCCGATTCGAATTTCTCCGCGTGGCCGGTGAGAACCCATGCCTTGGGGCCGAATGCGGCGTAGATTCCGTTTTGTTTCTCAGCGGCCCACCTCAGCGACCCCCGCTCGGACGAATCAGGTGCGAGTTCGACTTTTTCGGCGAAGGTCTGAGCTATCTGACCGGCCAAGACCGTTGCGGTGTCTATCCGGGCGGCTTCTCTTGCGACAGCGAACATGTTCGAGCCGTTGCGAAGATGGAAGCCTGCGACGGAATCAAGGAGCGGTTCGGGTCCGTTCAGGGGGATTCGGCGGACGGCTGGGAGAGGGTCGATACCTGCGAATCGGAAGACAGCGGCGCCGGCACGCATGAAACCCCATTTCGCAGGATTGGTATCGATGTCGAAGTAGCTGTTCATGGTCTGCCTGTCCCAGTCGTCGGAAGCATGGGAGTACGTGTAGAACCAGATTCCGTCCCAGTCCTGTGCGGCGGCGAAGGATGCAATCATGGGGACACACTCAGCCTGGGAATCAAGAGGGGCCGGGTGGTTGTACTCGCTGACGGTGAAGGGCTTTCCTGCGAGCCGCTCGGCGGCGAGGCGGAAGAGTGTCGCCTGTTCGGGGAAATCCGTCATGGGCTTCTGATCGATGAGCCAGTCGCCGGCGTCCCAGGGTCTGTTGGGAAATCGGGGGTGCTGCCAGTATGCGTGTGCGTCGATGAAGTCCATGTCGCTCTGGGCGTATAGTCCGAGGGGACCGAAGACAATCGTTCCGGTGACAAGGGCTTTGCAGTTGAGATCCTTCTTTATGTAGTTGCGCATCAGGTCGAAATACTTCTTTTCGGTTTCGGCGAGGAATATCATCCTGTCGAGGATTCGGCGTGGAGATTCTGTCTGGGCGTAAAGAGCTATATTCGCCTTGCCTATTGACTCATCTTCTCTCAGACCTATCCTTCCGCCGGGGCGGAGCCGCACGTTTGCGAAGCGGACGGGGACTTGATCGGCCCCGATTGAGAAACTCAGCCGGGCGTTGGTTTCGCCGGCAACGGCGGTGAATCCGAAGCGGTATTCGGTCATTTTGTCCGTGAGCCGGACTTTCTGCGACAGGCCGAGATTTGCCCAGGGCTCACCGGCCTGGCCGACGGCGCAGGTAATCGATCTCGGCGCGTCCGCGGCGGCCTCGAATGTCACCGTATAGTATTTTCCCTTTTCGAGGGTGAGGCCACGCTGGTTGAACTGGATGTGCCACTCGGTCTGGTCGGCCTGTTCGATGTTTATCTTCAGTGTTTTTTTCGATTCGAGCTGCTGTCGGGAACAGCGTGCCTTGGATTGGTCGTGCTGTTCGAGGTTCCAGTGGAGCGGAATCGACTGGCCCGGCTGGGGCTGCTCGAAATCGGAATTCTTAATCAGGTTTTGACCGAGCGGTTCGGCTCCTTCGGCCCAGGCGGCGCGAAGGCGGTCGTCGGAACGGTACCTGGTTTTGAGCCAGGCGTTGAACTGGGCATGGAGTATCTTTTCGTAGTATTCGGGCAGGACCCTGAGTTTTTCGTCACCGTTCCACATGAACAGGCTGTTTTCATTCGTTATTTCCACCACTGCGACGGCGGGGTCGTCGGCGTAGCGGATGTTTCTGTACTTGTTGCGATGAGTAAGGAGATCACGGGCGTATTTTTTCTGGGCGTCGATGATGGCCGGTGTGAAGATTGAAACGATTTTGTCGTAATCGGTGTTCGTGGCGGGCAGGCCGAGGCTTCTGGTGTGCGCCCTGCCGACATGGAGATTTATGTTGACGCAAATGCCCTTGCGGGCGAGCTGGTCGATGAAGAAATCAAGGCGGTCGAGGGCTTCAGGCGAAAGCCGGCCAGGGCTGGCGGGGTCCCAGATACCGCGCGGCCAGTTTGAGGTATCCATGTGGTGACAGCGAACGGTATTAACGCCTGCCTGCGCCATTCTTGCGGCGATCTGGGAGGCGGCCTGATGCGTGGGGAAGTTGGCTGCCATAGAAAGATTTACTCCCCAGAGGCGAATCCTTTGCCCATCTCGCTGGAAGTGATTCTTCTCGGCGATTAGCCTTGGCGAATCGGTATCGATTTTCCCGGCGGCGGGCGCGGCGATGAGCGAATCGGGATTAGGCCCGGCAGGAATAACAAACGGAACAAAGTCTGCGACGGCAACGGCGGAGAATGCTGCTAAGAAGATTGGAAGGATAATTGCATAAAGAGTGCGCGCCGAAAAGATGGATTTGCGGATTCGCTTGTCAGGTTGTGTTCTCTGGTTCATGGTAATCTCCTGTCATTCTTTAGGTCGTTCTACCCATTACTCGCTTTACTCGCGAGATGGTTGAGGTGTTTCTCGATATTCGTGTATCCGTCATGGCTCCGGTCTTTCTGCGCGTTGGCTGCAGCAATCGAAGCGTTTCTGGAAATCGCGGAGGTATTCTTCTCTCCATCTATTGACGGTTTTTGCGCCTGGGTATTGCGGTTCGGCAAGTTCTGCTGCGGGATTGTCGATCCACCAGTTGGGCCGTCCCTGCATTTTGACGAAGCTTCCGCCCCAGCTTGGTCCTGTGGGGTCGTCGGGGCTGCCTGTGAGCAGGTATGCGACTGCCGGGGTGTCTCCCATTTTTATTCTGCCGTTTTTGAGGGTTGCGAAATAGTCACCGAGGGCGCCATGCCCCTTTGCATGCCGAGCGACAAAGACATCATTAGCGAGGTCGCCGCCCTGCCGGCCGCCGCTGTACCATCCCCGGAACGTTGTGTCGTTGTGAATGAACCATGTATCGGCGTGATTTGCGTCGATGTATCTGAATGCATTCAGGTCGTGCTTTTTGTTCCATGATGCTATGAAATGAACCCTTATCTTGCTCTTTATGGAGGGTCTGTCGTGGATAGCCTGTGCTACGTCGGTTATTGATCCCCAGACGAGCAGGTACAGGGGACGAGGGTCATTTTTTTCGGAACATCGGATGATCCAATCGGAACCTTCGGTGGGCGAAGCATAACCGGCTTGCGGGGCGGGGGCGATTGCGCCCTGTTTGGATATGAAGCGCAGGTATTGTGGTGTGGGATATGTATCGGAGCATTTTTTCAGGCTGGGATAGTCCTTTTCGTAAACATCGATAACCTTGATAATGTCGGCTTTGCGGCCTTTCATCGGGGGCGAGGAGATGATTCCTTCGGTATCGAAGAGGTCGGCATAGAGCAGATAGTGGATCATCGATTGGATGTCGTCTTCGTCATCGCCTCCGATATCGGTGGAGATTATTACGCGATACCTATTACCTGCAATTGCGCCGTTTTGGGCGGCGAAGACCTGTGTTTGCATAACGGCGGCAAGGGCTGTGAAAACGATTAACGACACAGTTCCGAGAGAAAGCCTAAGATTCTTCACAGCACCACCATAATTACAGAATAGCGACAATCGACCTTTTCGCCTCGTGGGAACGGGTGAATCCGCACCCACAGACCAGAATCGATGATACAGAGGCGCCGAAGCGGTATCAATGGAAAAAGGAGACGGTATTCGAGGCCGCCGGTAAGCTTAAACTTGAGTCATGAGGAACGCTGCGGATCCGCTATTTCATAGCGACGGCGGTTTGTGTGAGCTTCGGGTTGTGTATCTCAATCACCGAATCGAGAAGGCTGCCGTTCGTTCGACTCTTCTTCATATAGATGGTTCTCGTTCGGATGAGATACTCGGAGGACTCGACCTTCCTGATGAAGTTCACGATATCGGCGAGGGCCAGCGCGTGCAATTCGACTTCGACAACAGTTTGTGCATATTCGGTTCCGAGAGGAATCGGCCGCTGCTCCATTTTGGCGAGGTTCTTGTCGAGGCCGGTCTGCTTGATTATTGATTCGAGAAACGGGAGGAGTTCGAAATTTTCGGGCTGCGCATCGATGCTTTGTCGCAGTTTTTTGAGATCGGCTGTTAACGAATTGTACTGAGCGGCGGCGGCGGAGAGCTTGCGAAGCTCATCCTGCTTCTGCGGGATGACTCTCTCGAGCGTAGCAATCCTGTCTCTGGCGGGGTTTATTACGGAGCTGAATAGCAGCCAGGCGGCGGCAAAAATGGCCAGGAATGCGGCGAATTTTTTTTCTCTTTTTGTCAGGCGCATTATCTTTTCTCCTGCTTTCCGGATGAAATTGTCATGGTGAACCGCGCACGGCCGCTGCCGGCTTCCCTGCGGACATCGGTGACATCGACCAGTTCGAAATCGGGGAGTTGCTGTAAGACTCGCTGCCAGTCATAAACTGACTCGAAGGAATTGCATCCGCCGGTTATGCGAACCGCAGTGTCTGTAATCAGCAAATCTTCAAGCTCGATATCGGCATCGGCCGGGGCCGTTCGACTGACAGCACTGAGAATTCTAATCGGTCCCATGGCTGCGGGGGTAAAGGCTGCGAACAGGCGATAGTCGTTTTTGAGGGCGTCGAGTTTCTGACGCATCTGTGCGAGAGGGCTTACAATGTTTTTCTCGTCGGGCAGCGCTGCGGTGAAAGTCTCGTTTATGTTGGCCTTGGTATCGGCGTAGGCGCTTTCGAGCCGGGATAACCTGGTGAAGAGGCCGACTATAAGAAGTACGATGACGGCGACGAGCAGTGTCCCGTAGGCGACTAATTCTCTTTTGACGTCGATGGGCTTTTGCGTCAGGCGATTTTCGGCCTCGATGAAATTCAGGCCTTTTGTTCGTTCGGGATCGAGCAGCCGCAGAGCCAGACCTTCGGCAACACAAATTGCGGGCTCTGCGGGCTGGTTATCGAAGGCACGAACTTGAGCATACGGATCGATAACGGTGAGACTGCGATTTAGATTCGATTCAATCAGCGGCTTCAGGCTGTCGCGGGACTCGGCGGCGGCAAGCAGATAGAGTTCGGCCGATTCGTCTATGGGTTTGTCGAACACTTTTTGCCATGTAATCCTTGCTTCGGCAGAAACGGTCTCGGCGAGCATGTCCTCAGTTGCGTCAATATCGTTATCGGAGGGGGGCGGGATCGGGATATTCCTGACCAATACAAGGTCGCCGTCAGCGACCGCGGAAATGGTCAAAAAGCGCTCGTCGATACAGGCGATTAGTGCGCGGCCTGCCGTAAGCCGGGAATGATTGACGATAGCAGCCGAATGGACTGCACATACAGGCGCCTCTATGAGCCGCGGGCGGATATGCGCTTTTGCAAGGATGCGCTTCATCTCGGCGAGTGATGACTTTGCAACGGCAGCGGTGAGGATGGAGTATCCACCGCCTGCCTTTGGGCGAGATGAACACGCCTGGATTATGATCTGATCGGCGGGAATCGGAAAGCTGTCGCTCAGTGGCGAGGAATTCTGCCGACTGAGTTGCTCAAGACCCGCATCGTCGGCATGGATGCTGCGGAAAAAGACGGCATCACGCGGCACAGACACTGCAACGGCGGCGCGCCTGTCAAAACCATGACGGCTGAATAGTGTCCTGAGCATTTCAGGCATTGAATCGGAGGACCGGCGGATGAACGTACTGAAGGTCTTCTCGACACGGAAACCCTGTGCGGTTCTGAGTATTTGGGCGGCGTGCAAAAATCCGGGGCCGACATCAATGCCAATAGACCGTTTAATCATTATGCTGTCTCCGGTAGCTGGTCGTTCGATGGACGCTTTCGCAATATTGGGGCGACAATTCTTCGTATAGAATCACGTCAATACTTCCTGCCGCTTCGTTTCTTTGAATCGTCGCTGATATCGTGCAATCGAGTCCTCCTGCGCAACCGCATGAGATTACCCGGTAATATTCGCTGATCGGGCGCGTTGTGACGGTTCTCCTGAGGCTCTGATATACGGCGTCTGTCATTCCAGGTATATCACGAAGCTCAGAGAGACTTTCGAAGGGTTTTTCGCTGCGACGTTTGACAATCATCGCTGCGAGGACAGGGTCCATATCCTCCGAGAGGCTCTCTATGACGAGTTGCGGGGCGTGATTTATGTTGATCATCCCATCCCCGTAAACGGTTACATAGTCACGGATGCGCTCGAAGACCGCGGGGGTGACTGCCTTGACGAGCAGGAGTTCTTCGATGGTGTCCAACGGACCGTTCTTCGGACGGTACGGGGACGAAAGCGCGGCGTAATAATCCGATTCGGCGCCGAGATTCCCCTTTGAGACAAACGGCAGACAGATCGTTTCGTCGTCAACGTCGATCCAGTCTATTATTGCGGGAACGATTTCGTAGCCAAGCAGCGGATCGGCGAGGCCGGCTCGATTGACGGCATCGATGAGGGCGAGGAACTGGTCGATTCTGGTTCGGTCTGGCCTGCCCATGCGGTCTTTGAGGAGATTCAGGTTCAGCTTGCTGCTCTCCTGGTTGACGGTAATCGAACATGTCCCGTCGGCCAGGTCAATATTCGTCCGGCCATCGAGCACAGTCATCAGGTTATCGCTATGAAGTGCACCGGCGTTCTTCAGCGAAGCGATTGCGATACTCAGGCCCGTTCTTGCGCAATTCAGTGCACGGGCGGAGTTCTTGAAACGGTCCGCAACGACGAGATTGTCCCGAGAGGCCCGGTTGAAGCCGAAGAGCAAAACGCTGAGCATTATAACCGTGCACAGAACGAGCACGATTATGAATCCCTTTTCCCGAGTTTTTACGGTTTTGAGTTTCATTGCTTCTTTCGAGCTAAGGCTACCGTTTGGAAATGTCCCGGCTGGTCTGCTCTCTATGCACGGCCACGTAAGCGACAGTGCTGAAAACGCACTGGCGGCTATTCTCGTCTTCACATGCGACAGTTATGCTCACCGCGGCGGGTAGATTATTGTTCTTCTCGAAATCCCATTCGCTCCACCATTGCTTTCCGTCGAAAAATGCCAATCTTATATGTCGGACCTTTTCGATCAGCGGCGACCAATCACGCTTACGGCCTGGGGGCGTCTTGCCGTGTACCGCTCTGCTGCTGCTCATGAACAGGATGCCCTCGTTTCTATCAAACCTGTATGCGACGTCATGGAGACCGTCGGGTCGGCCTTCTGCAAGGGATGACTGGTCGGTCGTTACCAGATTCAGGATTTGCCCGTCGGGGAGATCGACGCCGGCCTTGAAGCAGTTGATAGATTCGTCAATAACTTTCTCTGTATTCACCGGCAGCGCCTTCGGCTCCGACGAAGTGCCGTCCGCCAAACGAGCGTAAGCACAGCGAATCTGGCCTGACATCCGCTGCAAAACCGAGCGGACCTCTTCGGAGACCGTCATCCTGGACTTGTATATCTCCGCCGATCTGGCTGTTGCGAAGTAGCTGCCATAGACCATGGAAACGATCGACACCACTATCGCCATTGCGACGAGCATTTCGATCAGCGTGAAACCGGTTTTGCAGATTCTATATTTCATTGCAGTTTGCTGTCAGCCACACATGTTGACATTCTCAAATGCTTTCGGCGGAGACCTTGGTTCCAGGTGACATCGACTGCGATTTGTCGCAATCCGGCTGCCTCGGCAGCGTCGAATTCCGGCAATCGAAATTCGCTCACCTCGGTTCTCCAGCACAGATTCAGTGGGTCATCGTGCAATTGTCCGGTATCGACTCCGACATCTGGATATCCAGCGGCGAGCGTCTCTGATATCTTACCCTGCGCGAGGAGCACCGCCCTTGTATCGGCGTCGGCGGCATCGGCCATTCTGATGCTGAACAAGTGGAGCCTGAGCAGGCCCACGAGCGCGATTGCAGTTACAGCCAGCGCAGCGAGCACCTCTATAAAAGTGAATGCACGCGTGCGTGTTATCGTTTTGTACTGTTTCTCGGCGGTCATAGCGAGGATACTACCCCATTTCATCGAGGTTCCAGCTTTCGATATCGGCGTCGTCGCCCTCGCCGCCGTCTTCACCGTCTTTGCCGTACGATTCGAGGTCGTAGTCTTTGCCGTGCAGGCCCGGCGAGACATATACGAAGGCGTTGCCCCAGGGATCCAGAGGCGCTTTGTCCAGATAGCCGTCGGCGTTGTACCCCTTTATTCCGGGGTCGGCAACGAGGGCCTGAAGTCCTTCGGATGTCGTTGGGAAGCGGCCCGTGTCGGTCTTGAATAAGGCCAGGGCTGATTCGATGCTGCGAATATCGACCTTCGCTTTCATTCTCCTTGCCTGCTCGGGGCGATTGAGTATTCGAGGCATAATCACGGTCGCCAGCAGGCCCAGGATTACGACAACAATCATCAGTTCAATGAGTGTGAAGGCATGGTTCGCTGAACGGCGTTTTTTGTTTTTTGTTTTCATTTTTATGATGACTCCTCTAAATAGCCTGATTGATATCGAATATCGGCAGCAGGATTGCAAGCACGACAAAACCGATTACGGCGCCCATAACAAGAAGGATTGCCGGTTCGAGCAGCGAAAGAAGGGTTCTCGATGCCATCTCGACTTCGTCATCGTACATATCGGCGATGTCTGTCAGCGCATTCTCTATCGTTCCGCCAGCCTGACCCGTGGCAATGGTATGCAGGACGATTGGAGGGAATAATCCGGTCCGTCCCATTGCCTGGGCGATGCCGCCTCCGGTGCCGATAGATTCCTTTACGGAATTGAAGACGCCGGCGATAAAACGATTCTGAACAACGCCCTTTACAATATCGAGTGCGCGTAATATTGGGATGCCGCTTGCGAGCAGGGCTGCCAAGGTCCTGGTCATGCGTGCGGTTTCGAGTTTGAGCATGAGAATGCCAAACAACGGAAGCCTGAGCTTGAAGCGGTCCCAGGTCATTCTGCCATGCTCGGACCTGATGCAGGCGGCGATTCCAAAAAATCCGGCGCACGCCGCGAGAGGAAAGAGCAGCCAGTATTTTCTCATGAATGAACATATCGCTATCAGCAGCGTGGTCGGCCAGGGAAGTTGGCGGTTCATTTCGAGGAATATCTGCGTAATGCTCGGCACTACGAAGGAGAGCAGGAATATCAGAACGCCGACAGCGACAATCGCCATCATCAGCGGATATGCAATGACGGATTTGATTTTTCCGGCGAGGCGAACCTTGTTTTCGAGCATCTCAGCGAGCTTCAGCAGGGTGCTTTCGAGTGCGCCGCCGGTCTGGCCTGCTTCCACCATGCTTACGAACACTTTTGAGAATACATCAGGGTATTTCGCCAGGGCGTCGGAAAATGCGAGGCCGTCATTAACGTCGTCCCGCAGGTTTGCAACGACCTTGGCAAGCGGATTGCTCTGCGGTCTGAATCGCATTGTAACGGGCTTCGCATGCTCATAAATCCGGTCCCCGTCGCCGGGAACAGTTGCATCCTCCAACTGTTCGACGAGAGCAGAGAGAGCCGGCACGAGCGGCATTCCCGCATGCAGCAACGTGGATAATTGCCTTGTGAAACGGCAGATATCCTTGGTTCTGATTCTCCTGAGGAGATCCGGCGAGAGTACAGGGGGCCTGGCAAGGCGGCGAGCGAGAGAGTCCGAAGAACTCCTCGCGGGCTGCGTTTTACCTTCAACGGAGTTGTACTGAGCTACGACCATTCTATGCCATCCCCTGTTCAATTTTGATGGTATCGGCCGTGACCCTGTATACCTCTTCGAGCGAAGTAATCCCAGCCAGAGCCTTGTGGAAGCCATCGTCTCTGAGAGTTGCCATTCCCTTTTTGACGGCGGCCTGTTCTATGAGGTGGGAGCCGCATCTTTGTGTTATCATAGCCTTTATGTCGTCGTCAACAATCAGCTGCTCCAGAATGGCGGTCCTTCCGAGGTACCCGGTCCGGCGGCAGTTCTCGCAGCCGAGACCTTTGTAGAACGGACCCTGATTTAATTTGTCATTGGGGCTTATGCCGGCCAGTGCAATGGTATGTTCGCCGGCGTCGAGGGCGGTTTTGCACTGGGGACATATTACTCGCACGAGTCGCTGCGCCATGATGGCTACGACGGATGATGAAATCAAATAAGGCTCGATGCCCATGTCGATGAGTCGAGTGACAGCCGAAGCCGAGTCATTGGTGTGGAGAGTGCTAAGGACGAGGTGCCCCGTCAGTGAAGCCTGTATCGCTATCTCGGCGGTTTCGAGATCTCGGATTTCGCCTATCATAATCACATCCGGGTCCTGCCTTAAGATATGCCGCAGACAATTTGCGAATGTTAGGTTTATCTTGGGCTTTACCTGCATCTGGCCTATGCCGGGAATCTGATATTCTATCGGGTCCTCGACAGTAAGAATGTTTCGCTGCTCGCAGTTCAGTTCGTTCAGCGCCGCATAGAGGGAGGTTGTCTTTCCGCTTCCTGTCGGGCCGGTGAGGAGTATTATTCCGTGCGGCATGGCGATCAGCCGACGAAATCTTTCGAGCAGATCTGCTGCAAATCCGACCTGGTCGAGAGCAAACTCCGCTCGACTTTTGTCGAGCAGCCTGAGCATGATGCGCTCGCCTCCGAGGGTAGGGATTGTAGAGACGCGAATATCGACCAGATCACTGGCAATCTTGATTCTACTCTGGCCGTCCTGGGGAAGCCTTCGCTCCGCGATGTTGAGGTTGGCCATGACCTTCAGTCTCGACAGGACAGCCGGGACCTGCTCGCAGGGCAGCGTCATAATATCGTGGAGGACACCGTCAATTCTGAAGCGGACTCTCGCTTCGTTCTCATACGGCTCGATGTGTATATCGCTCGCCCGGCTGTGAACAGCGTCAAAAAGAATTTTGTTGACGAGCTTTATGGCCGGGGCTTTGCCGGCAACGTTCAACAGGTCCTCGGCCCACGTTTGCACAGAAGAGACGTCGAGATTGCTGTGAGTACGAGAGGCATCTTTCTCGCGGCCCGGATCACTGTCGAAACCAGGCTGCGCAGTCTGATAGTAGCACAGACTGATGGCCTTTTCTATCTGGTCGGCGGGACATACAACACGAATGCACGGCTGATTCAGAACGCTGACAATCGCATCGTATGCTTCGATATTCAACGGCTCGGCCAGTGCAACAGCGAGAGTTCCGTCGTCGAGAGTGAGCGGAATGGCACACTGGCTCTTAAGAAATTCCAGCGGCAGTTTTCTCGCCAGATCCGGGACCAACTGTTCGGGAGAAATAGCATCGATGAATCGACGAGGACCGGCAAGGTCGGCGGGATCGAGAGTATCGGTCTGCGAGCCGGCTTTTTGAGAAGCAGCAGCAGAATTTGAGCCGTCGGCTATTTGTCCGTCGAGTTTTGTATTCACCGGCTGACCTCCTCAACATCGGGACAGATGTGTATGCCTGTCATTTTCTTCCGGTCTCATCTTTCTTTTGATTTTCTTCGAGAACCGGGGCCATCTCGTCCTTCTTCTTATTTGTGATCTTCTCAAGGTCCAGTTGATTTCCCAGCCTGTACGGCGTTATGAACAGCAGCAGATTGGTCTTCTGCAGCTTGTCTCTGCGAAATCTGAAAAGTGAGCCGACTACGGGTATGTCGCCGAGCAGAGGAACCTTCTTCTTGATATTGGTTATGTCGTCCCTGATAAGGCCGCCAATAACGACGGTTGAGCCGCTATCCATCGAGATAACGGTCTGGGCCTGGCGTTTGGCGGTTGCAGGCGTATCCGTGGACGTAGTGGTGACATCATCGATGAGTTTGGTGAATTCGGTATCGACCTCAAGTCTTATGAGTCCACCCTGGCTTATATGAGGGGTAATCTCAAGACTGATACCGACGTCTTTATACTCATAGGTTTTGATGACGGTCGGGGTAATCAGGTCGCCGGTTTCGGTGATTCTGGACTGCATGACAAACGGCCTGTTTTCCCCGACGACTATCATCGCCTTTTGATGGTTGGAAGTCAGTATGTGCGGGGTGGAAAGGATGTTCACGCCCGAGACTTTCTGGAGGGCGTGAAGTATTGTTCCGATTTGCCGGTTTGTTCCGGCGCCTCTCCATGCGCCGAGGGCGAGTCCTTCGAGTGTGCCGCTGGCGAAGCCGGACCTGAGTCCGAATCCCGTTGCGCCGAAGACTCGAACACTCCCGTCAACAGACTGGTCGAGGCTGGCCCAGTCCACTCCGATTTCCTTGAGGCTGTCTTCGCTGACCTCGATGATCTGCATTTCGACAAGCACCTGCTCCCGAACGATGTCGAGTTTTTCTATGATCTCTCCGATGACCTCGAAATCCTGGGCGGAAGCCGAAATGATTACGGCATTTGTCCCCTCGTCTGACGTGACCTGTACGGGTTTTGATGCTTCGATAGCTCCGGAGATTCTAAGGTTCGTCAGCGCGGCGGTCAGGGATTGTGCGACTTCCTTCGACTGAGCGTTCTGGAGATACACGACGTGTACGTTGTTTGAGCCGATAGGCCGCTGGACGTCGAGCTGCTCCACCAATCCGCGAATAGTATCGATATCCTGAGGTGCGGCGACGATGATCAGTGAATTCGTGCGGTCGTCGGCGAGTATTTTCATCGCCGTATCACCCTGCTGGGTCCTGTTGCGAGAGCTTTGTCCAGCGGCGGTGCTTCGTTCGTCCATTATCTGCAAAATCTGCTCGCTGAGGACCTGGGCGGAAGCGTACTTCAGCGGAATGACTAAAGCGGCTTCTTTCGAGCCGGGAACGTCGAGCCGGTGTATAATCGTGGTGAGGTAGCGTATGTTGGATGAGGTGTCCGTTACGACAATCGAATTGGTTCTTGGATAAGTTGCGATTTGCGATTCCGCTGCAGCGAACGGCTTTACTATTCCGGCAACCTCGGCGGCATCGGCGTAACTGAGGGGGATGATCTGCGTAACAACAGAATCCGTATCCGGCATCTGCTCGGGATCGCTTCCGATTCGTACTTGCAGGCTGCGTTTTGCGGCCTGGGCCTTGGGCACTATCTTAACCAGGTCTCCCGACGGCACGGCGGCGTAACCCTGCACATCGAGAATCGATTCGAGGACCGTATATACATCACCGAGTCTTATTTTAGTCGGCGACATGACGGTAACGGGACCGCTGACGCTTTTGTCCACAACGAAATTGATTCCCGTTATATCCCCGATGGTTTTCAGGACGGCATTAATATCGACTTTGTCGAAGTTCAATGAGACGAGTTGGTCTGCCATTTCAGGGCTATCGATCGCCGGCATGTCAACAGACACCGCAGAAGAGATTTCCGGGGCCGCATCACCGACTGTCGCGATACCGGCGAGAGCGGCGCCGGCTTCGAGCGGGCGTGCGACGCTGCGATCAGCCATCGCGGTAATATCCATCTGAGACAGTATTGCTGTATCGGTGAACGCCTGCGGCGCTGCAGCTACCGAAGCTGGCCGGGTGAGTTTGTTATTTGCCCTAGCGAAGTCCGCATTAGCACGGTACAACTGCTCGCTGAAATCTTCACCGCCGCTGGGTGAATGCGGATTCTCAGAAACATGAGGTGCAGGCTCAGGGGGTATGCCTTGTGATTTATGATTTGACTTGCAGCCGGCGAACACTATGCACAGGCTGAAGACAAAACATAAGAGATTCCTCGTTGCATTGGCTCTCTGGTACCGGGCAGCTTGAGAATTGGGTATCAACATCTGTTTCTATCCGTTTAACTGAGGTTGTCTGATAAACTATTTCAAATCGAACGATATTTCTTTTGTCTGATCGCCCCGCGACAGTTGCATATTCAGACTGGGCTGGGACCTGGCCTTTTGAAACACCTGAAATGCCTTTTGGAGGCTCGTTAAATTCTGGCCGTTGACCGAACGAACAATGTCTCCATTCTTGAGCCCGATGGTTTCTGCCATCGGAATTTCTTCCAGACCTGTTATCTTCAGCCCTTCGACACGGTCGTTGACTACGTATGGCTCAATAGCCGCCTTGCTGAGTATCTCCTCGATGTACCCGATTCTCGATTTGGGAGCATCAGAACCGGCCGGTATTCTCGAAGCAGGCAGATAGGGCTTGGCGCTGGTGGCCTGCGAGACGTTTGTTCCAGACATGCAGGAGACATCCGCCAGGTTAGTCTCAGCAGTCTTGAGGGTCAGCACTTTTCTTCGTCCGTCGTGAAGCAGAATGATCGCATTGGCTTGGATACTCAAGATTGAAGCACCGGCGACATTCTGACCGGATCGATATAGGTCAACATCCTTTGTTTTGGTGTTCTTGATTATCGCTCGTGATATCGCCGGATTTCCAAAAACAGTACCAACCAATTCAAAGCCGAGTTCCTGCCCTGCCGAGGGTAATACGCCAACATCCGAAGCAACGGCCGCAGGTGATTGCCCGGTAGTTCCGAATATATCCCTCTCAACTATAACCGAGAAATCATCTGTGGTTTCCCGGTTCTGCGCATTGGCATCGGGCATCGGCCCTGCTTCTGTGCCGCCGGCAGAGGAAGGGGCGAAAATTTCCACAGAATTATGCCTTGTCAGCAAAGTCTGGCCGCCGATATAGGCCAAAAGCAGAATAATCGCTAACTTACTAATAATCAAGACTTTACGAACGTTCAACTTAACGCCTTTCATGGTAAGAATACACTTTCTTCACCTGAAAAATATCGTCCCGTTCCCCCCCGCACTTAACCAGCAAGGCCCTTTGAATCACCCGCGCAACAGGGCGTATTCGCAGCGAGCGCATTGCGACTGCTAAAACGGATACTTATAGGACGGCAGTGATGATTTGGACTGATAAACAGCCAATAAAATGTGCGTTACGGATATACCCTCCCATAATCCGACATCCGTACTTCAAAACAGGGCTCTCAACTGTGCCGGGGAGGCATTGCAGTTAGGCCTTCCTTCTGCCAAGAAAAGCCAATGAACCCAGAGCAAGCATCGCCAAAGTAGCCGGCTCCGGAATCGGCGATGCCGAGATATGATAGACATCAGGATTGCTCGGATTGGCGGGAACGCCGTAAGGGCTTCCGTTCATTTCGCCGCCGATACAGATGCCGATGTCCGTGACATGATTGAGGTGCTGTATCGTTGGGTCGGTGAAATCCACAGTAAGCGTTGCACTGCTGAGACCGGGCAGCATGACCCAGCCATTCTCGTAGTAGTTGTCCGGCTCGCCGTAACCGCCGGTGGTGTAACCTGTATTTATGAACAGGTTCACCCACCAGATGTCATCATCGTCATTATGCAATGTTAATGAAAACGCATCATATCCGGACAGATCATTGTCTTTTTCAATATCCCCCGTTTTGGCAACGCCTGTCGAAGCCGCTATCAGATCAGCCGCAGCAGATCCCGAGAGGCCGGTGGCTCCGGAGGAGCCTGTCAGGTTGGCACTGATAGAGACATAAGCAAATTCACTCGGTCCATCATCGTCCTGAATACGCCCGCGATAACCCACTAATCCGGCCAGTGATTGCCCGTAGTCTAAAGCATCCGCGCTTGAGCCAACATAATCCAGACTGCTTATGGTTCCCGACGGATCCGAATACGTGTGCCACAACAACTCCAATGCGGATTCATTCAGCGTTAGAACCCCCGCCGGTGACACAGACGACATCAATGCGATTGCGATTGCTCCCTGCAATACTCTTTTCATTATATTCCTCCTTGAAATCACCCCACCCTACAGACGGGACTCAATAAACCTTGCCCAGTTTTTCCATTCACCCCTAACCTCACGTCGTACCGAAAACGAACTTGCACATACTACTATGTTTACCTTAGGCAAGGCAATAGTATTTGGTATTTTTTTGCAGGTCAACATGATCGCACGTTTTCCGGACGCCCGGCGAATCCTCAGTCTCAATGTCAAGTCTGCCTGCAATTCAAAAAGAAAAAAAAGCCAACATGGGAAATAATGCAGGTAAGACACCGGCAGCACCCCCTATCGCTCTGTACTGCTTATGTGTCACAATTACGATTTCCACCCCCTATTCTCACGTTTCTACAGACAATAGCGTGCCCAAGGCCAACTTTTTGCCTTATATGAGCTACCCCGTTTGGCATAGTGCGCCATCCACGCCGGTTTCTATACGCTATTCTCGGACGGTCCCAAAACAACACGATCTGATAGCATTTTTTCTGTTTTTTTTCGGAATTTGCGAATTTCCGCTTGACGTTCAGGCAATTTCCTCGGTATATTCACACCGCCATGTGACTCCGAAAGGAGGAGGCCATCTTCGGTAACCCCGTGGGAGGGTGGCCATTGCAGCTTGCTTAAGGATAGTTTTGCTCCGTAAGGAGACGGATGATGCCTGCAAAGGCCGAATGCAGACTTTTGACGCTGGCGCTGTCACTTGCTCTGGTGACAACAGCCAATGCCGCGCCTTCTCTTGGCGAGCGTGATGTGCCGCTTGTCGCGAACGCATGGTTCCCCAATATAAATAGCTCCACGGTTTTTGTCTCCACATCCGATGATGTCGGCAACAGCGAATTATCACGTATCGGCAAAGAGTTGTTCCAGCCCCCTTCCGACTCGGCGGTTTCACATTCCGCTCCGGCAGCCAACAGGTCGCTGCCCGGTGTTCCGGCGGCAGTATTTATGGTTTTGACAGGGTTTGTCTGTGTCTCCTTTGTTAATGACCGAAGAATATGGCTCGCCGGCTTTGCAGGGCTGCTCTGGCTCGGACATACCGGTCTGCTGGCGATCCCCGAAGTCGTCTTCCATATAGCCGACAAGGGACACTTCAAAACCCAGCACGGAAACAGTAAAACCATCGGCCGACACCACAGCAGAACCGGATATCGTCTGCGAAGCCATATCGAGGGGACACATTACATGGGCCTGCTCCGCCATCTGGCGGGAATACCAACTCTTGTGTCGTCATCAATGCCGATGACGTCACTACTCCAGCTATCGGCCCGTCCAGGCAACTTGTTCGACCTAAACTCAAGTGTACGGTGTACGCACTCGAAAGTGTCGAATGTTGCGCTGTTGGCATTATCATCAAGCACTGTCGATTTGACCGTATGCTCGGCCCGCGCAGCCGAGCAGTCTTCGTATTTTTCACCAGGATTTATCTTCCCCAGTTTAGCTCGCGGTCCCCCGACGGCTGCCTGGAAAGATTTGTTTACTCCTCTATGAGGGCCTGTGCGCGCAGGGCCCTTTTGAGACAGGAGGTTGATGTGGTTGTTTTAGTTTTTACGGATAAAGACTTTTGAGGAGTCATAAAATGAAAAGGTTAGTTTTTGCAAGCATGGTCGTCGCGTTGATGGCATCAGTGTCATTGGCGGGACCGACCCTTACGCTCAACAAGGCCGCCCTGTCTTTGTTGTGGCACACGTATTCGAATCCCACAGGGACTTCAAGCAGCCTCGATTATGTAGGCTCGGACACAGGCGCTTTGGCCTATGGCCAGAGTATGGCCGGAGTAGTAGGCTATCGAGGCGTTCTGCAGGATGACGGCGGAGCAGATCCGTTTGCTCAGATTCAGGTCAGCGCCAATTTCTGGGGCGCCTCCGGAGCCACCGGCTTGACCGGTGCGACCACTGCCGATGTCATAGCGGCGGCGTCAGGCGTTGCCAAGACAGGGAATATCGAAGTGGATAACGACTTGACCGGATATGACGCCCTGTCAGTAGTTCTGTGCAATGACAATGACGACATCTGGTGGGTCAACCTGTCGATAAACACCGGCTACACGACCGGCGGTTACACTGAGTCGGACAACTACTACGAGAACGGCTGGACGGCATTGAATGCCGGGCAGTGTGTCACTCTCACCATCGACCTTACCGACCCGACAATTCAGAACCTGAATCACGTCACCAACCTCGGCATTAATATCGGCGCCAATCTGACCAACGTCGGCGGCAATCCGAGCAACCCCGATATTTTCCACATCTCGGGTGCTCCGATTCCGGCGCCTGGTGCGATTCTACTGGGCAGTCTTGGTGCAGGCCTTGTCGGCTGGCTGAGAAGGCGTAGAAGCCTTTAAGGGTGTAATGGAAAGGGAACATTTGCCGCAGCAAGGGCATTGATGACTCGCCCTTGAGTACGGCAATAAAAAAAGGAATTTAATTGGAGGAATAGAACAATGAAAAAACTCATTGTTTTGGTATTAACGATTGGTTTGCTAAGCACGGCGGCGCCGGCGGCTATTACGGGCTCACTCAGCCCGGACAGCATCTTTGGCGTACATAACCTGGGCGAAACCAAAAGCTATACGCTCGATTACTCGGTTGATATCACCGACACCGGGGCGGGGACAACGGAAGTACTGTTCCTGACGGATACGACCGGCAGTATGTACAGCTACATCAGCGGTATCCAAACTGCTTTCAACAACATTCAAAGTCGTATCGCGAGCGACGTCGGAGCGGGTGTATCGTATGCTGTCGCAGACTACAAAGATTACTACGACGGCGGGGCATACTCCGCATACGGTATCAATCTTCGTCAGGCATTCACCACAAGTTCCTCGGCTGTGCAAACAGCCATCAACGGCATGTCTGCCGGTGGTGGATACGACACGCCAGAGGAACAGATGAAGTCTTTGACGCAAGTTGCCAATTATTGGACGGACTCGACCACTGCCGGTCTGGACTTTGGCGGGACCAGTGCCGCCCAGAAGATCATTATCTGGGCAGGCGATGCGGTCGGTCATGCCGGGCCTTCGGACTACGAGTCGTATGATATGGCGGGCTCGACCGGGTGGTATCCCTCGCTGGCAAACACGATAAGCGCACTGAACAGCAGAGGCATCCTGACGTTCGCCCTTAACACGACGACGGCGGGTTATGGAATTGACGGCGTCCGTTCGGTAGACGAAAGCCGGAATCAGGCAAGCGCCATCACTGCCGCCGGCGGCGGGACATTGTTCAATAGTGTCGGCTCGGGAAGCACGTCGATTGAAGATACGATCGTCGCAGCGATTACGGGCGGCGTCGAGACGCTGACCAATATCACCGTTGCGATCGAAGCCCCTGGCGCCGATGCTCCGTTTACATGGAGCCCGGCGAGCCAGACCCGGACGGGTACCTGGCACGAAGAGGACAGCCCTGTAACAGGCAGTTTCACCTTCAGTGCTACGGCGCCTATAGTCAACGGCACAGCCACATTTGATATGGTGCTGTACGGCAACGGCGGCGAGTTGGATCGTACAACCGTTACGCTGACTACGATTCCGGCGCCCGGTGCGATCCTGCTGGGCAGCCTTGGTGCAGGCCTTGTCGGCTGGCTTAGAAGAAGAAAATCTCTGTAAAGAGATTGATTACAAAGGATTGGTTAGTCATTAGATGACTACAGCACAGGGTAAGTGGAAAGAATGTCACAAGGAGGTGGCATCTTTCTACTCCCTGGGCTTTCCTGAAGGAGCAGGTATATGAAGAGAGTCTGTGTGTCACTGCTGGCTGTTTCAGCTATTCTAACAATTTTCATTCAGACAGCGACGGCTGTGCCTACGTTTCAAGCCTATATCAAAGGCGGCACGGCCGATACGATCGGCGAAGACGAAGAGACCTGGTTTACAACGGACAGCAGCTTTGATTTGATTATCGTAGGCGGTTTCAATCTTGGCGGATCGAAAGAGACCGTCAAGCTTAAACAAGTAACACTGGTGGTATCCGTGCCGGAAGGCGAATCAGGAACGCTGTCAATCACCGGCGGAGACGTCGGCGCGGCGCTTCTGTTCGACAGGACATCGGTTCCTGCGACACCATATTACAATCCGAATGCCGACGCTGATATCGACATACTGACTGATGAGCCGGGCAACACCGCGGGCTATGACGGATACGCGACAAAGTCGTTTCTGCCTGAGGGCAAAAATGACAAGGACGTCGTAACCAGTAATCATTATCCTTTCCAGAATGACATATCCGATTTCCTGATCTATGGGGTGGGCGATTTCGACAATGTCGGTCCGGTTAATAATTACAACGCCGCAGGCGGAGGCAGCATAACTCTCGGCGACGGCTACGGTGAAGAAAAGGTATTTTCGGTTTCTATTGGTGGATTCACCTGGGCACACATTGATGTTTATGGCTATGACGTCTATGACGACGGAACAGTGGAGATGATCGGCACTTGGGATATCGCTCCGGGCTCACACGACTCGACATATTACAGAATACCGGCCCCCGGCGCTATCCTGCTGGGCGGTTTCGGATTAGGGATGGTTGGCTGGCTGCTAAGAAGGAGACAGCTATAATACAGTATTATAAAGTAACCACAGGCGACGGCTGTAAATCTCGTTGTTGCACGGGATGCTTTTGAGACGGGGAGTATTCAAGGGATTGATGAAGAAAAGGAAATGCAATGGAGGCAAACCAGAATTTCACCATCAAAGCAGTATTTGTACTTATTGTGTGTGGATTCGTCGCGGCTCCCGGTTTCGCCGTGATGACGCTGAAGATGTCTGACAGTTACGGAACGACCGGTGGCGGTGAATTCCTAATGGGGCCGACGAATACGTGGCCATTCACGCCCACGAGCCTGGGAGAAACAGCCGGTAAGTTCGAGAGTTTTTGCCTTGAGAAGGCCGAGTATATCAATTTCAGCAGCACGTTTTATGCGGTTGTCAATACCGGAGCGGTAAACGGCGGTCCCGGAGCGGGCGGATTCGATCCTCTCGATCCCAAAACGGCTTATCTGTACGATAAGTTTGTCACCGGTAAGCTGACCGACTATGTTTATGACACCAGCGGCGGAACTTCAGCACGCATCGCTTCGGCAAACGCCTTGCAACATGTAATATGGTATATCGAGGGAGAAGAGGCCAAGAGCTGGGCCGACGGCGATACCTCTCTCAAAGACAAGTTTTACCAGGACGCCGTAAAGAACAATACGGGGGATATTGGCAATGTTCGGGTCTTAAACTTATACGGTGACATTGATCTGACTTGGGAAAAGCAGGACCAGTTGGTCAGAATCCCGGCTCCCGGCGCTATCCTGCTGGGCAGTATCGGTGCGGGACTTGTTGGGTGGCTGCGGAGACGCAGAACACTATAGTATAGAAAATGGTAGAAGTGCATATTCTGCGGGGTCGGACAAGGATGTCCGGCCTCGTTTTTTTGCCTTATGAATAATGCCCAGACCTGATTTGCCCTGCTGCACTGCTCAGGAGCCTGCCGTTCTGTTAATTGGGGGATTCTGCCAGTTGCCAATCCCATCCCACCAGACAGAGATGAAGTCAGTAAGAGCATCCTTGCGGTTCTTCCGGTCACATGCTTCTATCGCCATTTTGCGAAGCTGCTTCATGCAGCCGAGACCTCCTATTCGCCAGGCGTTCGCACCTATATCGGTGGCCTGGCGTTGAGCCCTGTCAAAGTCAACCGCCTCTGCGGTCATTAACAAATCGGCGAGTTTTTTAGCCTCCGGCTGTAACAACTCGGCCCACTGTTGCTTCCTGGCTTCCTCCTTTTCGAGAATATCCGCCAATAGGCGTTGCCGGTTTTTCTGCGCTGCTTCACGGTTGGCCCTGGCCTGTGCCAACCTTTGAGCACGATGCCTTCTGCCGGTGGGATAAAGCAAAACCTCAAACACGCCTATGGCCGGGTCAACAATCACCCAAACGAGAAATGTTGCGCCCAAAGTCCCCATCACAACGCCCAACACGAATCGTGATGTATCAGGCACGCCTATCATTCCCAGACACCCGGCAAGGCTGCCAAGAAACGGCGTGGTAACATAAAAAACGGTGTAGTAATCCGTACTTGTGATGGGGTGTTCTATTTGAAGCATCTGGCTGCTGCTGAGACCTCTGAACACGGCAAAAAGATACAGACTAATCAGAACGAAAACGATCAGTGCGCCGTGTCCCGAAAGAGAGAACAGTATCCACCATCGTATGCCTGCCTGGCGCAAGACCGTAATCAGCACATAGGCAACACCGAGCATGAACCATATCGTGCCGACAAGATGCATCAGTCTCAGTGTTTTCTTGCTGAACACCCGTACACCCTCTGTACTCGAAAAGTCTGTTGTCAGGTTCTGTCTGTCTCAGCGACCGACTCTAATAGCCTCGATACGGATTGCTGCTGCCGCCATAACTTCCCTTCCTTGATGTCGGCGGATTCTGCATCATATAGGCGCCCGAGAAGGCCCTGGCCAACGGCCTTATGGCCTCTTCGATCTTCAAGGCAATAGAAGCGAGGATTGTCGGCGGGACATAGACGATATCACCTTCTTCGAGCAGGACATCCTGCGAAACATCGCCCTTCTTAATCATATCATTGAAGTTCACCTTAAAGGCTTTGGGCTTTACGTTGGGATCGTGTGACGGTCTTATCACTCGAATCTTGCTCTCCGCAGCCATTGGATTGGGCCCGGCTTCGGCGACAGAGAGCAGCACGGTTTCTCGTCCTGTATGTATCTGGGCTCCCGGCATATTGACCTGGCCCATGACGTAATAGACTTTGCTTCTAAAGCCTACAACACGAACTTCTATGGGGTGTTCTCCGATCAGATTGTAAAGCTCCGCAACCTTAACCTTCAAAACTTCGGCGAGTTGAGCAGGGGTTTTGCCTGCCGCCTCGAACTCGCCCAGTCCCTCGAATGAAACTTTGCCGTCGGGACGAATGCGTTGTACCTGCAGGTTTATTTCGGGGACTTTTGCGCAATGAATCGCGATATCATCCGGAGGCCGCAGTATGTAGTTCTTGGCAGTAACCTCTGCCTCGTACGGTTTGAGGAACGCCTCAATATCGGCAGGATTGCATATCGAGCAGCCACATCCGCTCAAAACTGCGCCAGCCAGCAACAAGGCTACTACTGTGATTGTCTGCGCATATTTCATTATCAATTCTCCTATGTTAAAAGTCTACTCCAATTCTCACTATTTTTTTACGCAAGTACTTGCTAATACGAAGTTTGGGAAATCTTCAAAG
>JAFGCD010000148.1 GCA_016932835.1 Sedimentisphaerales bacterium
AGACCGAGCCCGTGAACCTGGTCAGGCGGGGAACCGAGCAGCCATAAGCGTGTGCTTGGTGGTGCCGTGGCAAACCCGGCCATCTTTTTTCTATGTAACCATGGCCTATACTGTACTGGCGAGAAAGTATCGTTCTCAAACCTTCGATGACGTCATCGGGCAGGACCCGATCGCCCGAACCCTCAAGAACGCCATAAAGACAGACCGAGTCTCCCACGCCTACCTGTTCACGGGCACCCGGGGCGTCGGCAAGACTACCATGGCCAGAATACTCGCCAAGTCCCTCAACTGCCTGGCTGTCGATGAGCCGACCACCGAACCCTGCTGCAAGTGCGAATCCTGCCTGGCAGTCAACGTCGGCGAAGATATAGACGTCATCGAAATCGACGGCGCCTCGAATAACCGCGTCGATGAAATCCGGGAGCTGCGAGAAAACGCCATATATCGACCAGCGAGGGCAAGGTTCAAGATTTACATCATCGACGAAGTCCACATGCTCTCAACCGGCGCCTTCAATGCCCTGTTAAAGACCCTTGAAGAGCCCCCCAGCCATGTCAAGTTCATCTTCGCCACGACCGAGCCGCACAAGGTCCTCGCCACTATTCAGTCTCGTTGTCAGCGATTCGATTTCAGCAGTATCGCGCCCGCCGCTATCGCCGGGCAGCTCGAATCCGTGCTCAAGGCCGAAAAGATCGGCTACGAAGACGACCTCGTCCTGCCCCTGGCGAAAATGGCCAACGGCTCCATGCGCGACGCCCTGAGCCTGCTCGACAGACTCATCAGTACCGGCGCAGAGCCGCTCGGAGGCGCCCTGCTCGAAGAGCTTCTCGGCTGCGCAGACAGCGAGAAAGTCTGGAACCTCGTCGCAAAAATAGGCCAAAACGACGCCGCAGGAACGCTTGGTGCGATAGACGACCTGCTGAAGTCCGGAACCGGCGAAGTCCAGACCGTCGATTCAATCATCGACTGCATGCGCGATCTGATGGTCGTAAAATCCGCCGGCGCAGACAGCGAACTGCTGATACTGACAGCCCGCCAGAAAGAACGCGCCGCAGAATTGGCCGAATTTTTCGATATCGCAGCGCTCGTCTATAATATCTCCACGCTGGAAAAGCTGCGCTGGTCAATCAAGAACAGCGATACCGCCAGAACGCTTTTAGAGGCTTCGCTGCTGAGATTCGCCCTCAGCGAGCACTTTATGAACGTCGATCAGCTCCTTTCGCAGTTAAAAGCCGCGCCCTCCGGAGCCGTTAAAAAAAAACGCCTCCCCGTAAATAGCCCCGTCCCCCCGAAGACGCACCCCGCCGAACCTTCGGACCTTACCAGTCTCTCCGCAAGCCTCGATTCAATCAGCGACAACTGGCGGGGTATCCTGAACCTTATAGGCGAAAGGCTCGGCCCGGCAACCGCCGCCACGCTCAATTCTGCGACCCCCGTCGAATTTGAAAACAGCACATTGACCTTGGAATTCCCCCCGTCGGCCAAAATGAAGAAAAAGATGTGCGCCGAAAACGGACGAGTTGACCAGATCCAAAACCTCCTCAGCAAACTGCTTTCGACCCCCCTGACGCTCAGCCTCGAACTCGCACAAGCCCCCGCACAGACAAAAACCCAGGCAAAGCAGACGGAAACCTTCGCCCGGAAGAGAAACGAACTCATAAGCGACCCCGCTGTAAAAACAGTCCTTCTCGGCCTCGATGCAAAGGTAATCGGAATCGACGAGAAATAACCGCTCGTGACGTCCTTACACCGCCCGCCGGACGAACGAACAAGCCGTTCGAATGCAGAGGCATTTTCTTAGAAGCTATAACGCATTGACACACCTGTCGCAACTATTCTATAGTGGTTTGCAGCGAACGAGGCCGCCGGCACAGAGATTTCGGCTTCGTTGTTTCAATCACAGAACCGTTATCTGAGGCTAACATGAGAAAAGCAAATATCAGCAGCATAGCAGTAATCATATTGACGTTATCAATAGCCTGCCCCGCTCTGGCCGCAACTGCCGACTGGATCTGGCTCGAAGCCGAAAAGCCAACCTCGATGAATATCAAGGCCTCGCCCGGCATGACGCACGAGTATCTCTCAGGACCGTGGCTCTCTGTCATGGTCGATGCCGACAAGGTCGAAAAAGAAGTCCCCGCCGAGGGCGTCCTCATCAGCTACGACTTCTCCGTCGCCGCCGACGGAAAATACGAGATATGGAACCGCCTCGGCTTCGATTCCATACGAACCGCTTTCGAGTGGCGAATCGACGAGACCGACTGGACTACCGTCAACCATGACGACCCGACAATAGACCTCATGGAATTGGGCTTCTGGTGCGAAGTGAGCTGGATGAAAATGGGCGAAAGGAGCCTGCCCAAAGGTGACCACACGCTCCAGATAAAAGTGCTCAAGACCAAAGACGACAAGGGCAAACCCGCAAGAATAGTATATTGCTCCGACGCCCTTTGCATCTACGCAGGCCGTTTCGCCCCTAACTCGAAGTACAAGCCCGGCGAAAAATGGCGGACGCAGAAGGATGTCGATGCCGCCGAAGTCGTCTTCGACCTGCCCGCGCCGCAGGCGCCGCAGTCGCGCTCGTCGGTCAGCCTCGAAGGAACCTGGCAAATCTGTCGCGACGATGAACTCCTGCCAGGCGAGGTCGCCGCGCCTGTGAAGGACCTTCCCGAAAATCCGTACTGGAAAGCAATCGACGTCCCCGGCGACAAAAACAAGCTCCGTCCCGACCTGCTCTTCGCGCATCGCCTCTGGTATCGCACGCGCGTAAACGTGCCCGCATCGTGCGCGGGCCGCTCGTTCCACATCGTCTTCCCGAAGAACAACCTCAACACCACCGTATTCGTAAACGGCGTCTATTGCGGGTTCGATAAGAACCCGTTTGCCCGCGTTCAGATCGACGTGACAAAAGGCATCAAACCAGGCCTCAACGAGATATGGGTCGGTATTCGAGATGCGTGGTACGCCTATTCCGCCGACCCCCAAAGACCGATGAAGCTGCGCAAAAAATTCTACCTGCCCCTCCAGTACCTCGGAGAAGGATTCCAGGACCTCGCATATCCCATCTGGCGTCACCCCCAATCCGGCATCCTCGCCGCGCCCGAACTGGTAACAGCCGGGGCGGGGAAGACAACCGACGTATTCTGCAAGCCGTCGGTGGACAATAACGAACTGGCCCTCGAGGTGACAGTGAGCAACACTCGCAAGAGCGACGTTTCCGGCAGCATCATCTGCCGGGCCGTCAACGCCGAAACAGGCAAGGTCGAAAAGACCTTCGCCCCGAAACCCTTCAGCCTCAAGGCAGGCGGCGAACAGGTCCTCGACATCGTAGAGAAATGGGAAAACCCCAGACTCTGGTGGCCGGACGACCCGCAAATGTATCGGCTCAGGGTGACTATCGAGGTGGACGAAAAGCAGCTCGATGTCAGCGAAACGCCCTTCGGCTTCCGCCAGTGGACCTGGCAGGGACGCGATTTCAAGCTCAACGGTATCCCTTGGCACGGCTGGGCCGACTGCTTCCAGGCGGGAACAAAGGAGCAGTGGCTCGAATTCTATCGAGAAACCAACCAACGAATGATGAGATTCTGGGGCACTGCGTGGAAGGGCATGCACCCGGAAGAAGCGCTGACATTCCTCGATACCAGCGGAGTCGTCTGTCGAAGAAGCGGTATCCTCGACGGAGAAGCAATCGGCTACATGGCAATCGAAAACGACCCCGTCTTCAAAGAAAAATACGGCACCGAAATCAAAATGGACCTGCTCGAAAACTGGAAAGACCAGATGATCGCACAGGTAAAAGGCGAGCGAAACCACCCCTCCGTTATGATCTGGTCAATCGAAAATGAGTACCTCTATATCAACTGCATAAACCTCTACGGAGGCCTCATGGACAAATTCGAGGCCGAGGTCAAAAAGGTCTCTGACGCCGTCCAGGCAATAGACCCGACCAGACCCACGATGAACGACGGCGGCGGAGCGCATAAGAACAATGCAATGCCCGTCGCAGGCGATCATTATGTCGTCGGCTCTTACCCGCAGTATCCGGCCTTGGCCTACACCCCTAACACTAAAGGCGGCGGACGTGGAAGATGGCAGTGGGACCAGAAACGCCCCCGGTTCATCGGCGAGGATTTCTACATCACCGGCAACAACCCGGAACTCTCCTACTTCGGCGGCGAGCAGGCCTTCCAGGGAAAGGCCGCCACAAGACCCGCCGCCACAATAATCGCAAGAATGCTCATGGAAGGCTATCGATGGTCGAACCAGAACGCATGGCACTTCTGGATGGGCCAGAACGACGCCCCCGGACAATACGTCTCCTACGCGCCGCGCGCCGTATTCTGCCGGCAGTGGGACTGGACCTTCGCCTCGGCACAAAAAGCCAAACGCACAATCGGCATCTTCAACGATACGCACTATGACGACCCGATCACCTTCGCATGGACGCTCACCGTCGGCGGCAAACCGGCAGGCGGAAAGATCACCGAGCATCGAATCCCCGCAGGCAGCAGCGAGAAGTTCGACATCGAAATCCCAATGCCAAACGTCGATACGAGGCAGGAGGGCCAATTGCTCTTGTCGCTTTCGGTCAAGGGCAAGGAGGTCTTCCGCGACATCAAAGCCGTCAGCGTAATAAATCCCGACCCGCGCCGCAACAAAGTGCCCGGCCTTTCGAATCTCGGCGCACTCGACGTATGCGTTTACGACCCCGCCGGCCGGACAGCCGAATTTCTCAAGCAGTCCGCCGTCCCCTTCACCCTGGCGCCGGACCTCGACACCCTCCCGAAGAAAACAAAAATACTCATCATCGGCAAGGACGCCCTCGGCCCCGAAGAGAGCACATCGAGCCGGCTCGCCGCATTCGCATCGGCAGGGCCGAGAGTCATTATCCTCGAGCAAGCCAATCCGCTCAAATACCAGGGACTAGCCTCGGCCCAAATGGAAGCGGCAGAGAACGAAGGAAGCACCGCCTTCGCCGAAGACCTGACCCATCCGGCCCTGGCGGGCTTGAAGCAGAAAGACTTCTTCACATGGAGCCCCGGCGAAATCGTCTATCGCAGCGCATATCTGAAGCCCGCCCGCGGCGCACGGTCGCTGATTCAATGTCACGAGAACCTCCGCTGCACGGGCCTTGTCGAAATACCCGTCGGCGAGGGCCTGATGCTGATTACCCAACTGCTCGTCGCCGAGAAGATTGATAAAAATGTCGTCGCCCAGCGACTGCTGCTGAACCTGATAGGATGCGCCGCAACTTACAAACTCGAGTACCGCCCCGTAGCCGCGGCAGTCAAAGACAGCCCCGGCCTTGCCGGAGCGATGGACGCCGTCGGCCTGAAATATACAGTCGCCGCCGGGCCTGTCGAAACGCTCACTTCACCCGATGCGAAGATCGCAGTCATCGCCGCCACGCCCGCCAACCTCGGACAACTGGCCGGCAGCAGCGACAAAATCGAGGCCTTCACCGCCGAGGGAGGCTGGATAATCCTCAACGGCCTCACGCCCGAAGGCCTCTCGGATTACAACCGCATCGTAGGCATCGACCACATGATCCGCCCCTTCCGCCGTGAGCGAGTCACTTTAGCTCCCGTACGCCACCGGCTGGCCTCCGGCCTTACAATCGCCGACGTCGCCCTGTATTCGGCCCAGAGAATTTTCCCCTGGACGCAGGGCAATTACGTCGCGGGCGACACGTTCAGCTATATCGTCGATTACGACGACGTCGCACCCTTCGCCGACTTCCCTCCGGAGAACTACGAGCACCCCGACTGGAACCGCTCGAACATGGTCAACGGCATGGTCTCCGCCGACGCCTGGAAATACATCGTCAATACCACGGCCCCGGAAAACGGCCCCGTCGATTTCCCGCTCAACATGCCGAAACAAGTCGCAATTCGCGAAGTAGAGTGGATCGGCAACACTTTCTACTACCCCGTAACAAAAGTCCAACTCATAGCAGACGGCCATGAAGCCTCCGCCGTTTCCTTCGACACCAAACCGGACAACGAGCCGCAGACCTTCGCCGTCACCCCGCCCCTCAAGGGCGCCAGGTTCACCCTGCGCCTGGCCGACTGGAACCGCCTTCCGGATAAGCAAGCCGTAACCGGTCTGGACAATATCCGCCTCATTGCCGACAGGCCCCCCGAATTCTACGAGAAGGTAAAGCCCATGCTCAATATCGGCGGGCTAATGGCATACCCCAAAGGCTCGGGCGGAATCGTACTCTGCAACGTACTCTTCAAGAACGCCGAAGAAGTCCCGGAGAATCTAAAGAAAAAACGCAGCATCCTCGCAACCATCCTGCGAAACCTCAAGGCGCCTTTCCAGGGCGGCAGGAGCATCATCGCCGGCGCCAACCTCAGGTACGAGACGATAGACCTGGCCAAGCACGCCAACCAGTACCGCACCGAAAGGGGCTTCTTCGGCGACCGCAGCTTCACCTTCAAGGACATCCCCGCAGGCGTCCACAAGTTTGCCGGCGTACCCTTCTCGATTTACGATTTCCCGACCTCGCCCGTCCCGACCGTTCTCATGCTCGGCGGCGACCGAATCCCCAATGACCCAGCCAAGGAAATCCGCGGCATCGGCATAAACCGCAAGGCCGACGCACTCTTCTTCCTGCACACGATGAGGCTGGACGCCCGAATGAACGACCGCGACAGAAAGGAAAACAAAACCTACGAAACCCTCCGCTACATCGTGACATACGCCGACGGCAAAACCGAAAATATTTCGATCTTCGCCGAGATAGATATCGCCGGCTACCGCCAGAAGCAGCCCGAAGCGATCCCCGGCGCCCAGATCGCCTGGACCGCACCCTTCGCAGGCACCGAGTATTCCGCCGTCGCCTACTGCAAGCAGTGGAACAACCCCCGGCCCGATATAGCAATCAAGAGCATTGATATGATTTACGGCGAGAACCCGCGCGGCGTCCCCGCCCTGATAGCACTGACAGCCGCTTCAGCCGAATAAATCGGCCTTGCGAAATGGGCGTTTCGCAGCTTTTGCCTTTGCGAAGTTGCCCGCGCCAGGCCAATCGTATATAATGCCGCCATTGTCAATAGCTCAGACTGGTTGCTTCCCGGATAGGAGCCTCACAAACGGTTGCATGAAAATCGCTTACCGAAGTATGCCGGCAATTGAAATATTCATCCCGACAGCGTCGGGATTCGATAATTTTGCATTTTGCACTTTGATTTTTGAATTCCCGGGCTGACCATCGGTCAGTCTGGGTTAGGATGCGAATTATGAGCACCGAATATACCGAGAGTTTGAACAAGCTGATCGAAGAGTTCGGCGACCTTCCCGGCATAGGGCCCAAGAGCGCCGAAAGGCTCGCCTTCCATATCCTAAAGGCCGACCCCGACAAGGCCCTGGCCCTGGCCAAGGCCATCAGCGACGTCAAGACGAATATCAAGCGCTGCCGAACATGCTTCAACCTCGCCGAGGCCGACCTCTGCGGCATCTGCGCCGACCCCAAACGCGACAAGAGCACTATCTGCGTCGTCGAGCAGCCCAAGGATGTTACCAGTCTCGAAAAGACCGGCGCGTGCAAGTGGGTCTATCACGTCCTCGGAGGCCACATCGCCCCCCTCGACGGAATCGAGCCGACCGACCTGACTATCGACAAGCTCGTCGAGCGCGTCCGCGCAGGCGGCATAGAAGAAGTCATAATGGCGACGAATCCGAACCTCGAAGGCGACGGAACGATCCTCTATATCTGCTCGCTCCTGCGCCCCTTCAAAACGAAGATCACGCGCCTCGCCCGCGGCCTGCCCGCAGGCAGCACAATAGAATACGCATCAGGAAAGATACTCACCGACGCAATAATCGGCAGGCGCGAACTGGACTGAAGAACCGCAGGGTGGGCGCCGCCCGCTGAAGAACCGTAGGGTGGGCGCCGCCCACCGTTTTGTCTCATTCGGAGCCGCAAGAAGAACCGTAGGGTGGGCGCCGCCCGTTGAAGAATTGTAGGGTGGGCACTGCCCACCATCCTGTCTCATTCGGAGCCGCAGAAAAAATGTCAAACCAAGGACCCGTAAAAACCGCAATCATAGGCTCACAGTTCGAGGCCGATATTCACGCCTTCTCGCTTACCTCCGTCCCCGATGCCGCCGAGCTTGTCGCCGTCGCCTCGCCCACTCCGGGCCACGCCGCCGAGCTTGCGAAGAAATACAATATCCCCCGCGTCTTCACCGATTACAAGAAGATGCTCGCCGAAAAAGACATCGAGATGGTCACCATCGCCGCCCCGAACTACCTCCACGCGCAGATGACAATCGACATCGCCGCCGCGGGCAAGCACGTCGTCTGCGAAAAGCCACTCTGCATGACGCTCGAAGAGGCAGACGAAATGATCGATACCTGTCAAAGACAAGGCGTCCTGCTGATGTACGCAGAAGAGCTCTTCTTCACCCCCAAATACGTCAAGGCAAAGGAAATGGCAGACCAGGGCGCCTTCGGTAGGGTCTATATGGTCAAGCAGTGCGAGAAGCACTTCGGCCCGCACGCCCCCTGGTTCTGGGACGTAGAAAAGTCCGGCGGCGGAGTCTTCATGGACATGGGCTGTCACGGCATCGCATTCTGCTGGTGGTTCCTCGGCAGGCCCGAAATCAAGAACGTATTCTGCCAGATGGCGACATACGTCCATACTGACAAGACAAAAGGCGAGGACAACTGCCTCTGCATAATCGAATTCGAGAATAACGCCGTCGGCCTTATCGAAAATAGCTGGGCGCGCAGAGGCGGCATGGAAGACCGCATCGAGGTTTACGGCGAAGCCGGCCTGACCTACGCCGACCTGCACATGGGCAACGCACTGCCCACATACAGCGAGCCGGGCTACGGCTACGCAGTAGAAAAAGCCCCAACCACGAAGGGCTGGACGTATCCGGTCTTCGAGGAGCTGTGGAACTACGGCTTCCCCCAGGAAATGCGTCACTTCGCACGCTGCGTCCGAGGAAAAGAAGAGCCCCAAGCAACAGGCCGCGACGGCCGGGTAGTCCAGCAGGTCCTCTACGCAGGATACCACTCCGCAGCTACGGGGGAAAAAATCCCACTTCCCTTCGAAGCAAGAAACGTCAAGACCCCAATAGAGTTGTGGCTAGACGTCAGGTAAGCTACATAAAGCTCCCCATCCGAATTCTCAATTTGCGATTACCATCCTACCCTTGACATGCGTCCCTATTTCCAGAATTCCCACCATTTCTTCCTATCCTTGTTTGGGGGCGATTCGACATTGGCGTCCTTGATTCGCGAACGTAGCTCCTGAATCTCCTCGCGAATTGTGGATGTAAGATCTTCACTTTCTCCGAGTTCGGGAACAGTAAGGATTTCCGCCAATTTGGATGCTGCGAGTGAAAGGTCTTGATCCAGAGTCTCGACCGGCCAGATATACGTATGGCCTAGCATGACAACAAGCGACGCTGCTGCTCGAATCTGTTCATAGTCATCTTGTGGATTGCTGCTACGCAGCGTCTGACGCACATGATCAGCCAGATTCGTTTTTTCGAACATGTCATCGAACCAATCCGCTCCTCCGTCATTATCCCACGGTGCCAAATCCCATACTCCCATTGTGTTTCTCCTATGTTAAAAGTCTACTCCAATTCTCACTATTTTTTTACGCAAGTACTTGCTAATACGAAGTTTGGGAAATCTTCAAAG